>JAEZJP010000263.1 GCA_023415715.1 Bacillota bacterium
GTACCGGTGTGTTTGACGGATGCCTGAACCTTAATTCCATAACAGTCGCTGCGGACAATCCTGTTTTTGAAGTGATGGACGGCGTGCTGTTTGACAAGCAGCAGAAGCTTTTGCATACGTATCCCCAGACGCTTTTAGGCACAGCCTTTAAGGTTCCCGATGGCACGCTCCAAATAGGCAGCTTAGCGTTTGCCTCCTGCAAAAACCTGACCTCCGTTATCATCCCGGACAGCGTTACAGCTATTGGTGAATCCGCGTTTTTAGGCTGTGCCAAGCTTGAATCCGTTGTTCTGCCCAAGGGCCTGACAAAGCTTTCCGCCAGCGTGTTTGCCGCTTGCGAGGAATTAAAAGAAATTCAGGTTCCCGATGGCGTAACAAGCATCGGCTCCCAGGCTTTTTCTAACTGCACTTGGCTTAAGCAGGCCAATATCCCTTACGGCGCGACCGAGGTGGGGCCTTACGCCTTTGCCTATTGCGGAAATCTTCGTGAAATGACCATTCCCGCCACTGTAGTATCCATAGGCGACGGCGCGTTCATGTCCTGCGATTTCATGGCAAGCGTGCTGATCCAGCCCGGCGTTCAATCAATCGGTGCCTACGCCTTCAGCGAATGCTCGTATATGACGACGGCTTCCATTCCGCAAACCGTATTAAGCATTGGGGAAAGCGCATTCTCGGGGTGCGGAAAACTGGTCGCATCGGTTGTGGAAAACAGTTTCGCCCACGACTATTTCTTTCAGAACAAGCTTCAATTTATCTTCAGCAAATAATAAGCAGGGGCGTAGTACGCCGGCAAGGTTTGTGGCAGCATATTATCTGAAACTTAAAAAAGACAAAAAAATTGTAACTTTGATGGCGGGATACAGCGATGACTGGCCCGGCACTTGTTATGCTGCCTGAAATAGCGGGAATAGCTGCTTATTTTTGCCGCTTCTATCGGAACATCCTGTTCCGTTCATGGAAAACTATGCTATAATGGCATGACCATTTTATTGGCATGATATTTTGGAGGGGGAAATCTTCATGTCCAACCAACGGATTACGCTGGATATCAACCATATGATGACCGACACGCTTGGCTTGCAGTACGGTATTGACGCCGGCCAGGTGGACACGCTGGCTTCTTATGCCTTAAGGGCGCATCAGGCTTTGCAGAAGAACCGGGGCACCGGATGGCTGGGCTGGATGGAACTGCCCTATAACCAGAATGAGATCGTTGCCGAAGTAGAGAAGGTGGCTGTGGAAATCCGCCGGGATTTCGATACCTTTGTAGTGCTGGGTATCGGCGGTTCAGCCTTGGGCCCCATCGCCGTTCAACAGGCGCTGAACCATATTCATTATAACGAGCTGCCATTTGAAAAGCGGGGCGGCCCCAGGCTGTATGTGGAGGACAACATCGATCCGGAGCGGATGCAGTCGCTGCTGGATGTGATTGATGTCAAAAAAACCTGCTTCAATGTGATCACCAAGTCCGGCGCTACAGCCGAGACCATGAGCCAGTATTTGATCATCAGCGAGCTTCTGAAAAAGGAAGTGGGCGCCGGCTGGCAAAGGCACATCATCGCTACTACAGATCGTGAGAAGGGCAACCTGATCCAACTGGCCAAGACGGAGGGCTTCAGGCTGTTCTATATCCCTTCCAGCGTGGGCGGACGCTTTTCGGAGCTTTGCCCTGTGGGTCTTTTGCCAGCGGCTGTGTGTGGCATTGATATCAAGGCCATGATATCGGGCGCTGCGGATATGGATGCCCGTTGCAAGAATGACGATGTGTGGCAGAACCCCGCGCTGCTGGAGGCGGTTTTGCAGTACATTGCCATGCAGGATATGGATGTGAACGTTCAGGTGGTCATGCCTTATGCAGACAGCCTGAAATACATGGCCGACTGGTTCTGCCAGCTGTGGGCCGAATCGTTGGGCAAGAATGTGACACGCAAGGGCATGGCGGTCAATGTGGGCCAGACTCCTACCAAGGCCCTTGGCGTTACCGACCAGCACAGCCAGCTTCAGCTGTACACCGAAGGCCCCTATGACAAGGTGATCACCTTCCTGAAGGTTGGTACTTTCCGCACCGAGTCGCCTATACCGCATGGCTGCGAAGCCTTCCCGGATGTGGCTTTCCTGGGCGGCAAGAGCCTGAACAAGCTGATCGCCGCGGAGCTTCAAGGCACCGAATATGCTCTCTACCGGGCCGGGCGCATGAGCCAGACCATCACCTTGCCGGAAGTGAACGCCCATACCATCGGCCAGCTTTTGTACTTCTTCCAGATGGCTACCGCCTACGCCGGAGAGCTGTTCGATATCGACGCCTTCAACCAGCCGGGCGTGGAGGAAAGCAAAATCGCTTCCTATGCCGTACTGGGTAACGAAAACGAGAAGTACGCAAAAAAACGCCGGGAAATGACGGGCAAACCCGAGGCGAAAAAGGAATACGTTTTGTGAGATGATGCGGGGAGAGCTTCTTTTGAGAAAGAAGCTCTCCCCGCACCTTATATGAAGTGGATGTAGCACTAAGCACATATTTATTATGCAATTCAAAGAGAAGGTTTTTGTGTCTGCGGTCGAGGCAAAAAGCAAGATTGTATTTCTATGATAAAATGTAGGGGCGAACTGTGTTCGCCCCTACATTATCGCGGATAATGAAACTATTTAAGATTTTCATTACAAAACATCACACCATGCCACCCACCATATCTTTTGTTATTTGGTGTGCAGTTTGCAGCAGCGGTTGCCGCCCTTTTTCCTGTATGGTAGAATAAGAGCAATGGATCAAGGGGAGGCACGAAAGATGAAGAAGCTGACTTCGCAGGCATTTCAGGAAGTTAAATTGTGGATGCACCGCAACGCAAGGCCTGTTGATTTGGCGGTATGGCAGTTTCACTTTGAAAACGGAAGCCAAGAAGAGGTCCTTGCGGAATTATCCTTATACCGGAATGAAGACGGCGGTTTTGGCCATGCCCTGGAGCCGGACAGCTGGAATCCGAACTCTTCGCCCTATACCACCCTGAACGCTATGAACATTCTCAAATCCATCGGCTTTCTGGATTTGAGCCATCCCTTGCTTCAGGGAATATTCCGCTACCTTGCCCAGAGCCCTGACTTAACTTACTATGGCTGGAGATTCAGCATCCCCTCAAATGACTTAACTCCTCACGCGCCCTGGTGGACGTACAATGAGGAAGCCAATGCCTATGAGAGCATCGGTCTCACGGCAGGGATTGCGGGCTTCATACTGCTTTACGGTGACAAGAATACGGGACTGTACGAAAAGGCGTTATCGTTTGCCGGCTCCGTCATCGAAAAGCTAAGGGAGCCTGGCCGGTATGGCGATATGGGCATTGGCGGATATTGCGCGCTTCTTGACAGCATCCAAAAAGCTGAGCTGGAGGAACAGATTGACTGCGATTTTCTTACGAAAGCACTTCATAAACACGTGCATGACACCATCGAGCGGGATACATCCAAATGGGTGCACTACGGCGTACGGCCCTCTAACTATATCGGTTCGCCCGAAAGCCCCTATTACAAGGACAATGAGGACATTGTACAGAAGGAACTGGATTATCTGATTGATACCAGGCCGCAAAATGGCGTATGGCCCATTCCCTGGAGCTGGTTTGAGAACAATGAAAAGTATGCAAAGGCGTTTGCCATCAGCGAAAACTGGTGGCGGGCTGTAAAAGATACGGAAAAAATGCTGCTGCTGAGAAATTTCGGAAGATTAGAATTGTAATACCGGGCCAAAGCATTGGTATTTCAACTACAGAAGCAATCACGACCTCCGTCAGAAAAGTCTATAAACAAACAATGGACTATCCGCTACATGCGGGTGATTAATAATCGCCCCTACGGCATTCAGGCGAAGATGAATGGATTTGATAACCAAACACACCCCCCACAGAGAAGAAGTTGAAAGGCCGGCAGGCCGGTATTGTTGAATATCTATCTCTATATAAAGTTTTCCTGGGAGGAGTGCGGGGAGGGATCCTTTTTCAAAAGGATCCCTCCCCGCCTATGTTAACATATTCATCTTCCGTTTCCCCTAAGGTGTTCCTAACCGGCGGGTTTTGTGTTATATTGTAGCCAACGTAAATGGATAGAGGAATGAGTACCATATGTACCGACTGATGCTGGTGGACGACGAACCGGAAATACGCGATGGGCTGTTGGAGATCATCAATTGGGAGCAGGAAGGCTTTCAAGTTGTGGGCGTGGCGGAAAACGGGCTGGAAGCATTGCAGGTTGCACAGAGCGTATCGCCCGACCTGGTTGTGACGGACATCCGCATGCCCTTCCTGGATGGACTGGAAATGGCGCGGCGCATGAGACAAACGCTGCCCACCGTGCAGTTTGTTGTGTTGAGCGGCTATGACGAGTTTGACTATGCCCGCCAGGCGATACAGATTCAAATTAAGGATTACGTATTGAAGCCCATCTCATCCGACGAGTTTATACAGGTTCTGCGCCGCGTAAAAAGCCACCTGGATGAGGATTTTGCCCAGCGCAGCGACGTAAAAACGCTGCGGGAACATTTTAGATGCAGCCTGCCTATATTGCGGGAGCTTTTGCTTACATCCCTTTTAAACGGCGGCATATCTCCAGGCGAGGCCATGGAAAGCGCGGCCCGGTATGAGCTTTCCATCGCAAGCACCCGCTATGCCGTATCGCTTATTCGTTTGGGCGCCGCCTTGCATGAAAAAACAGAACATGATTTGAGCCGTGATCCGGAATTGATGCGGTTTGCCGTAATGAACATTGTGGAGGAGGTATTGCAAGGCCAAACACCATGCCATGTGTTTCATTACAACGGGCTGATCGCCGTATTGTTCCTGCTGAGGGAGGAAGAATACCAGCCTTTTTCCCTTTTGATGGATGCGCTGGTAACTGCGCAGCAGACGGTGAGGCGGTATTTGGACTGCGTAATCGCCATTGGCATAAGCAACCCCTGCGTGCATCTTCATCAGCTTCACCACGCGGCGGATCAGGCGTCTTCCGCACTGGACCAGTCCTCTTTGCTGGAAAACGGACAGATCTTGGCCATCGCCGATGTGGAACCTGGCAGCGCAAGGCAGCTGGCCGCAGAAGAAATCACGCTTAGGGCGCTGTCCAACAGCATCAAGCTTTGCAATACGGGTGAAGCGGAGGAATTGATACACCAATTGATGGAGGAGGCCCGCAAATCCAAGGCTGCCTTCCGGGATTATCAGGTGTATCTGCTGGAAATATTCCTGGCCATCATCCGTACCGGCCGCGATCTGGAGGTGGAATGGGCAAATCCCGGTGAAGGGCCAGGGCCATCCCTGGAAAACATGCTCAAAAGCCGCGACCTCATGGAGACGGAAACCATGCTTCGCGCTTTGTGCCGCCGCCTGACCGGCTCCATACGGGATACGCGGTTGGAATCCGGCAAGCTTCTTACGCGCGAGGCTGTTGATTATGTGAACGGTAATTTTTGCAGGAGCGACGTCACCCTGGAAAAGGTGTGCCGCCAGCTGCATATCAGTGCCGCCTATTTCAGCACGCTGTTCAAACGGGAAACGAAAAAGACTTTTCACCAATACCTGACCGAGCTGCGCATGGACAAGGCCATGACGCTGCTGGCCGGCAGCGATTTGAAGACCGCAGACATAGCACAGCAGGTGGGCCTCAATGATCCGAGCTATTTCAGCTATTCCTTCAAGAAGCATTTTGGTATTTCCCCGACCCAGGCCCGTAAAAATCCCAGGGAGGAAAGGCCATGAGGTGGCATTTTCGCCGCAAGTCGGAAGCCAACAGCCTGCAGATGGTTATCACCGCCTTTTTTATGGGCGGTATGATATTGCTTTTGCTGTTTGTAAGTGTCAGCCTGGTTACGCGACTTTCCCACATATTGGAAGAGAACGCCATGGACCGGACGCGCCAGACGGTGGATCAGGGCAATGCCAGCCTGGGCGTGTATGTGAGCGGAATGCTGGAAACCATGGACTACATGAATAACCTTGTCACCGTTTCGCAGGATGTAACGATGCCCGATTTGGAAGAGGACATGGCCTTTTTGCAAAAGAGCCGCAAGGATGTGTCTGCCATGGCGCTGTTTTCCCCCAAGGGGGAACTTCTGGCCGGCACGGCGGGCGGGCTTGCAAAACCCGCCTCGGAAGTGACCGCCTACAGCTGGTTTTTAAAGCCTCAAAAGTCCGGCACAACCGCGGTGTTCTTTTCCTCCCCTTATGTGCAGAACATATTCGCCGGGCAGTACGCCTGGATCATTACTTTAAGCCGCGCGGTGGAATACAGGCGGAATGGAGTGCGGGAGACGGGCGTTCTTATGGCGGACTTTGCTTTCAGCGCCATCAGCAGCCTTTGCGAAAATATCAGCCTTGGCGAGAGCGGCTATGTATATCTGGTGGATACGCAGACGCAGATTGTGTACCATCCGCAGCAGCAATTGATCTACGCGGGCTTAAAGCAGGAAAACCTGGACGCCGTCTTAAAGCAGGTGTTTGGCCGGTGCCGCGACGTGCTGGACGGCCGGGAGCGGCTTCTGACCATTACCACTGTGGATTATACCCGCTGGCGCATGGTGGGTGTGGCATATCTGGACGAGATACTCTCCATACAGCCTGAACTGTTCCGTGTGACCGTTTCCATACTGATTGCCGGGGCATTGCTGGCGGTTGTGGTGGCTGTCTTATCCGCCGTTCATGTGGCAACGCCTATTTTCCAGCTGGAAAAGATCATGGCCAAGGTGGAGGCGGGCAACCTGGACGTTTGCATCCAGGAACAGGGCTTTGCGGAGATCAGGTCCCTCAGCCGCACCTTCAACCATATGCTGGGCCGCATCCGCCTCCTGATGGAGCAAATCGTCCATGAGCAGGAGATAAAGCGGCTGCATGAACTGAACGCCCTCCAGGCGCAGATCAATCCTCATTTTTTGTATAACACGCTGGATTCCATTGTTTGGATGGAGGAGCGCGGCCGCAGCCGGGAAGCCATTGTTATGGTTACGGCGCTGGCCCGGCTCTTCCGCATTTCTATCAGCAAAGGCCGCAATATCATTACCGTGCGGGAAGAGCTTGAGCATGTACGCAACTATCTGATCATACAAAAGATGCGCTTTCAGAACAAGTTCGACTACGTCATCACAGCCCAGGAGGAAACGCTGGAAAAACGCACCATTAAGCTGATCGTGCAGCCCATTGTGGAAAATGCCATCCAGCACGGGCTGGAGGAGTATTCCGTTGAGGAAGGGCTGGTGGAAATAGGCGCCTATTTGGAAGGCGATACTCTTGTTTTCCGTGTTCGGGACAATGGCGCGGGCATGTCGCCCCAGCAGGTGGAGAACATACTCACCGCCCCAGCAGGGCGCTCGGGGATCGGTGTGAAAAACGTGCACGAGCGCATCCAGCTCACCTTCGGCAAGGAATACGGCCTTACCATCAACAGCGTGCAGGATGAGGGCACGGAAGTGCTCATACGCCTGCCCAAACGGCAGGAGGGGATGGAATGAAAAAGCATGTGATCGTCTCCATCCTCTGCATTGCCTTGGCTGCCCTGGCGTTGATTTGGGGCCTGACGCCCGTGGTCAGCACCAGGACACAGGTGACAGGGGGAACGGTTGCCCTTTTGCTGGATACAGACATTGGCGCCGGCGCTTTGCAAATGAAGCAGGGGGCCAAGCAGGCGGCCCGGGAACAAAAGGTGGAACTGATCACCGCCACGGCCGACTACTCCGGCGACGCCGCGAAAAGCCAGGCGGATTTGATGATGCAATTGCTGGAAAGAAACATAAAAGCTCTTATACTTGTGCCTGTGCAGGGAGCGGATCTTACGAAACCGTTCGAGGAAGCGAAGCGCAGGAAAGTGCCCGTTCTGACCTTGGGCGAATCGCCCATTACAGGCGGATCAGACTGCACCATCAGCGCCAACCATCAGGAGGCCGGCGCATTGGCCGCAAGAGCGCTGATTGAACGCATGGAAAAGCCGGGCCATGTGCTGCTCATAACAGGGGATGATGCGGATGTGGCCGCCGGCCTCCGCAAGACTGGCGCATTGCCCGTGCTTTCCGCGGAGGCGGATCTTCAGATCGTTGATGAAATGCCTCTGGAGGGGAAGACGGCTGACGATGTGCTTCACTTGCTTGCTTTAAATCCGAAAATAAACGGCATCCTGGTACTTACCGGGTCTGGCACGGAAACATGCGCACTGGCTATGGGCCGCTCCGAGATGGATATTCCCCTGGTGGGTATGGATTGCGGTCAAAACCGCAACCTGTATTTGGAAAGCGGTCAGGTGGATGCCATGGTGCTGGGCATGCCTTTTGCCATGGGGTATCTGGGTGTGCAGTTTTCCATACAGGCTCTGTCGGGTCATAGCATTCCAGACTGGTACTATACGGAGAGCCGCGTCATTGACAGGGAGAATATGTACCTGCCTGAAAATCAGAAGCTGGCGTTTCCGCTTTTGCAGTAATATCGAAACGGAGGTTATTCATATGGCTTACAAAGTGAAGCCCCTTGGCCCGAAGCTGGCCCAAACGTTTGTTCAATATCTTGGTTCCCTGGATTTTCATCACGCGCCGCACTGGTCCACGTGCTTTTGCCGTTTTTACTACACAGACTGCAGCCAGGAGGAATGGCAGCACCGCACCGGGGAGCATAACGCCGCCGAGGCTATGCAGGCGATAAAGGATGGAAAGATGCACGGGTATCTCGCCTTTGACGGGGATACATGCATCGGCTGGTGCTGCGCCGACAGTGCGGACCAGTTCATACGCATCAAGACGGAAATGCAGCCTGTCATTGAGGGAAAGAAAGTAGGCTCGGTCCTGTGCTATGTGGTCCGCCCGGAGTACAGGGGACAGGGCGTGGCTAGGCTTTTGCTGAAGGCCGCCGTGGAAGATTTCAGGAAGATGGGCTATGATGCCGTGCTCACGCTGCCTGTGGATATCAAGGACGACCTTCAAAAGCGCTATCGCGGCACGCTGCACATGTATCAGGAAATGGGCTTTGATAAGATACAGGAGCATGGCACGCTCAGCGTGATGTGGCTGGGTTTGAAAGCATAAGCATACTTGATGGCATCGCTGCATTTCAGACTGCCAAGGGGAGGGGCTGCGCCATGAACGCATTGTCTGTAGATCTTCACAATTTTCTTTTGGAAAAAGGAGCGTCGCTTAGCGGCTTTGCAGATCTGACAGGGATTGTGCAGGGAGAATTGCAGCACGGCGTATCCGTGGCGGTAAGGCTGCCCGTTCCCGTGTTGCAGTCCATTTCGGGCGGCCCAAGCAGAATCTATTTTGACGCTTATCATAAAATCAACGATCAGCTTGACGGCCTGGTGACAGCAGGTTCGGAATATCTTCAGTCAAGGGGATACCGTGCTCATGCCAAGACGAGGGCAAATGTGAAGGAGCATCCCGGCTACCGAACAGACCTTCCACACAAGACTGTGGCCACCAGGGCAGGGCTTGGCTGGATCGGGAAAAGCGCGCTGCTGGTGACCAGGGAATTCGGCCCGGCTGTCCGGTTTTCATCCCTGTTGACTGACGCACCTTTGACTTTGGGTGAACCCATTGACAAGTCCAAGTGCGGAAATTGCACTGCCTGCATGGACCACTGCCCCGGCAAGGCAATATCCGGCAAGCTGTGGAATGTAGCTATGGACCGGGACGAATTTTTCGACGCCGCTGCTTGCCGTAAAGCTGCAAGAGCGCTTTCCTTGGACCTTTTGAACGAAGAAATTTCCCTGTGCGGCAAATGCATTGAGGTCTGTCCCTATACCAAGGGATATACCCGGCGCTCTATGGAAAACGAGAGGGAAACGTTGTGAAAACAACGGTACATATTTACAGCTGTGGGTATAATACTTAAGACAAGTATTGCAAAGGAGGCATCGCTATGGGTAAAGCGCTTACGCAAAAGGTAACCTGGGTGGGTAAGGTGGATTGGGAACTGAAAAGATTCCATGGGGAGGAATATTCCACTTGGAAAGGCTCCTCCTACAATTCGTATCTTGTGCGGGATGAAAAAACAGCGCTCATCGATACGGTATGGCAGCCTTTTGACAAGGAATTCGTTTCAAGGCTCAGGCAGGAGATTGACCTGAACACTATCGATTACATCATTGTCAATCACGGGGAAATCGACCACAGCGGCGCGCTGCCGGAACTGATGCGCGCCATTCCCGATAAACCCATCTATTGTACGGCAAACGCTGTAAAATCGCTGAAGGGCCATTACCATCAGGATTGGCGCTTTCATCCAGTGAAGACGGGGGATACGCTTTCCTTGGGTGCAGCATCGCTTGTGTTTGTGGAAGCGCCCATGCTCCACTGGCCCGACACCATGTTCACCTACATGTCCGGGGAGAATATTCTTTTTTCCAACGATGCCTTTGGCCAGCACTACGCCACCGAATCGCTTTTTAACGACACCGTTGATCAGGCGGAATTGTTTGGCGAGGGCATGAAATATTACGCCAATATTCTGACGCCCTTTTCGCCGCTGGTGATCAAAAAGATCAGGGAGGTTCTCGGCTTATCCTTGCCGGTAGACATGATCTGTCCCAGCCATGGCGTGATTTGGAAAAACAATCCCATTCAAATCGTAGAGCAGTATATGAGGTGGGCCGACAGTTATCAGGAGAATCAGATCACACTCATCTATGATACCATGTGGAACGCAACCAGAAAGATGGCGGAGGCCATTGCCGCGGGCATCCGGGATGGGGACGATACCGTAACGGTGAAGCTGATGCACGCATCCAAGGAAGACAAAAACGACATCATCACCCAGGTGTTCCGCTCCAAGGCGATCCTGCTTGGTTCCTCCACCATCAACAACGGCTTCCTTTCCGCTTTGGGCGGGCTTATGGAAATGATGCGGGGCCTGAAATTTAGGAACAAGAAGGCTGCGGCATTTGGCAGCTATGGCTGGAGCGGCGAAGCGGTGAAGATGCTTTCCAAAGGTTTGGAGGAAGCAGGCTTTGCCATGATCAACGACGGGCTGCGCACGCTGTGGGTGCCGGATGAAAAAGCTCTGGCCGCATGCTTTGCTTACGGGCAGGAAATTGCATCTGCGACGAAGTAATAGAATAGGCATATGCAAACCACCTTGTGAAGGAGGCGCAATGCCATGAAAGTCTTGCTTATCAACGGAAGCCCCCATAAAAACGGATGCACCTACACGGCACTAAGCGAAGTGGAGAAAACCCTTCGTGAAGAGGGCATGGAGACGGAGATCATACATATCGGCGCAAAGCCCATTCAGGGTTGCACTGCCTGCGGTCATTGCTATACCGGCCCCGACCGCTGCGTGTTTGACGATGATATGGTGAACCGTGTTCTGGAAAAGGGCGAGCAGGCCGACGCCTTTATCTTTGGCTCTCCGGTGTACTATGCCTCCGCCAATGGTTCCATGATCGCATTTATGGACCGGCTGTTTTATTCCGGCAACTGCTTTGCGTTAAAGCCCGCAGCCTGCGTCGTTTCCGCCCGCAGGGCCGGCACTACCGCCGCATTGGATCAGATGCTCAAATACCTGACCATCTCCAACATGATGGTGGTGGGTTCCCAGTACTGGGCTATGGTACACGGAAATAAGCCCGAGGAAGTGCAAAAGGACCTGGAAGGCATGCAGATCATGCGCACCCTGGGCCGGAACATGGCTTGGCTGCTTAAGTGCATTGAGGCCGGTAAGCAGGCAGGCATACCGCTCCCGGAACGTGAGAAAAGGCAATGGACAAATTTTATCAGGTAGCATGTAATAACCCATTTTTCCTCTTAGCTATGGCTTTAGCTAACTATAGCGGTTACTCTTTCCACATCCTTCATCGGTACCATCCCATCTGGCTCAATCGTCGCGGTGCTGCGCTCCGCTTGTTTCGCCAGCCTCCTCCATCCCTCCCTTTTCCGCCACAGCCTGGGTCGGGGTTACGGAGCCTCAAGAGGGAGGCTTTCCAAAAGGCTCCCTCTTGAGGGAGCTGTCGCCGCAGCGACTGAAGGAGTAACGGAAATGTACAAAAAGGACGCCCCGATTTATCGGGACGTTCTTTTTGTACATTTGGTTATGAATCCAGGCTTTTTAAGGAGGTACTCTTAAGGCTCATAAGGCTTGATGCAAGGCCGATGACCCCGGTGATCAGGAACATCACCGCCATGCCGGCGCCTTTGCCTGTGCCTACCAGGCGGGACAAGAACTGACTAAGGTATGAGCTTCCCGCCATAAAGGGCTCGAACACATTGTCCGCCAGGTATCCGCCCAGGAAGAGGCCCAGGGGGATCGTGCAGTACTGTATGGTATCCCTTGTGGAAAACACCCTGCCCTGCAGCTCGGTGGGGACCTTGGTGCGCATTACGGTAGATATATTGGCGTTTAAAAAAGGCAAAGGCAGATTGCCTAAAAAGGCCCCGAAAACCCATATGGGCACATTCCTGCCCAGCGCCCAAAGGATATCGCACAGCAAAAACGATATGGCACAACCACCGAATATTACGCGCGTGCGGCTCTTGTTTGGCTTCATCAGTGTTACCAGTATGCTACCTGCTAGCGTTCCAAGCCCTAATGCTGAGGAAACCATGGACAGCGCCACCTGGCTGTCGCCTGAGCGCTTCAATATCATGGCCGGCAGGATGCCGAACCCGGTCATATAAGCCAGCAGGTTGATGAAGGAAAAGAAAAGGATCATTTTCAGTACCGGGCTGTGCTCACGCAAAAAACCAAAACCTTGCAGGCAGCTTTTCCAGAACTTTTCTTTCTTTTCTTCCTTGTAGGGCACCGCGGGTATGTGAATAAAGAAGGCAAGCGATGAAAAGGCGAAGGCGAAAGTGATAAGGTCAATGGTGAGGACCGTTTTCAACCCGCCTATGGCTAGGACCGCCGTGGCCAGCGCTGGAGTCGCCACCGTTACCAGGGAGTTGGAAAACACCTGAAGCCCGCTGGCCCTAAGATACTTTTCCTTGGGTACGAGCAAACTCAGCGCCACATAGGAGGCGGGGCACTGGAAGGCGTTCATGCAGCTGATGAGAAAATTAATGCCATACAGATGCCATAGCTGCAATTGGCCCGAACCATACAGTATAAAGACCGTCAGCGTGCCCATGGCGGCCGTCAGGTCGCTAAATAGCATGATACGCTTCTTGTCCCATTTGTCGGCCAGTGTTCCGGCCACAAAGCAGAAAAGAATCGATGGGAGGTATGTGAAAAACGACAGCAGCGTGATACTGCTGGCGGTACCTTGCTTACCGTACGCCCAGAGGATGAGCGCGAAATTTGTCATGGCGCTGCCCAGCGCCGATACGGACTGGCCGGCCCAGAGGATCATAAAATGCCTCATGCCGGCGAATTTTTGTATAGCTTTCATGGCTTTGCTCCTTCAATTCATTTTGCTGAAGTGGAGTGATGCAAAGCCTGATTCGGACGAGTTTTGAGTTTACCGCTCCATGCATATCCCGTCCGGGATCAGACCATGCATGGAGCAAAGGCAATGGTAAGCAGCATAAAGAATCAGCGCCTCGTTACTTTTTTGACTAAACCGGAAGAAGTATAACACAAGTATTTTCGGTACACAAGGGAGGAGATGGCAAATTTTAGCCCAATTACAGGGATATGGTACGGGTGAATCAGGAAAACGTTGACAGTCAAAAGATGTGCCGTTACAATAACATTGTATTTGAGATCGAAAGGAATCTAAAGCATGCGTAAGGTTGCGCTATTTCTACTGACGGTGCTGTTCATCTTTATTGCCGTTTCCGCACTGGGGGAAACGTCGCAGGGTGATACGCTCATCCTGTCTTTCGTCGGCGATTGCAGCATTGGCGATTCTTTCAGCACAAGGAACTATGATAAGGGTTATGCCAAAACGGTGGAAAAAAACGGATTCGATTGGCCTTTTTCCCTTGTCCGCTCCTATCTTGACGCGGACGATGTGACCGTGGCGAATCTGGAGGTTGTTTTCACCACCGGTAAGAAGCAGGCCAATAAGGGTATGAACCTGGTAGCCGACCCCAAATACGCACAGGTTTTGCTGCATTCCGGCGTTGATGTGGTGAACACCGCCAACAATCACAGCTTTGACTTTTGGGCAGCAGGCTATCAGGAAAGCATGAAAACACTGGACGATGCGGGAATTTCCCACTTTGGCACCATCAGCCCAGGAACCGTAAGCATGACCGATACGATACTTGCTTATGACGTAAAGGGTATCAAAATCGGGTTTGTCGGCTTTACGTATCCGCAGGACAGCGATATAAAGCGGATTGAAAAGAGGATTCAAAGCTTGCGCGATCAGGGCTGCAATCTTGTGATCGCAAGCCTGCATTGGGGCCGGGAACTGCGCACGGCCCCCAGCAGCTGGCAGTACTCATACGCCAAGAAGATACTGGATTTAGGTGCGGATGTCATATACGGCCATCATCCGCATATACTGCAGCCTGTGCAATTTTACAAGGGTAAGCCTATCTTCTATAGCCTGGGCAATTTCACCTTTGGCACCATGGGCAGGGCGGACCCCGACACGGGTATCTTCCAGCTTCGATACAGCCTGACAAAGGAAGGACCGGAGCTTATAAACTTCGCCGTCATCCCCTGCCGCACCCAGGGCACGGGGGATTACCGCCCTTATGAGATTAAGGAGGAAACGGAACGGCAGGCAATGCTGAAAAAGCTCGTCTTCCGGAAGGAGACGAGGGGTATGCAAAACCTTCCCGAATCCTTTATCCAAACGGGCAGCGTGGATTTTGCAAATGGTGATGTGGTGAAGTGATGTGGTAATAAATTGAGCGGGGGATTTTATTCATCCCCCGCTCAATTTTATTATGCGATTTATGATCCGGTATTGAAATATGGCTCCGGCTTCTGGTTGAAGAAAAACAATCCCAGACCGCCTATACCGATATGGCTTCCCACAACGCTGCCGATTTTGCTGATGATAAATGTGGAAGCCCCAATTTTTTCGGTCAGCAGGCTTTTGATTTTTTCCACGCCGTTCATATTGTCGGAGTGGGCGATGCCTATGATCTGGCCCGGGAAGGCAGATATCCTCTCCAGCAGCGTATCCACCATCATGGCAAGCGCCCTTTGGCTGCCCCTGGCTTTTTTGATAACGTTGATGATCCCGTTCTTCACTTCAAGGATGGGCTTAACCTCCAGAATGGAGCCCAGCATCCCCTGGAGCTTGCTGATTCTTCCGCCCTTGACCAGCCAGCTGATGTCCGCAATGGTGAACACATGCTCTATATGATCCGCCATAAAGGCAATCTGCTTTACCACGGCGTCAAAATCGTACCCAGCTTCAATCATCTGCACGGCCTGCAGCGCAATAAGGCCAATGGCCATGGAGCCGGCCTTGGAATCGCTCACCTGCATGCGGATATGGGGATACTTTTGCATGAATTCCGAAAGGATGACTTTTGCCAGTTGGTATGTGCCGGAAAGTGCAGAGGAGATAGTAAGGTATATAAAGTCTTCGCCCTTGTCACAGCAGGATTGAAAGATATTGCTCACATCTTCGGGCCCGACTTGTGATGTTTTGGGCAGCTGGCCCTTGCGCATGGCATCAAAAATTTCGTCCGGAGTAATATCCACCTTATCCCGGTAATCGTTTCCGTTTAAAAGAACATGCAGCGGCACCATAAGTATGCCATGCTCTTTCATCATTTCTTCCGGCAGGTCGCAGGTGCTGTCCACAATAAACCTTATCATACATTCGCCTCGCTGTATACATTAACTGTCAGTGTAGAAGCAAGTCTTATTCTATAGGTGACGTCTATTGTCATTATAAATATCGCTATTTTCAGTGTCAAGGCAGCGTTTGTGAATGTTTTGAAAAGAAAACGAAGTGGATATACTCCTGTCTATTTTTTAAGGAGCTGCGCGTAACGCTTCATCACACCGGGCACGTCGATTCCCTGGGGACAAAGCTTTGCGCACGCGCCGCAGCCAAGGCAAGCCGAGGGCAGCTCTTCCTTCTTCATGGCGCCAAGCGTAAAGAGCATGTTGCCGGAAGCTTCATTGCTTGCCTCGTTGTACATGGAAATCAGCTTGGGTATGTTAAGGCCCTTGGGGCACCCTTCGCAGCAGTAACGGCAGGCGGTGCAGGGGACAAGGCGGATCATATCCGATACGGCTTTGAACAAAAGCCCGTTTTCCGCTTCGGAAAGCGGATCGGATTTTAAAAACAGCGTCACGTTTTCCTGAATCTGCTCCATGGTGGTCATGCCGCTTAATACAACCTGCACGTTATCAAGGGACTGCAAAAATCGGAACGCCCAGGACGCAATGGAAGATTGCGGGCGGACCTTTTTCAGCATTTCGTTTGCCTCATTGGAGAGGGAAGCCAGCCGCCCGCCCCTTACGGGCTCCATGACGATGACGGGAATACCATGGGAAGTGACGACTTCGTATTTCCGTTTGGCATCCTGCAAAACCCAGTCCATGTAATTGAGCTGCAGTTGCACGAATTCAAAGCAGTCAAAATCATACAGGAAATGGTCAATGGTTTCCGCGCGTCCGTGGGCTGAAAAGCCCAGGTGGCGTATCCGCCCCGCTTTTTTCTGCTCAAGCAGGTACTCCACCACGCGTATGTCATGATCCGTGTAAAAGCCATAGGATGTTTCGGATACGTTGTGCAGCAGGTAAAAATCAAAATATTCCACGCCGCACTTTTTCAGCTGCTCCTCAAAGATATCGGCGATGGAGCGGATGGTTTCACCGGCAAGATAACCTACCGGTACGATCTTCCCATCCTTGGCCTGCATCATATGCCCCGGCATTTTGGAGGCAAGGTACCATGTATCCCGCGGGTATTGACTGAGCACCTTGCCCACGAATGTTTCGGAGGCGCCGCCATGGTAGCGGTAGGCCGTATCGTAATAATTCACCCCGTGTTCATAGGCGTACTCAATGATCTGCCGCGCTTTTTCTTCGTCAATGACTTCCCGCTGGCCGTTTACGGTTGGCAGGCGCATGTTGCCCATGCCCAGGGTAGATAAGGAAAGCTCCTGAAACGGCTTGTAAATCATATACAATTTCTTCCCATCTGTATTTATTGGATCAGGCCGTTCTTTTTCAGCCATTTTTCGATTTCAGGCTTTGCGCTGCCTATGCTGCCGCCGCGGATGGCAAGCCCCTCCCGCACATCCGCCTTGGGGCAGAGTTTTACTATTTCCTGTACGCTTCGGCCTAGCCCGCTCCCTTCATGGGTGCAGAAGGGAAGGATGGTTTTGCCGCCCAAATCATGCTGTTCAAGAAACGTGTACACAGCCATCGGCATCGTTCCCCACCAGTTGGGATACCCCAGGAGGACCGTTTCATACCCGGGCATATCCTGCACGCGCATCAATAGCTCAGGCCTTGCGCCTTTGCGCAGTTCCTCCTGCGCCACTCTCGTAGCCTGCTCATAATCCATGGGATAATCGTTAACGGTACGGATGCGGAAGGTATCGCAGGTCAGGATGGCGCGGATCATCTCCGCCACCGTTTGTGTATTGCCGATGAGCAGATTCACGATCCTGCCATTCACATAGTTGGCACCTTCCCTGGAGAAATAGGCTGCCAGGTTCTTTGCCGGCTGAGGACGCATATAATTACCTCCCCCATGAAGGAAATGTTCCTGATGCGTTATAACGGAAGGCATACAAAAAGGAACCCCACCGCACCAGCATAACACTTGGAGTTCACTTCAAGTCAAGCGTATTTGATATTTTTATAAGAGCAGGTCTATTAAAATCCCTGACGCCAGCGCAAAAACGATGACATATGTAAGGTACAGCAAAAACCGTTTCAGGCCCAATATGATTTTCACTGCGCCCAGGTTGGTGATTTTTGTGGCTGGGCCGGTGAGCATGAACGCTGCCGCAGCGCCCATACTCATGCCGTCCAGCAGCCATTGCTGCAAAAGCGGGATCGTTCCGCCGCCGCAAACGTACAGCGGCACACCGATGGTTGCCGCCATGAGTACGCCAAAGCCCCGCTGGTTGCCAAACAGGTTAACAAATGCCTCCTCGGGCACATAGCGCTGGAAGACCGCTGAAAGAAGCACACCAAGCAGAAAGTAAACCCCCGTGGCCCTAAGGTTTCTCCCAATGTTCTTGAGAAGACGCCACAGCATGTTCGGGTCGGTATCGCGGCTTGACGATTCGCCAAAGCCCTTGAAATCAAAGAAAGGCTTGTCCCTGTAGAAGAAATGGACGCACACCCCTGCCGTGATTCCGCACAGCATGCAGGATACAAAGCGGATCACCAGCGCTTTTGCGCCCAGCGCCGCGCTGTAAAAAAGAAGCTGCGGGTTTAAAAGCATGGAGCTCATCATGAAAGCGGCCAGCCAGTCGTGGCGCATCCCTTTTTCCGAAAAGGAGGCAGCCAGCGGGATGGTGCCGTACATGCAAAGCGGGGAGGCGATGCCGATAAGGCTTGCCGGGATCACGCCGAAGATACCCAGCTTTTTCCCCTGCAACCGAAGAAAGAGCGCGTGTATGCGCCCTTTCCCGAACACGGAGATGACGGAACCCAGCAGGATCCCCAGCGCCCAGTAGGGAAAAATCTGCTCAAGCTGAACGCTGAAGTAAAACCACAGGTAGATTCCTTCCCTGCGAAGGATATCAATCATCAATATTCACCAGCGTGTAAGTTTTGCTGCCAAGGCCTATCTGCTCACCGTAATCCAGCGTATGCACCCCGTTGCGGGACTCGATGCGCTGTATCACCGACTTCCCGTCCTCCGCCGCGTAGACAAGGTCCACACAGGCCTGATCCAGTGCCACGGGGTCCAGGGAGGCCAGAATGCCGATGTCGTGCATATCGGGCGCTTTGGGCCGTGGGTTGCAGTCGCAATCGATGGAGATGTTGTTCATCACGCTGATGTACAGGATATTGCCGCCCATGTCATCCGCCACGGCTTTGGCGGCTTCCGCCATGGACTCAAGAAAGTCGTCCTGTACGCCGCCCCACATGCTCTTGCTGTTTTTCCCGGCGGTATGGATCAGGCATTTGCCCTCCTTGGAGGCGATGCCTATGGACATGTTCTTGATCGCACCGCCAAAGCCGCCCATTTCATGGCCCTTGAAGTGGGACAGGATCACATAGAAATCATAGTTTTCAAAGTGGCTGCCCACCACGTCTTCCTTCAGGTGCTTCCCGCCCTCGATGGGCAGATTCACCGTTCCATCCGCGTCCATGATATCCACAGGGGCAACGGCGGTGAAGCCATGGTCTTGTGCAGCCTGCAAATGCATGGCCGTGCTTGCGCGCCGGCCGCCATAGGCTGTGTTGCAGTCCACAAAGGTGCCGTTTACGGATAGAACGAAATCCTTAATCAGATCGGGGGAAAGGAAGTATTCACCGCCCGGCTCACCCATGTGGACCTTGATGGCCACTTTTCCGGTGGCTTCGCGATTTAACGCCTTATACACGGCCATGAGTCCGGCGGGGCTGATGTCTTTTGTCATGTAAACGGTTGAGCCGCCGGCTGCATCTCCCGCCAGGGCGGCGGGAAACCCGATGAGACTGAAAACTAGGAGGAAAGCCAGAAGAAAAGCGGAAAGCTTTCCTTTGTTATTAAGGGGAAAACGTGCGGACGCCTGCTTCATTTGTATGCCCCCTTTATGTTCCAGTGGTTGTAATTTTTGGTTAATCAGACTATATCATATCAGGTATATACCCTGTCAAGAGATATTTCCATCTAATACATATTCTGCTCATTTTGCATACTTTTCGCCACTTGTCTGCCGGGAAAATGGGGTTTGAAAGCTATGCGGAGCATGTAGGCGGAAGGTTCCTTCCACGCTTTATCATAAGCAGAGCTTTGATAAGGCCGGTTGATGCCAGCAGCACCGCAGCCGTGAGCGGGGGCAGCGATGTTTCCAGGCCGGCAGCAAGGAAATAAGGCCAGGTGTTGTCAAAATAGATGGGCAGCCCGATGAGTATCATCAACGGAAGCAGTACATCAATAAGCGCGAAGGAAATAACGGCCAGCCTCCTTCGGCCTCCGCCCTTGTTCAGGCTCTTTAGGAAATGCGATGCCCAAACAAGCCTGATAAGGGGCAACAGCATCGCTGCCGCCAGGAGAAGAAGGCTGCGTGAAAGGCCGGGATGCGTTATCCTTTGGGGAGATGGAACCTTGCCCGTGTTCAATATGGAAGCGATCTGGTTGCCAATGTTCTGGGCCGTGATTTCCGGAACGGCGGAGACATTACGGCAGTTTAAAAGCACCACAATGGCACGCCTCTCCACGTTATTGATCAAAAGCACCGAGGTATAGCCGCTGGACGCCCCCGCATGGCCGTGGTAGCCGTTGCCAGGAACCTTGCCGCTTTCAATTCCCCAGTAGGCGTTATACCGCCTGTCCGCATTGGTGGGGGCCGGGAAGGGGGGGGAAAGCTCAGGCAGCTCATTATCCGGGATAATGGACCGGCCGTCTTTGTAGCCGTTGTTCAAAAACAGCGCGGCGTAGGCGGTAAGGTCCCGGGCGCTTAAGTATTGAAAGCCCGCGGGTACCTGGGCAGTGGGCACGGGCTCGTAATTGGGTAAAGCAATGCCGTATGCAACATAATGACCTTGGGCCAGGGTGGCGTTCCCCGCCTCCGCGCGGGATGGGTAGCTGTTTTTCATTTGAAGCGGCTCAAAAACATGCTTTTGCAGGTAATCGGAATAGCTCATGCCTGATACCTTTTCCACTACCAGCCCCAGAATGATGAAATTGAGGTTACAGTACTCCTCCGTAGTGCCTGCGGGCCGGTCAGGCATCACGTAGCGCATAATCCTTACGGCCTGCTCAATGGTATACTTGTTGTTATAGCTCCAGGCCATGCCGCCGGCGGAGGTTGAAAGCCCGCTGCGGTGATAGATCAGGTCGATGATCCTGATCTGCGCCGCCGTCTCTTTATCGGCCAGGGTAAACCAGGGGATATAGGTTTGTACCGGCGCTTCGTAATCTATTTTTCCTTGGTTGGCAAGCTGGCGTATGCAAAGGGCTGTGAGGGATTTGCCCACCGAACCCACCTCAAAGGGTGTGTCGGGCGTTACCGGCGCGCCGCTGCCGTCTAAGGTACCGTAGCCTTTGAGACAGGTAATACTGCCATCCTCCATAATGCCAAGGGCCAGGCCTGGAATCTGTCCCAGTTCCATTTGCGAGAGTACGAACTCATCGATGGCTTTTTGCCGGTCCTGTGCCTTGGGAGCGGCAGAGGCCATGACGGCGGGGGCCATAAGCACGGTCAGCAGGAGCAGGGAAAACAACTTTTTCATAGCGGCCTCTTTATGATTTAATGGACATATCGAAACTTAGGTGTATTCGCCGGGAGGGCGGGGAATTCCTGTGCAAAATTCATGCAGGGAATCATGCGGATATGGATTTTTCCTGTATAAATGCTGCCTTCACCAACACAAGCCCCGAATAGCTTGATATGGCGTTTATGATGGGGGGTGGTGCATAAACCAAGTTGCTGCTGCTTGTGGGAACCCTGAAACACCACAACTATTGCATGGACATATACTTAAAACGGGCCCTATTTTTGCTTATGGAGGAAACCGTAATGGATGAGTATTATAATAGCTATTACTATTCCTGGGTCCAAAGTCAATGGCCACGTCAAAATCAATGTATGGATCGGGACATGAAATGCCGTGAAGAGCGCTGCGAATGCTGTGAAGAGCGCTGTGAATGCTGCGAAGAGTGCTGTGAAGAATGCTGTGACGAGCGCTGTGAGCGCGAATGCGACCACCCCTGGGAGTGGCCTTGGGAATCTTGCTTTGAGGTCCCTTGCCAATGCTGGTGCTGGGAGCCTTGTTTTTGCTGGTAGCGACCGTTTGAAATATGCCAAGAACATTTGAATAGTACAAAAGATTTATGGAGGCGGATAGCTTTGCTATATAAGGCTGTCCGCCTTTTTAAGTGTCTTGACAGGAACAGGCAGGGGAATGAACCATGTATTGCACGAATAAGCGGATGTATCCAATAGAGGGACAGGTATGCCAGCGGAACAAGAAATTGGCAGGCAAAACGCCGCAATTCATGCCAGCTATTGGGCATAACAAAGGTGGTAACAATTCCAAACAGTATCAGGGGAACCATCGGCAGGCATAATGCGTTTCATTGTACATGGGTCAATATTTTTATGAACAATGTAACTGAGGTGCTCCATGAAAAGATTTGCTGTATGGATGCTGATAGGTGTACTGCTGCTGGGTATGGTCTACGCTCTGGCCGAAGGCGGCACGGTGGCTGCTCAGGCTCCGGCCGGGCCGCAAGCGCTTTTGATGGGTGACAGCGGGGAAGAAGTCACCCGTTTGCAAAAGCGGCTGACGGAACTGTATTATTTTAGCGGTGATGCCGACGGCTTTTTCAAGGAAAGCACGCGCGACGCTGTGCGGGATTTCCAAAGCGATTTCGGTATGGATGTAAACGGAATTGCCGATCCCAAAACCCAGTCCGCACTGTATAACGCAAAGTTCCGCCCCTATGAAAAGGGCGATTCTGGCGAGGGTGTAAAGGCTATTCAAAATAGTCTTACGGAACTTGGCTATTATGATGGGAAAATCAGCGGCAACTATCTGGACGGATCCTTCTACGCCATATCGGACTTCCAAAGGAAGAACGGTCTTGAAGTAACCGGCAAGGCGGATGTGAAGACCCAGGAACTTCTGTTTGACGCCATCCGGGCTCTTTCCAAAACAGCGACTGCGCCCATTCAAACGCCGTCTCCTGCCATAACCGTAACCCCTGCGCCTACGCCCACCCCTACGCCTGCTGGATCGGCAACCCCCGCCCCAGAGAATATTGCGTATACAAAAAAGCTGCAAAAAGGTTCCAAGGGCGAAAGCGTGCAGCTTTTGCAGGCGAAGCTTTTTGAGCTTGGGTATTACATGGATGAAATTACCGGAACCTATTCAAGTGAGACAAAGGAAGCCGTAATCGCCTTCCAGCAGACCAACGGCCTTCCGGCTGACGGCATAACCGGTGAGAAGACATGGAACATGGTATTCAACAACCAGGAAACGCTGGAGGCCGGCGCCACGCCAAGGCCCACCCCGGTTCCTACGCCTGTTCCGTACGCCATCACTGTGGACGTGGCCAACCAGGTCGTTACGGCTTACGGGCTGGATGAAAACAATCAATATACGAAAATCGTACGGCAAATGATCTGCTCCACCGGCACCTATGCAACACCGAGCAGCATAGGCAGCTGGAAGCTGGGCTCCGGCCGTTCCCGCTTTCCGTTGTTCCCCAAATTCAACGTCTATGTGCAGTACTGGACGCCCATTGCAAACGGCATGGGGTTCCATTCCGTGATCTACAACACGAAAAACACCATGGATCTGGCGGTGGGCTCCTACAGTCAATTGGGAAGGCGGGCGTCCCACGGCTGTATCCGCTTATTGGTTGACGACGCCAAGTGGATCTATGAAAACGCGGGCAAGGGTACCGTGGTGACTGTTACGGGCAAACTGCCTTCCGACCCGGAACTTACCCAATCCCTGAAACCGGCGCCCCTGAATTGGAAGAACATGCTGCCCAAATCCACCCCGGCGCCTACCGCGCCACCCGTGTATGACGGTAAGCAACAGCCGCCCCAGCCCTTCCGCACCCTGAGCAAGGGTGACAAGGGGGCGGATGTGTACTGGCTGCAAATGAAGCTGAAAGAAATGGGCTACTATTTGGGCACCGTCACCGGCGGCTATTACGGCGGCACGCAAAAGGCCGTGAAAGCTTATCAAAAGGACTACGGCCTCACGTCGGACGGCGCTGCGGGCATCAAGACGCAGAACCTGCTGTATGCGGATGTACTGCCTTCGAAAACCCCGGAAGTCACGCCTGTGCCATAACAGCCCTGAAGCTGTTATTGAAGAACGTAAAAGCCCCACGTGAACGGAGAAGTTCGAAAACTCTCATGTAAATAAAAACCTATATGATGAAAAGCACCTCCTGTCGGGAATGAAGGCAGGAGGTGCTTTATTTATCAAGATGACGCTATTGAATCTGGACCATTCGGTCATGTAAGCGCTATAATGTATGCAGCAAAATCATGTACGGAGGATGTTTATATGGACAACCGATGGAAGGACACATCCCTTTCCTTTGAGGAACGAGCACAGATCCTGGTGGGTCAAATGACGCTGGAGGAAAAGGTCAGCCAAATGACTTACTTTTCTTCGGCGCTTTCCCGCTTTTCCATCCCCGAATACAGCTGGTGGAACGAATGTCTTCATGGCGTGGCCAGGGCGGGCGTGGCCACCATGTTTCCGCAGCCCATCGGCATGGCTGCAAGCTTTGATGTAAAGCAGCTTCATGAGATTGCTTCCATCATCGGCGACGAGGCCAGGATCAAGCACCACGCCGCGGCGGAAAAGGAAGACAGGGGCATCTACAAGGGTTTAACCATGTGGACGCCAAACATCAATTTGTTCCGCGACCCCCGCTGGGGCCGGGGCCATGAGACATATGGCGAAGATCCCTTCCTTACCGCCCGCATGGGCGTGAGCTTCATCAAAGGCTTGCAGGGCGACGATCCCAAATACTTGAAGTGCATTGCCACCGCCAAGCATTTTGCCGTGCACAGCGGCCCAGAGGCTGACCGGCATGAGTTCGACGCCAAGGCAAGCAAAAAGGACATGGCGGAAACCTACCTGCCCGCCTTCAAGGCGGCTGTCGAGGAAGCCGGCGCCTTCTCCGTGATGGGTGCGTACAACCGCGTCAACGGCGAGGCGGCCTGCGCCTCCCCCACGCTTCTCCAAAAGACGCTGCGTGAAAAGTGGGGGTTTGAAGGCTATGTGGTCAGCGACTGCGGCGCCATCGAGGATATTTATCAGCACCACAAGGTGGTGGAAAACGAAGCGCAGGCTGCCGCCCTGGCGGTGAACAACGGCTGCGACCTGTGCTGCGGCTGGGTATTCC
The DNA here is from genome assembly GCA_023415715.1 of Bacillota bacterium. Lineage (GTDB taxonomy): Bacteria > Bacillota > Clostridia > Christensenellales > Aristaeellaceae > JAEWAH01. The sequence goes on from JAEZJP010000263.1 coordinate 24,862, forward strand.
CGCATTTGCTGGAGGCGGTGAAGCAGGGATTGGTCACCGAAGAAACCATCACCAAGTCTGCCCACAGGCTTCTTCTGGCCAGATTCAAATTGGGCATGTTCGACCCCATGAAGGATCAGACGTACGCCAACCTTCCCTATGAGCTGAATGACTGCGAAAAGCATCACAAAAAGAGCCTTGAAATGGCGCGGGATACACTGGTGCTCCTAAAGAACGACGGTATTCTGCCACTGAAAAAGAAAAGCCTGAAAACCATCGCCGTTATAGGTCCAAATGCAGACAGCCGGGATGCTTTGAAGGGCAACTATACCGGCACGCCCTCCGAAACATACACGGTGCTGGAGGGTATCAAGGCGGCGCTTCCCAAGGCGCGCGTGATCTTCGCCGAAGGTTGTGCCTTAACTGGCGGTTCGGTGGAAGCATCCTGGGGCGAAACGCCGGACTACCGTATCGGCGAATCGCTGAAAGCCGCCGAGATGGCCGACGCAGTGATCGTTGTCACGGGCTTAAACGGCGACAAGGAAGGCGAGGAAGGCTTGGGCTCCGGCGACAGGAGCACCATGCACCTGCCCGAATCCCAGCGGAACCTGTTGGATGCGCTGATTACTGTAAAAAAGCCCATGGTGCTCGTCAACATGACAGGCTCGGCCACCATTTTCCCTCATGAGGAGCATTTTGGCGCCATATTGCAGGCCTGGTATCCCGGTCAGATGGGCGGCATCGCCATCGCCGATGTGCTGTTTGGTGCGTACAGCCCCTGCGGCCGGCTGCCTGTGACCTTCTACGCTGCCATGGAGCAGGTGCCTGATTTTTCAGATTACAACATGGAAGGCCGTACCTACCGCTACATGAAGGAAGCGCCGGCCTATCCCTTCGGGTATGGGCTTTCCTACACCCGCTTTGAATTTAGCGGCCTTACGGCAAAGGCCGGGAAAGACGGCATTAAGCTGAAAGTCACCGTGAAAAACGATGGCCAGATGGACGGCAAGGAGATCGTTCAGGCATATGTCAGCCTGATAGATCCCGCGTATTCCGCACCCTTAAGGCAGCTTGGCGCGTTTGAAAGCGTCTTTTTAAAGGCCGGTAAAGCAAAAACGGTGAAGCTGCACATCTTAAAGGAACAGCTTTCCGTCTATGATGAGGAAGGCAACGCACAGGCGCACAAGGGAAAGCTTCAAGTGTTTGTGGGCGGCGGCCAGCCGGACGAACAAACCGTAAGGCTTACGGGAAACAAGCCGCTTCACGCGGAAATCAGCCTGTAAACCGCTTTGCTGCTGCATGTTTCGCCAACCCATCCGGCAGAAACGGGCATCAATTGTAAAAAAAGCGGACGGGCTATTGTGGCGGGTCCGAAAGTGCGGTATGCTGGTTGGGCACTTTGTAAGGAGGATTATACGCATGGAAGAAAACAAAAGGGCCACGATTGAGGAAATGATGGAAGGCAAACAAAAGACACAGCGCGACCGCGGAGGCTGGGTCGGTTTTGTGGAAAGCGACGTCGTTGCCTTTATGACCCAGTACGATCTGGAGAAAATGACAATCGATGACGGCCAGGGCAACAAGGCCAAACTGACCCGCCGCAAGGACAACAGCGTGTTCGTGGAATGCACGTCGTCCAGCGTGCTGTGAGACTGATTCCGGAAGTTTCAAGATAAAGAAGCGGATGACTTTGCTTTATGGGCAAGGTCATCCGCCTTTATTTACAGAATTGTATCAGATCTCCATGGTCATTCCGTCAAAAGCGGAGATCCAGCCACGCTTTTCGGCTTCCTTTTCCAAGTCGGCCTGGGTCGCGCCGCCGCCATGGGAGAAGTGGCCTAGTATCACTCTGGCTTTCGTTTTGAGCGCACCTGTATCCATCAAGCGGCTGACAACACTTTCACAGCCCGGTATGTGCATGTGGTGCTCGCCAGCTCCCTTGTAGGTGCCTGTGCAGTCCAGGGACGCAGCGTCAAGCTCACGTCCTGACAGGTATTCAAACACCTTGTCTTCCGGGATGCCTGTGTCGTGGGCGTACAGCAGTTTCTTGCCCTTGCGTTCAAGCAGGTAGATGTACCCGCCGCCGGCTTCCGGTGCGTGATGGGCCGGAAGCGCTGTGAGGGTGGTTTCCCCATCCAAAACAATAGGCGTATAAGGCTTGATGATCGTAAGATCGACTTTGCTTCCCGCGAATCCATTTTCCATGGCTTCTTCTGCCAGTTTGGCTACCGTTTCATTGCAGATGAGATGCAAGGGTATGACGTCCGTCAATGTGAAGGGAGGCCGGTGCAGATTCAGGGGGTCCGGCGCGAAATGGTCTCCATGGGCGTGGGTCACCACCAGGTGCCGGATCGTGCGGGGCTCCATGCCCAAAGCGGTAATGTGATAGAAAAAGTCCGGAGAAAGGTCAAACTGGATATCGTCGTCCACCGTGGTCATATGCCGGGAGCGGATTTCTTTGCCGCGTACCATTCTGGCATTCTCACAGATCTTGCAGGAGCAGTACAGGCCGGGGATCGCCTCCGCCGCGCCCGTGCCATAATAATGCAGCCTCATAAAACAGTTCTCCTCTCATATGTGATCAATACCCTGCAAAGGATATTCTCTTCATACCACATTTTGAAATTGGTGCCCCACAGGTTGTTGTAAAGGGCAAGGTACAGCCTGTCGAACCTGCCGGGGCGGGAAAAGTCCAGAAGCTCCGGAGCACCTATAGCCACAAGCGGCGTGTCCAGCGGCTCAATAATGAAACCATCCCCGTTAGGGCTGGTGATACGTATGCGCTGCACCGCATGGCAGCGCCTGTTACCGCCTTCCACTACCAGCTCGGGGGATACCCAGGTGCCTATCTTTTTTAGCTGAACCATGGCCGGCGAAGAAAATGCAAGCGGCAGGAACAGCGCTTCCGGCTTGCGGTTGGCATGCTTGTCCCTGAGCCATACCGTAAAAAGCAGCTTCCCATCCGCAAGGGGGCGTAATGATGCTTCACAGGATTCGGGGCATCCGGCAAGCGCCACGGGGGAGGAGGGATACACACCCTTCCAGCAAAGCGCTCCTCCGGCCATATGCATGGCTTCGTCCATAACAGATTTGTGGGTCACGCTGTTTATTGGCGCATCGCTTGCCTCCAAACCGGGCTTGCAATAATCAGGCACGGCCCAGCCCTTGTTTTCGTCCATGTTGCTGAGGTACCGCTCCGCAAGGGCTTTGTATACGTTCTGCCCCACTTCCTGGTACTCCGGTGCGCCTAAGGTCAGCGTTAGGTCTGTAAAACCGCTATTGGTGAGCGAGACGCTTCCATCTTGATGATACAGGATGCTGACATCATTCAGCCGGGTCTCCTGAAGGGGACCATGCAGAAGCTCTATTTTGGCTTGCGCAGGCGCATGCATTTTGTCGTTTTCCGGATTCGTGATCACTGAAATTGCTTTTTCTTTTAGCGGTCCGGGCAAAAGGTCTACAGCCTTTATCAGATACTGCCTCTGCTCTTCATGGGAGGATTCAAAAAAAGAGTAGGAGCGCGTGTCCCAGGTGATGGACGACGGGTGCAGGTGCGCAAATTCCGCTTTGGCAAAATCAAAATAATCCTCGCAGCCCGATACCTGCCCGTAAGCTTCCATAAGCCGGTCGCGCTTCCTTGCTTCATCGAAATCGCTTCTGTTCCAGTTCTTGAAATCCGCCAGATACTTTTTGAAATCCAGGCCCCAGGTGTGCTCGCAGATCAGCAGCAGCTCCTCCAAAAAGGCGGACCTCGCGTTTCGGCCATCCTCCAGCAAAAGATTATGCTTTGCCCAGGTACCGTCCTTCACCCAAGCTCCATCCAGGCGTACGAGCGCCTTAAGTGCCGACACCTTTTGGGGGTCGGAGCCCGTTCCGTGGATCCATGTGTCGCCGATCTCCTCCGTTATGACGGGAAGCCTATCTCGTATTCCTTTCAGCCCGGCGGCAAAAGCATCCAGGGTGGAGGCGCAGATTTCGGCGCCGGGATATTTCATTTGAAGCCTGTCAAACTCGCTCTGCAAGTGCTCCATGGAGGGAGGGCCCATATTGTCCTGGCTGTGCATGAAGTACAGCGCTTCGTCGTGGCCCGGAACTTCCGTAACGCCGCCGTAGCTGCGGCAGTAGTTGACGATCAATGACTGGCCGGCGCTATTCTGCCACACAAACAGCGGCGGTACCTTGGGCATGCAAGCGACGCCATTGATGCCGATGTGCAGGTATTCGATGCCGCTTTCCGCCATGGGTGCGACGATGCCGATGGTATGGCCCGGAACATCCGACATCTTGGCGGCGATGGTCTTCCTTGAGTACTTTTTGTCCAACCTCCCGGCAATTAAAAGGCCGGCGTTGAACAAAGCTGTGCCGCATAATTCCGAATGCATGGTGAAGGGCAACGCGTGATAGGTGATATAGCCCTTGCGGATAGCCGCATCCAGCGCTTCCCGCTTTTCTTTGGGATAGGTGCGCAGCGCCAGGTCAATAAGATATGAACCCACTGTCCAAACAAACATAGGCGGCCGGCCGGGCCGGTTTACGCAAGATGCGCACTCCATGGCCGCTGGGATATATGTATCCAGGTAATGATTGATCACGGACTGGGAAAGGTCTGTAAAGCCGATGTCCAGATGCGTTTTGAAGACTACATGCACTTTCCTGATGTTCATAGGAGATCCCTCATTTTCTTCATAAAAGCAATCCTGCTGTTCTCCCATATCAATGCGCCAAAGTATAACATGTTATGTCCCGGCATGTAAATATCATTATACCTGTAATTTATATGGAATCTGTGCCACAGCTTACAAAATGAACGAGCGTCCTATACGGATCCCTTGCATTTGGAGGCTATGCTTAAGTCGGTTGCCGCCGGACCGCAGCTTCATACTGCACATAAGATAGCTGACTAGGCGCCTAGCGGCACAAAAGTATATACACCTGGTTCGATTGCATATGTGCAGGGAAATGGAATCCTGCTATATTATGTGCATAAAGAACATTCCAATGTTCATTTTATGTGCAGTATGAAGTGTGCAATCGGCCGCGGATAGGAAAGTGCTCCTAAAGGCGCCGGTTGGCCGGATAGGCCGCTGGTATGATAATATATACCAAATTGACCTTCCGTATATGTTGGGCGGTTTTTAAAACTTACATATGCATAGGAGGAAGACCATGAAAAAGTACGTTTCCCTGCTGCTCGCCGCCACTTTGATGTTGACGGCACTGGCTGCCATCCCCGCAGCGTCGGCCAGCCCCGATACCACGCAAAAGGAAGCCCCCATACTTTTAGAGCAGGTTGCCGCTGGCAAACTGCCGCCCCTTGAGGAACGCCTGCCGGTGGCATCCGACGTCATGGTGGAGCCCGATGTGGTATCCCTTGGCCAGTACGGCGGCAGCATTACCATGCAATCCAACGACAACGGCCGCTGGAGCGCCTGGGGCTACATTGCCGAGCAGAGCATGTTCCGCTTCAAGCAGGACGGTTCAGGCGAAGTGGAAGCCAACGTCTGCAAAGAGTTCTACCCCAACGAAGATTCCACGGTGTGGACCATCAAGCTGCGCGAAGGCATGAAATGGTCCGACGGCCAACCCTTCACCGCGGATGACGTTCTGTTCTACTACGACCATATGTCCACCCCGGCTTTGAACGAGGACCGCACCGCAGTGGCCACCGATGCCGCCGGCTACTACAGCGCATACACCTCCAAGCCCTACAACTGCTATCAGGCGTCAAAGGACGGCAAAAAGTACTGGGCTAAATTTGACAAGGTGAACGACTATGAGTTCACCGTGACCTTCGTGGCCCCCAAGCCCTCCTTTGCCCAGGATGTGGCTGTGGACAACAAGTGGATGTTCCTGCCCAAGCACTTCTATGTAAACTACGTAGCCCGCAAGGACGGCGTGGCGGACGATCCCACCTTCCCGCTGATCACCGAAGAGCAGGCCCTTGCAAATGCCAACAAAGACTTTGGCAAGCAGTGGGATTCCTACTCCACCATGGGCAAGGCCATCGGCTATTACAACTGGGACTACGCTATCGTTCCCCAGCTGCGCAGCTTCATCGCCGTGAAGGACAACTGGAACGTGGTTGGCGAGACGTATGAACTGGTCCGCAACCCCTACTTCTGGAAGACCGACAGCGAAGGCCGCCAGCTGCCTTACCTGGACAGTGTGAAGTACAAAATCATCAACGAACAGGATCAAATTACCCTGGCTGCCAGCGCAGGCGAGTTTGACATCATTGATCCGGCCGACTTCGCCGTCGTCGCCACCGCTTTGAAGGATACCCACACGCTTAGGCCCTGGGCTTCCGCGGCCTGGTCGACCGATGAAAACATTCAGCTCAACCAGACGACCAAAGACCTTGACAAGCGTGCGTTGTTCCAGGACAAACGCTTCCGCGAGGCTCTCAGCATCTGCGTGGACCGCAACCTCATGAACGAAACGCTGCGCAACGGCATGTCCAAGCCCTGGCAGGCTTCCGTAGGCGAAGGGCTGCTGGGTTATGACGCCGAATGGTCCGCCAAATGGACGGAATATGATGTGGACAAAGCCAACGCCCTGATGGACGAGATCACCGAGCCCTGGGACAAGGCAGAGGGAACCTACCGCAAGATGAAGGGCACCGACAAGGAAGTTGAGATCATTCTAACCATCAACGATCCCTCCAAGTTCGGCGACTTCGTATCCCTCCTGCAGTCCGCATACAAGGCCATCGGCGTAAAGCTCAGCGACAAAGTGGACGCCGATTCCCGTACCACCATGCTCTCCAACGATGTGGAAGCTTCCATCGAAGTGACCAGCGTTTCCACCCCCGCCCTGCGGCCTGATTCCATCGTGCCCATGCGGAACGTGGCCTTCTGGCACTCCGCCTACGGCAAGTGGTATGAGGATGGCAAGAGCGAGGCCAATGGCGGCATCGCGCCCACCGGCGACGTGCTGAAGCTGATCGAAGCCTATGACCGCATGAAGGCCGCCAACGGCCCCGACCGTGATAAGATCGTTGCGGAATGCGTGCAGGAGATTTATAATCTGCATAAGGAAAACATCTGGCTCATTGGCTACCTGGCTCCGCTGCCTTCCCGCAACCTGGTCAACAACAAGCTCCACAACTTCAAGGAAGGCCTGCTGAGCGTGGACGAATTCCGCTTCCTGGGCCTGGGCCGTCCCGAACAGTGGTGGATCGAGCAATAAGCGCTGCATCCTTAAGCAAGGCAAAGTCCTTTGGACAGTGCCCTGCAGGCAAACACGAACCATGCGGCCAATAGCCGCATGGTTCGTGTATTAAGCTCAGCACAGAGAGGGGCACAAGGATGGAAAAAGGGAGATACATCATAAAACGCCTGCTGCTGGCAGCCATCACCCTGTTGCTGATCACATTTGTTGTGTTTTTTGTGATCCAGCTTCCGCCAGGGGATTATGTGGATACGCTTGTCGCCAAGGCGATTTCCGAGGGCGAGCGGGTAACGGAGGCGGAAATACAGCTCCTTCGGGAAACGTACGGTGTCAACCGGCCTTTTATGGTGCAGTATTTTGCCTGGCTGGGCGGCATCGTGACGGGTGATTGGGGTACCTCGTTCTACTATCATCAGGATATTCTCGTTAAAATCGGCGAGACGCTGGGTATCACTTTGACCCTTTCCATCTGCACCATGTTCTTTACGTACCTGATATCCATCCCCATTGCCATCTACTCGGCCAAGCACCAGTATTCCGCAGGGGATTATCTTTTTACCTTCATAGGCTTTATCGGCATGGCCATACCTAATTTTTTATTTGCAATACTGCTCATGTACGCTTCCTACAAGTTATTCGGTGATCCGCTGATGGGCCTGCCGGAATACGGCATCACTTCCTTTGCCACATTCCTTGAGTGGGCAAAGCGGATGCTGATCCCCATACTCGTTATCGGCACCAGCGGCACCTGCGGCCTGATACGGTCCATCCGGGCGCAGATGCTGGATGAACAGGGTCAGCCCTACGTGCTGGCCATCAGGGCCAAGGGCGTCAGCGAAGGCGCCATCACCTTCAAATATCAGATGCGGGCAGTGTTAAATCCCATCGTCAGCGGCCTTGGCGGCATGATTTCCGGCATATTCAACGGCAGCACCATCACCGCCATCGTTCTGATGCTGCCCACGCTGGGCCCGGTACTTTTAAAGGCCTTACAGACTCAGGATATTTACCTTTCAGGCGGCATACTGCTGATTTCGGCGATACTGGTCGTTATCGGCAATTTGATTTCCGATCTGCTTCTGGCGGTGCTCGATCCGCGCATCAAGCTGTTGGAGGAGAGACAAAAATGAGTCTGCAAGACATACCCGCCTCGGTTGCTGAGGCCGCCCTGAGCGAAAAAGAAAAACGGGCGCTTGAGAAGAATCGAGCGAAGCAGGAGAAATATTACCTTTCTTCCCAATGGAAGCTGATGGGCCGCAAGCTCCTCCGGCACAAGCTGGCGGTGATCAGCTTTATCGTACTGGGTATTTTGTATTTTTGCGCCATTTTTGCGCCCTTCCTTTCGCCCAAGGGCTTGGAGGATTATTCCGGATCCTATTCCAATGCGCCGCCCACAAGGATCCATTTCTTTCACAACGGAGAATACATAGGCCCCTTCGTGTACCGGTTTACTATTGAAAGGGACCTGTATGAGAATAAATACTTCAAGGAAGATACTTCGCAGCCTTTTCCTTTGAGATTTTTCGCGAAGGGTGTTTCGTACAAGATATTGGGCTTTATCCCAGGCGACATTCATTTATTCGAAGTGGACAATACAAACCTTCCCAAAGGCAAGGATCCTACCCAGGTGCTTTTGTTCGGCGGGGACAAACTGGGCCGCGACCTGTTTTCCCGCGTGCTTCTGGGAAGCCAGATTTCCCTTACTGTTCCGCTTTTAGGAACGCTCATCTCCTTTGTGCTGGCCGTGATCATAGGCAGCATATCGGGCTACTACGGCGGCATTGCGGATATCATTATCCAGCGGATCATTGAGGTATTGTCGTCTTTCCCAACGCTTCCCTTATGGATGGCCCTTTCTGCCGCCATACCTGCTGGAATCCCGGTAACGCAGGTGTTTTTGTTCATTACTGTCATCATGAGCCTCTTAAGCTGGCCGGGGCTGGCACGCACGGTGCGTTCCAAATTCCTGTCGCTGAAAAAGGCGGACTTTATCATGGCGGCCAGGCTGTCCGGCGTATCGGACGCATCCATCATCCGCCGCCATCTGGTCCCCGGCTTCATGAGCTACCTGATCGTAAGTCTTACCCTGGGGGTGCCCCAAATGATACTTGGCGAAACCTCCATGAGCTTCCTGGGCCTTGGCATGCGCGCGCCGGCCACCAGCTGGGGCGTGCTTTTGCAGGAATGCCAGAGCATAGGCAACATTGCCAACTGCCCATGGAAGCTGATCCCGCTTTTATTTGTGGGCTTGGCAGTGCTGGCCTTCAACTTCCTGGGCGACGGCCTGCGGGATGCCGCCGACCCGTATAAGTGAGGTGTTGAGATATGAAGGAAACGGGGCAAACCGTGCTTACGGTATCGGGCCTTCAAATCAGCATCAAGCTGGATGAGGGCCTCCTCACGCCGGTCAGAGGTGTGGATTTTATCTTGCGGGCCAACGAAACACTGGGGCTGGTGGGGGAATCCGGCTGCGGAAAGAGCCTGACCTGCAAGGCCGTGCTTGGCATCAACAGCAAAAACTGCAAAACGGCGGGCAGGATCGATTTTACGGACGAAAGCGGTCAAACACGCGACTTGCTGGCCATGAAGTTTGGCAGCAAGGAAATCAGGGACTTAAGGGGCAAGAGCATTGCCATGATCTTTCAGGAGCCCATGAGCGCGTTTTCACCCCTGTATACGGTGGGCAGTCAGCTTTCAGAGAGCGCGCGCATCCATTTGGGCAAGAGCAGGCAGGAAGCCAGGAAGCTAGTACTGGAAGCCATGAAAAGGGTGGGGATCGCCAACCCCGAAAAGAGGTTTGACCAGCACCCCCACGAGTTTTCCGGCGGCATGCTTCAAAGGGCGCTGATCGCCATGGCGCTGCTATGCAGCCCCCGCATTCTGATTGCAGACGAACCCACCACCGCACTGGATGTAACCATACAGGCGCAGATACTGGACCTGCTAAAGCTTTTGCAAAAGGATTACGGGATGTCCATCCTCTACATCACCCATGATCTGGGCACTGTGGCACAGCTATGCGACCGTGTGGCTGTCATGTACCTTGGCCGCATCATTGAAACGGGGCCCACGATGGAGATATTCAAAAATCCCGTTCATCCCTATACCAGGGGGTTGATCGGCTCTGTGCACAAGATCGGAGGGGGAAAGGAACGGCTCTTTTCCATCAAGGGCCATGTGCCCCTGGCCATGAACCTCATCGACCGCTGTTCCTTCTATGACCGGTGCACGTACAAGGATACGGGCGTTTGCTCCGCAAGGGAGCCCGGACTTGTGAAAGTGGGCGAGGACCACTACGCAGCCTGCTTTGAGCCCTGGGATGGGCAAAAGGCTGAACATGGGGAGGAGGAAGCGCAATGCCTGAAACGATCCTGAAGGTGGAAGGGCTGAACATGGTGTTTTCCTCCGGCAAGACCCATGTGAAGGCCGTGAATAACGTCAGCTTCAACGTGAACGCGGGGGAAACGGTGGGCATCGTGGGGGAATCGGGCTGCGGCAAAACAACGCTTGGCCGCTGCATCGTTCGCGCTTACAATGCGACTTCCGGCAAGGTTCTGTACAAGGCCGCGGACGGGGCGGAGTACGACCTGCAGCACATCACAAAAAAGCAGCTGAAAGCTATCCGCAAGGAAGTTCAAATGATCTTTCAGGACCCGTATTCTTCTTTGGACCCCAGGATGACGGTGTATGACATCATTTCAGAACCGCTGCGGGCCAATTTCCCTCAAATGCCCAAAAAAGAAATGGAAGAGCGGGTCAAAACCATAGCCTCCAAGGTGGGGCTTAACCCAAGCTACTTAAAGCGCTACCCCCACGCCTTTTCCGGCGGGCAGCGGCAACGCATCGGCATCGCCAGGGCGCTGGTACTCTATCCGCGCCTGATCGTTTGCGACGAAGCTGTGTCGGCGCTGGATGTTTCCGTGCAGGCCCAGGTGGTGAACCTTTTAAAAGATTTGCAGGAGGAAATGAACCTCACCTACATTTTCATCAGCCATGACTTGTCCGTGGTTGAGCATATTTCAGACAAGGTGGGCGTGATGTATCTTGGAAAAATTGTGGAATACGCGTCCACGGAGCAGCTGTTCCAAAAACCTTTGCACCCTTATACCGAGGCGCTGCTTTCCGCCGTGCCGGTAGCCGACCCCAGCGTAAACATGCAGCGCATTCCCCTGGAGGGCGAGATTCCCAACCCTGCCAACGCCCCGTCAGGCTGCCATTTCCACACAAGGTGCCGCTACTGCATGGAATCCTGCAAGGAACGGGAAACGGAGATCAGGGAGATGGAAGGCCAAAGGTTTGTGGCCTGCCTCCGGTGTGAAGAGCTTGCCCTGAAGGGCATCGTTACCTCCGCTACGGCGTGAGATGAAATCGGAAAATGACTCGTCATTTTCTCGAATCAAAGTAAGCCGCATGGGATGACAGGCTGCGGCGGATAGGATACAATAGGAATGGATAGAGAACTGATTGTTTTTATAGATTGCGGCGACACGATTGTGGATGAATCCACGCAAATATTCGCGGAAAGCGATTATGTACTCAAAGCGGAACTTATACCTGGCGCGGGGGAAATGCTAAGGCAGCTGCATGGCGAAGGGTACCGCCTGGCCCTGGTAGCCGACGGGAGGTCTTCTTCCTTCCATAACATTTTCCGGGAGCTTGGCCTTTCCCATATATTTGAGTCGTGGACCATCTCGGAAGAAGTGGGTGTCTGCAAGCCGGACGAGCGCATGTTCAGGACGGCCATGGCCCAAATGAAGCTGACGGAAGATGACCTTTACCGAATCGTAATGATCGGCAACAATCTGAAAAGGGATGTGTTGGGCGCCAACCGGATGGGTATCACCTCCATTCTGCTTAGTTTCAGCCCGCGGTACGGGATGCAGCCTGCAACAGAGGAAGAAATACCTGATTATGTGGCGGCCATGCCTTGCGAGATACCGGAACTTATTCACCAGTTGGAGCTGCAGGTCAAAAACCGGCGTATTCTAAAAAACCAAACGCCGGCAGCTTGGCCTTCTGAGTAAAGAGGAGGCGGCTTACATGGACGAAACGCCTATCATAAACGGGACAATCCACATCAGCAGCAAGTCGCACCTGAACCTTACGTTCAACCTGTATCAGTGCGGCTTAAATGAGATTCCGCCCGGAGGCATTTTGTCCATCAAGGCTACAGATACCTTTACCCTTGTGTATGTGAACCAGGGCACAGCCCTTTTGGAGTCCAACAGCCTGGCTTATAAACTGAATGCGTCAAACGGTTTCTTTTCCTTTCCCGATTTGTCGTATGAGTTGAAAAATGCCGACGTCGAGCCTCTTGTGGTCACCTGGCTTTGCTTTTCCGGGTACACGGTGGAAAATTACCTGAACCGCGCCAACATCACACGTACAAAGCCAGTATTTTTAGACGGCGAGGGGGCGGTGGGGGAGAAGTTTCAGCGGTTGTATGCGGCGGCACATAAGCTGCCCAACCGCTATTGCCGCATGGTTTCCACGCTGTACGACATTTTCAGCTACCTTTTGGATGTGAACCCCACAAAGCAGAGCGACAGCTATGTGGACAACGCCGACTTTTTTGCCGTAAAGGCCGTTGATTTTATTGAGCATAATTACACCAGGGAAATCTCCGTTGACGATATCGCCAACGCTCTTGGCATATCCAGAAAGCACTTATACGTGATCTTCAACAACACATTAAAAATATCGCCCAAGCAGTATCTGATCTATTATAGGATAGACAGGGCATGCATGCGTTTACAGTTAAGTTCCCAGTCGGTGTTGGAGATTTCCGAATCGGTAGGATATACCAACCAGTTTTATTTCGCCAAGGAGTTCAAGCGTCTCACGGGAATGACGCCCAGCGAGTACAGGAAAAACCCCCAGCCGCGCGATCTGTTCAGCTACCGCACTTTCGTGCCCACCCTCAAGGAGAATGCTTCGGACCATTCCCTGGACTTGCCCATGGAGGAAGTCATATTGTCGGTGTATGCACCTCCCCTGCCGGTGAACAAGGAAAAATAAGTTTTTTAGGACAGCGTGAGAAGAATGAACACACATCTTTTGTGGTACCGGCAGCCTGCCGGGCATCCGGGTTCTGGCAAGCTGGCATCCCTGCCTTTAAGCGAGCTTGGCTTTGACGGCCAGCCGTCCGTGTGGGAAACCCAGGCCCTCCCCATCGGCAACGGGTTCATGGGCGGTATGATCTACGGTACCGTGCCCATAGAACGCATACAGTTCAATGATAAGACGCTGTGGAGCGGCGGACCTGGATCGAAGGAAGGGTATCATTTTGGCAACCGGCCGGGCGCAGCGGAACACCTTGCCCAAATCCGCGGGCTGCTTTTAAAGGGCGACAAGGAAAGCGCCATGCGCCTGGCCGATGAACACCTCACAGGGGAGCAGAACGGCTTTGGCTGCTACCAAAACTTCGGGGAGCTGCTTTTGCGTTTTCCGGGCCATGAAGAATTTACCGATTATATGCGCTGCCTCGATCTGGATGCGGCGCTATCCTCTGTTTCATACCGTGCCAATGATCTCAATATGGTGCGGGAGGCATTTTGCAGCTATCCCGATCGGGTAATGGCCGTGCGCATCGCGGCAAAAACACCGGGCACGTTCACCATGGAGGCGGGGTTTTCACCCGGACAGCCGGGCGCAAATATCGAAGTATCAGGCAGCACGATATTCATGACCGGGCGTGTGCCGGATAACGGCCTTCAATATGAAGCACAGCTTTGGGTTGCCTTCCATGATGGGGTCCTTTCCAATACGGAGCGGGGGAACAAAATCCAAAATGCCCGCGAAGTGGTCCTTTTATTGGGCTTGGGCACCGATTATGCAAATGTGTATCCTCATTACAGGGGCGAGCATCCCCATCAGGATCTATCGAACCGCATGGAATGCGCTGCCGCCCTTGGCTGGCAGAAGCTTTTACAAAGGCATCAGGAGGATCATAGGAAACTGTACCGCCGGGCGGAGATCACGCTTTCGGAGGAAACTTCTCCTGAATGCCCTACGGACGAACTGCTGCTACACTACCGCAACACGCCGGACCAGAGCCTGGAGTCGCTGCTTTTCCATTACGGAAGGTACCTGCTTATCGCCTCTTCCCGGCCTGGTACGCTGCCGGCCAATTTGCAGGGCGTATGGAATGAATCAAATGAGCCGGCATGGTGCGGGGATTACCATTTCAATATCAACCTGCAAATGAACTACTGGCCCGCGGAGGTGACTTCGCTGACCGAATGCAGCGACTGCCTTGTTGACTATGTGCAAAGCCTTACGGAGCCCGGCCGCGTGACGGCGAAAGAGCATTTTGGCTCTTTAAGGGGCTGGGCGGTGAACACCATGAACAACCCCTTCGGCTTTACCGCTCCGGGCTGGCGGTATTCCTGGGGTTGGGCGCCCAACAGCAACGCCTTCATCGCCATGAATCTGTGGGAAAAATACCTGTTCAACCGGAAGGCGGAGGACCTTCAAAAGATCTACCCGCTGCTTAAGGACGCGGTCTTGTTTTGGCTTGACTTTTTATCAACGGACCGGGACGGAACACTCGTATCCTCCCCCTCCTTCTCGCCTGAGCACGGCGATTGCGAGATAGGATGCGCCATGGACCAGCAGCTTGCTTTCCTCCTCTTTTCCGCGGCGATGGAGGCGGCCAGGCTATTGGATGTTGACGAAGATTTGCAATTTGAATTGGAAACCGCGCTGTTAAAGCTCTCCCCGCCGCTGCGCGTTGGCCGGTGGGGCCAATTGCAGGAATGGAAGGAAGACGTGGACGATCCAAAGGACACCCACCGTCATGTTTCACACCTTGTGGCGCTTTATCCGGGAAGTCTGATCAATAGCCGCACACCGCAATTCATGGAGTCGGCAAGGGTGACGCTCCTTGGCCGTGGAGATGAATCTACCGGCTGGAGCCGCGCCTGGAAATTGTGTTTGTGGGCAAGGCTCAAGGATGGGGATCATGCCTACAGGCTTCTTCAAGGCCAGATGAAGACCTGTACCTATCCCAACCTTTTGGGCACCCATCCGCCCTTCCAGATCGACGGCAATTTTGGTTTCGTGGCCGGAGTCTGTGAAATGCTTATGCAAAGCCATGAAGATGTGATTGAATTTCTGCCCGCATTGCCTTGTGCCTGGCAGGCCGGCTCCTTCCGGGGGCTCATGGCCAGGGACGGGTTCAGGGTGGATGCAAGCTGGGCGCAGGGCAGGCTTGTGAGCGCTGTTATCTATTCCACGTGCGGAAATGATTGCGCCTTCAAGCTTGGGCCTGGCGATATAAGAACGCTCCGCATCCTGGACGGGAAGGGCAATGTGGTGGATGCTTCGATGGAATCTGATAACGTCTGCCGGTTTTCCGCCATAGCAGGACATCATTATAACATTGAGGTTGCGGCGGATAATGTATAATATCCGTCGGTAGAAATGAATCAAGCACCACATTACGTCTGAGGGCTATGCCCGAAGGATCTTGTACTTTCATGCAGAAGCAAGATCCTTCGTCGCAGGCTCCTCAGGATGACAGCAGGCGGGACTTGTTTTTACCTTATTAGCAGGCATGGAGGACATGAGGAACATGTAATTCCCTTTGAAGTTTTTGGGGGATGGGTGCGGGAAGGGGCGCTTTTTTCAAAAAGCGCCCCTTCCCGCCATTATTATATACGTGCCCTTACAGCCCGGTCTTTTCCTTTATATAGCGCCGTGCCTTCACGGCATACTCGAAGGGATTCGCTTTGGCGGGGTCCTGCTCGGCTTCCACCACTACCCAGCCTGCGTACCCTTCCTTCTCCAGTACCTCAAAGATGGGCGCAAAATCCACATCCCCGTCTCCCGGCACGGTGAACACGCCGGCGCGAACGGCAGTTAGAAAACTCCAGCCTTCTTTTTCCGCCTGGGCGCGGACGTTTTGGCGCACATCCTTCAAATGTACGTGGCGGATGCGGTGTACATACTTTTTCAGGATAGGCATGGGATCGATACCCGCAAAGGTCAGATGGCCGGAATCAAACAGGAGATAGACAAGGTCCGGATCGGTCATGGACATGAGGGTATCGATTTCCTCCGCGGTCTGGATGCCGGTGCCCATGTGGTGGTGGATGGTAAGCGTCATGCCAACATCACGGGCCAGGCGGCCCAGCCTGTTGTACCCTTCGGCGACGGCCTTCCATTGCTCCTTGGTGTATACGGGTTTATCGGGTCCAAAGATATTCAAGGCTTTGCCCTGGATGGAGTTGCCCTGCTCGCTGGCGCCGATGATCTTTGCTCCCAGAGCATTCAAACGGTCCCTGTGGGCGATGAAGGCTTTCTCCGTAACTTCATAGGGCTCGCTGGTGAACAGGCTGGAAAACCAGGCGTTGCAGATTTGAAGCCCGCGCACGTCCAGGTAGTGCTTGAGCACTTTGGGATCCTGAGGATACTTGTTGCCGATTTCGCTGCCGGTAAAACCGGCCAGCGCCATTTCGCTGATGCATTGCTCGAATGTGTTCTCGCCCCCCAGGTCGGGCAGATCGTCGTTGGTCCAGCCGATGGGTGCGATGGCCAGCTTGACTCTCGATGGGTCCAGCATAAGTGTTTCCCCTTTCCTCGTTCCCTTATATGTCTCTTGTTTTCTTCACTTGTTCCTGCATGTTAGCGTATGCTGCCTGCACCCGCGCTTGACTGGAAACTTCAGCCACGCCTACCCGCCACCAGCTTTCAAAGCCGGGGGTCATGCTGCCGGGGAGCACCTTGATATCGTACAGGACAGGCGTTGTTTGCTTTTTTGCGTCCTGAAGCGCGGTGCGCAGTTCCTGCACGGTCCTTACGGTGTAGGCCTTCAAACCGTACGCTTCAGCATTCTTCGCAAAATCCATCTGCATGATAGGTCCGGTAAGCTCCCCTGTTTTGGCATCCCGAAAGCGGAATACCGTGCCGAAGGTATCGTTGCCCTGGTTGTTTTGCAGGTTTTCAATACAACCCCAGCCGGAGTTATCAAACAGGCAGAAGTGAACTTTCAGCCCCTCCTGCAGCGCGGTGACCATTTCGCTGTGGGCCATCAAATACGTGCCGTCGCCGAAGAAGGTGTACACCTCTTTGTCCGGGCAGGCCAGCTTGACGCCAACCGCACCGTTTATCTCATACCCCATGTTGGAAAAGCCGTATTCCATGTGGTAGGTGCATGGATCGCCGGAGCGCCACAGCCGCTGCATATCGCCGGGCAGGCTGCCGGCGGAACCTACGGTTATGTCGGAAGGCGCCATGAAACGGTTGATTTCCCCCAACGCCCTGGTTTGGGATAGGCCCCCGTTGAGGTCCTGATCATAGTAGCTGTCCACGATTTCGTCCCAATCAGCCTTGGTTTTTTCGATATCATTACCGAAGGACGCCTTGTAACCGGCAAGTGCCCCGGTCAATGCAGTTAAAGCTTCCCTGGCATCGGCAATGATGGGTTCGCCCTCCATTTTCACCGCGTCAAAGGGGCAGATGTTGATAGACAAAACCTTGGCGCTTTCGGAAAAGAGCCACTTGGAGCACGTGGTGAAATCGGTAAGGCGGGTGCCAACGGCAATGACCAGGTCAGCCGTTTTGGCAATCACATTGGCTGCTTTTCCGCCAGTGACGCCGATCCCGCCAAGGTTCAGACGATGGTTCCAGGGCAGCACGCCTTTGCCGGCCTGGGTCTCTGAAAAGGGGATATCAGACTGCTCGCAGAAGGCCTTCAGAGCCTCTCCCGCTTCACTGTAGCGAACGCCGCCACCGCATATGACCAAGGGGCGCTTGGCATTTTTGATAAGCGTCAGCACGCGTTCTAGCTGCGCTTTGGATAAAGGCCGCCGGTCCAAATGCCATACGCGGTGTTTGAAGAATTCCACAGGGTAATCGTAAGCCTCGCCCTCCACATCCTGGGGCATGGCAAGGCATACCGCACCCGTATCCGCCGGGTCGGTGAGTACCCGCATGGCATGGATAGCGGCGGTCATTAATTGTTCCGGTCGCTGGATGCGGTCCCAGTAGTGGCACACGCCTTTAAATGCATCGGTAACGGTGGTTGCAAAGCTTTCAAAGAACTCCGCCTGCTGCAATACCGGGTCGGGCTGCCGGCTGGCGAAGGTATCGCCGGGCAGCAGCAGCAGAGGGATGCGGTTGGCGGTAGCGCAGCCGGCGGCGGTGACCATGTTCATGGCACCGGGGCCGATGCTGGAAACGCAGGGTATGATCTCCCGGCGGTTTTTTTGCTTGGCGAAGGCCATGGCGGCAAGGGCCATGTTCTGCTCGTTTTTGCCCTGCAGAAAGCGGATGTGGTGGCAGCCCTGTGAAAGGGCCTGGCCTACGCCTACCACACAGCCGTGGCCGAACACGCCGAAGATGTTGTTCACGAACTTTGTTTCCGCGCCATCCAGTTCGATGTATTGCTGATCCAGAAAGCGGACCAGGGCCTGGGCCATGGTCAAGCGGATGCGCTCCACTTAGTCTCCCCTCCCTTTCGTTTCGGGCCAGTATTTCGCATCCTTCTCCTGCACCCACTTGTGCTCCGGAACGAAGGTGGGGGTGATGTAAGGCGCGCCGTCCAGGTGACGGATGACCCACAGGTACCAAAGTGCGTATCCCGGCGGGGTGCAGTGGGGATGGGTAAGGCCGGGGCGGATGAACACTGTGTCATTGGTATGTACCTTGACTACATCCTCTCCCAGTTCCGCATAGCCGAAGCCGTTTTCTGGGTGGGATTTATAATAGTAGATCTCCGGCTGGGGATGGTGGTGGGGCGGATAGCTGGACCACTTGCCGGGAAAGCCGATTACTTCACCCAGCACCAGGTTCGATAGGGGC
This sequence comes from Bacillota bacterium, assembly GCA_023415715.1. Lineage (GTDB taxonomy): Bacteria > Bacillota > Clostridia > Christensenellales > Aristaeellaceae > JAEWAH01. The sequence goes on from JAEZJP010000263.1 coordinate 43,816, forward strand.
GCATTGCGCTTGTCAAACACCGTGCGCACAATACGGGTGGAGGTATCGTTCATCAGCCCCGCGCCGCGGTACTCATCCGCCGTATCTTGAGGGAAATACCATTCCGTGGGGAAGGACGTTTCGTTGTCCGTGCGCATCACGCAGACTTCGCTGTCGAGACCTTCACCCCGGATGGAAACAGTGGTATTGCGGTCCACATGCAGTACGTATGGGCCTTCGTCAAAACAATTGGCCCGGGTGATGATCTTTTCTTCTTGGCCAGCTGCAATGGCGATTTCCCCGTATACCAGCAGATACGCCTTTTCCAGAGGCCGGTCATCCTCAAACGTTTGATCTTTTTTTAACCGCAGCACGCCGAAATCCATGCCCATATCACCATGGATCCCATTTAAAGTGCTGATTTCGGTGTAGCCGAAAGCGTGGGGGCCTTCCGCCCTGCGGATGTCAGACATGGGCGGCCTCCAGGATTTCCTTTACGGTGACGGGACGGTGCTCCAGCCAGGACTTTTTGGCGGCCATGGCCAATACCACCGGGGAAAGCGCGTCATCCACGTTCACGGGCACGGGGGTATCGTTCACGATGGCGGCGATGAAGGCCTTCATTTCCTTGATGAAGGAGCCCATGTACCGCTCCAGGAAGAAGTATTGCGGCTTGTCGGAAAGGACGCCTTGGGCGGTGCTGACACGCACGGTGGTATCGCCGTCGTTTTCCCCGGCGGCCATGCCCAGTTCCCCGAAGACCTCCACACGCTGGTCGTAGCCGTATGCGGCCCGGCGGCTGTTGTCGATCACGCCAAGAGCCCCGTTTTCAAACTTCAAAAGTACGATGGCGGTATCCACATCGCCGGCCTTACCTATGGCGGGGTCCACCAGAACGGCGCCCTGGGTATACACTTCGGTAACAGGGCTGCCGGCCTGGAACTGGGCCATGTCAAAGTCGTGGATCATCATGTCGATGAAGAGGCCGCCGCTGGAGGCCGCGTATTCGGCAGACGGGGGCTGGGGATCGCGGGAGGTGATTTTCACGATTTCCACCTTGCCCAGCTTGCCGGAGGAAGCCAGTTCCTGCACACGGCCATGGTTGTGGTCAAAACGGCGGTTGAAGCCGATCTGCATTTTCACGCCGTTGTCTTCCGCGGCCTTCTTGGCGGCCAGGATCTTTTCAATGGTCAGGTCCACCGGCTTTTCGCAGAAGATGTGCTTTTTTGCCTTGGCGGCGGCAATGGAGATATCCGAGTGCGTAGTGGTGGGGGAGCAGACGAGCACCGCGTCGATGGCGGGGTTTTCAAGAATGTCTTCATACCGGGAGGTGAAGGCGGGAATGCCAAGGCGTGTGGCCAAAGCGGAAGCTTTGGTGATGTCCACATCGCTGACCATGGCCACCTCGGCCTCCGGGATGTGGTAGGTGATGGATTCGCCATGAACGTTGCCGATGCGCCCCGCGCCGATGATGCCGATCTGAAGTTTCTTCAAAGGAAAGACTCCTTTCAAAATAAGTATCTATGAAATTGGAAACCAAGAACACACAAATTTGCTGGGAGCAACGAGGGGCGCAGCGCCCTCGTTTGAAATCGTATCGACCGGCTTTGCCGGTCGGGCGGGGCGCTTGCGGAGCAAGCTTTCCTTACACGATTTCACGGCCGCAAAGCCGCAGGCTTTGCAGTGAGATCGTGCCGACTCAAACAAATGACGAAGTCATTTGTTTGACGCTTACAGCGATCCATCCCATGTATTGACGGAAGTTTTCTTCTTCTCTTCCTCATCGAACCAGCGGACGGTGACGCATTTCGAATCCGTAAAGAAGCGGAAGGCATCCTTGCCGTGGCAGTGCAGGTCGCCAAAGAAGGACTTTTTGTGGCCGCTGAAGGGGAATATACCCATGGGAACCGGGATGCCCACATTGACACCCACCATGCCGCCGTCAGTGTTCTTTACGAATTCCCTGGCGTAATGTCCGTTCTGTGTGAAGATCACCGAGCCGTTGGCGAAGGGGTTTTCGTTCATGGCGGCCAAGCCTTCCTCAAAGCTCCTGACGCGCTTGATGCAAAGGACGGGCCCGAAAACTTCCTTCTGGCCCACAGTCATCCCGGGGGTGACATGGTCCAAAATGGTGTGGCCTACGTAGAAGCCATTTTGATAGCCTTCCACCTTCACATCGCGGCCGTCCAGCACCACTTTCGCACCTTCATCGATGCCTTTTTGAATCCAGTCGCACACGAATTGCTTATGGGCGGCGCTAACCACGGGGCCAAGATCCGTAGCCTTGTCGTAGGCAGGGCCGATCTTCTGCTGTTTGCACAGGCGCATAAGCTCCGCCACCAGTTCATCCGCCACGTCCTCTTCCACCACCACTACGGGCAGCGCCATGCAGCGCTCCCCGGCACAGCCGAAGGCGGAGTTCATGATCCCGGCTGCTGTGCGGGTGATGGGGGCATCCTTTAATACAAGAGCGTGGTTCTTGGCTTCGCACAAGGCCTGAACGCGCTTGCCATGGGCGGCGGCGGTGGAGTACACGTGCAGGCCGACGCTGGTGGAGCCTACGAAGGTAATGCCCTGAATGTCGGGGTGGGTGAGCAGGATTTCCGCTTCATTGCGGCTGCAGGGCACGATGTTCAATACACCGTCGGGGAAACCGGCTTCCTTGTAGAGCTCCGCCATCCTGAGGCTGGTCATGGGCGTGCCGCTGGCAGGCTTCAGTACATAGGTGTTGCCGCAGACGATGGCCAGGGGCGCCATCCAGCCCATGGGGATCATGGCGGGGAAGTTCCATGGGGCTATGCCGGCAAACACGCCCAAGGGCTCCCGGTACAGCGTGGTGTCATAGCCTGTGGAGGTATCCATCAGGCTTTCGCCCATTAAAAGGCTGGGGGCAGAGCAAGCCAGTTCCACCATTTCCTTGGCCTTCAATACATCACCGGCGGCCTCGGTCCAGGCTTTGCCATGCTCGGTGGCCAGCAGCAGCGTCAGTTCGTCCAGGTGCTTTTCGATCAGCTCGCGAAGCTTGAACATAAGGTCGGCCCGGCGCTTGACGGGGGTATTGCGCCAGGCGGGATAGGCCTTCTTGGCCGCGGCGATGGCAGATTCCACCTCGTCTTGCAGGCAGCAGGGGCTTTTGGCGATCACTTCGCCAGTGGAGGGGTTATAGACATCCACATATTTTTCCGTATGGGAGGATACGTATTGGCCGTTGATGTAGGGCTTTAAAACTTCAATTTGGGGCATAGTGATCATCCTTTCCGTAATGTATATTTAAACTGTATAGCGTAATAGACTTTTCAATGAACCATGAATAATAAAAATCAGCCCCGTGCAACCAGTTCCCCATATACCTTTTTCTTTTCGGCAATAAACGCCCGGATGGCCTCTTCGGTGGGCATATCCTGAGAGCAGGCGTGGCTGGCCACCAGCATGGCGGCGGATGCGCTGCCGAACTCCAGCGCGTCCATGATGTCCCATCCGGAGAGCAGGCCGTGGAGGAAGGCGGAGCCGTACCCGTCGCCGCCGCCAAAGCCTTTCAATGCCTCCACCGGGAAGGGCTTGATGGAGAATGCACCATCCTTTGTATAAGCCGTGGAGCCTTTTTTGCCGTGCTTGATGATGGCAATCCTTACACCCTTATTCAGCCAATAAGCGGCAGACGCATCATCGGTGCCGTTAAGTCCTGTCAGCCGCTCCATGCGGTCGTATTCCTCCCGGGAACCCATGAGAATATCGGCCTTTTCTGCCACGAGGGATGTATATACAGCAATCTCGTCATCGTTTTTCCAAGTGTATGCCCTGTAGTCCGCATCGAACACGATGGGCGTGCCCGTCTTTTTCGCCAGCTGCACGGCTTTTAACGCTGCTTCCCTGGAAGGGCTTTGGGATAGAGCTGTGCCGGAGATGAGCAGAAGTTTGGCGCTTTTGATATACTCTTCATCCACGTCGTCGGGGTGAAGCATCAAATCCGCAACGCCTTCCCTGTACATGAGGATGCTGGATTCATCCCGGGAAAGGATCTCGGTAAACGTAAGCCCCAATGACTCCCCGTTTTTGCAGCGGGTGATGTGGCTTATATCAATGCCCTCTTTTTCGAAAAAGCCCTGCACAAAATCGCCGAAGCGGTCGTCGGAGATTTTTCCAAGAAAGCCAACCTTGCGGCCAAGGCGCGCCATGCCAACGGCAATGTTGGCCGGGGAACCGCCCAGGTATTTTTTGAAGGTGGTTGATTCCGCCAGCGTTTGAAAATAATCCACCGGGTTAAAGTCGATGGCGATGCGCCCCAGGGGAATGATGTCCAGGGGTCTTGTTTCATCCCAGCTAAAATGGTTCATTTTATCTCCTTTCAGGCGAGGCCAAAGATGTTCAAATGTTCCAATACCGCCTCAGCCGTGGCTTCCGTCATCCTTCGGCTGACATCGAATATGTTTTTCTCCTGAGCCGCGTGAGCCGCCAACGCGGATGCCTGGAAGCAGGCGGTGGCAATATTGATCTTGCGCACGCCAAGGCGTATTGCATGGCGGAAATCTTCAGGAGTGATGCCTGTGCCGCCGTGCAGAACCAAAGGAACCTGGGTATTTCCGGAGATTTGCTCCAGAATATCAAAGCGCAGCTGCGGGGCGGCTGTGTACACGCCGTGGGCGTTGCCGATGCCCACTGCCAGGGCGTCGACGCCAGTTTCTTTGATAAAGCGCAGCGCTTCATTAGGGTCGGCGTAGGCGATGGGGGCATCTTCCCCGCTTTCCGTGCGGCCCACCCGGCCGATTTCAGCCTCCACATGAACGCCCTGCCCGTGGGCCAAGGAAACGAATTTTTTTGTTTCCCTGATATTTTCCTCAAGGGGCAAGTGAGAGCCGTCAAACATGACCGATGTAAAGCCAAGATCAATGGCATCCCGGATGCATTCCAAGGTTAAGCCATGATCCAGATGTACCGCCACATCCACCTTCGCATTTCTTGCCGCCGCCAGCATGGCCGGGCCGATCAGATAAAGGGGCGATGTATTCAGCCTGGCTTCTGCAATCTGCAGGATTACAGGCGTATTTGTCTTTTCCGCCGCCAGGATCACCCCCTGGATCATTTCCAGATTGGCAACACTGAAGGCGCCAACTGCCCGGCCATCTTTTGCAGCCTTTTCAAGCAGGGGGCGCATATGTGTAAGCGACAAAGGGCCACCTCCATCTATTTTTCTGTGAGAATCAGTTTTGCTCCGGCATCATGAAGGGCCTTTACATAATCTTCGGGGGGCATGGCTTCGGTGATGACGCCGGTAAAACCGCTTAACTGAGCATAGGTCATAAGCGCTGTTTCCCCAAATTTGTGGCTGTCCAAAAGAAGATAGGTTTTTGCGCTGCGCTCCATAGCTGTGATTTTCAGCTCGTATTCCAGGGGCGAGGAATTCGTAACGCCACCTGAAAGGGAAAGCCCCGTGGCAGCCATGAACGCCGTTTTAATGTTGTAGGCTTTTAAAAAGCGAACCGTTTCAAGACCGGTAAAGGAACTGGTCTTGCGGTGAAGCTGGCCCGGCAGGCTGATGATGGTGAGGTTCGGGTAGGGCATGGCGGCCATGATGGCGTGCAGGCTGTGAGTGATGATGGTGATATTCTGCTTGTTTGAAAGATTCTGCACCACGTTAAGTGTGGTGGTGCCTGAATCCAGAAAGATGGTGTCGCCATCCTCCACAAGCTCGGCGGCCTTAAGGCCGATGAGCATTTTGGCTTCCTGGTGCTTGATGGTGCGCACGTCAAAAGGTGTCAATTGCTCCGCCTTGCGGGCGCAGACGCCACCGTACACCTTTTCAGCAATGCCTTTTTTGATAAGCAGCGCCACATCCCGGCGCACGGTATTCATGGAGGTGTCAAAATGAGATTGCAGTTCCTCCATTGTCACCGATTCCTTTTGGATGATGTACCGTTCCATTTGCTCAAGGCGTGTATTTCTCAAAGGAACAAATCTCCTTTATCATCTTCTGCATGCATTATAGGCCAAAATGCAGTGCTTGTAAAGGCATGATTGATCATGTCATGATGATTTGTTGGATATGTTTTGCGTAATATGGAATTTGGATTGAGAAACTTTCTTTCCGGGCTATAAAAAGTAAAGAGGATGGATGGTATTCCCAACCCCTTTCGTTCTTTATACAGTAGGCTATGCAGTATCAGCGTATGGCAGGCGTGTTGTTTAGGAAGGAGCGAGAAAGTTTGCACAAGAAAAGGGTCTTGTTTTCGGTGGCATGTGCGTTTTTGATCCTGTTTTCCATGACCGCACTGGGGGAAAAATTACCGCAGCCGACGGCCTCTGCAACGAAAGAGCCGGCGGCGGTAACGAACCCCGACATAACCCTTCAGGCTGAGCTTGGTTATTTCGGCTCTGTCACCTACATGCGGGATATACCGTTTACCGTAACGGTGGAAAACAGGGGCCCGGATATAGAGGGAACCATAGCTGTGGACATTAACAGGAACGACCGGTATTATGACCGGTACGAGTATCCTATTTCCCTGGCATCCGGTGCGAAAAAGCGTATCGTACTGCCTGTGAACCTGAAAATGACACAGACAAGTTACGCGATCGAGCTTACCTCGGGCGGTAATGTACTGGCTTCCGTCGTGAAGAAGCCGGACAGGGTCATAAGGCCTGAGGCGGTGCTCATCGGCGTGCTTTCGCCCGACCCTCAATCCCTTGCCTATATGAACCTGGATTCTTTAAGCCGCATCTGGGCGGACCGGTATGAGGCATGGCAGCTGGTGGCGCTGGACGCGGACCATTTTCCTGATAACGATTCGCTGATGAACTCCTTCATGATTCTGGTGGTGGACGGTTTCGACGTGTCCACCCTCTCTGCTGCGCAGCTTGAGGCACTGGACAGGTGGATTCAAGGCGGAGGCATCGTTATGGTGGGCGGCGGCGCCCAGGCTGCTTCCGATTATCCCTACTTTTCCAAGTATACATCCTTGAGCGCCGGCAGCATTTCGGAGGCGGAAGATATCACTCCCGCGCTGACAAAGTACTTTGCGTTTGGGAGCGATAAACCACTGAACCAGCCTGTGCAGCTCAATGAGGTAAGCACGTCTTCCGCACCGCTGGTATCATCCGGTTCCCGACCGCTGATTTATTTGAACCAGGCCGGGAGCGGCCTTATATACACCACAACATTTGAACTGGGCGCCAAGCCTCTTTCAGGCTGGTCAGGCATGAGCGTGCTATGGCCCCGGGTGTTGATAAACAGCGCGAACAACCAGTACGTTTCCTTGTACGGCCGTATTTTCGGCAAGCTGTACGGCGGGTCGTATAACTCCTACCTTCTTAACGATGTGCCGATCAAAAGCACCGGCAGCACGCTGCCAGTGGTCATTTTCCTTGCAGCATACCTTCTCCTTTTCGGAGTGGGCAGCTATTTCCTGCTCAAACGCCTGGACAAGCGGGAATGGATGTGGCTGACCGTACCGGTGCTAGCCTTCATCTGTATGGCTGTGCTGTACTTTATGAGCCAAAGCCTGCCCTTCAACAAGCCGGCCGTGGCATCCTTTACAAGCATCCGCATGAACCCGCAGGGAGAAACGCAGGTGACCTCCATAGCGGATTTGGCCAGCCCGGATACGGGAGAAGTGTTGGTCAAGGGCGAGGACGGCATACAATTGACGCCTATCGATGAGAGCACCTACTTTTACGATGACCCGCTTGCGGAGAAGACTCCCAAGCAGCAATTGTACCGTGTGGTATACGGGGATGCGCCGGCTGTGGGCTATCCTGCGGGTGCACCATGGAAGTTAAGATTCATGTCCCTGTCCGGCGACCTGCCCACCGCAAACAAACTGACGGGGCGGCTTTGGATGCAGGAGGACGGCATGCACGGGGAGATCGTCAACGATACGCCCTATATCTTCAAGGGCGGCCTGGTCATTACAAACCTCGGCTTTGCCCGCGTAAGCGAGCTGAAGCCGGGCGCCGCGGGCCAGATAACGCTGCTGAAGCCCAAAGAGGAAAGCAAGAGCAATATGCTGGCGGGCTCCTCCAGCATCTATGAGACACCGATACAGGAAGGGGTCATGATTTCCTCTAGCATCCTGCGCCCCAACGATATGGACCTGTATCCCTTCATACGGGCGGCCATCTATCCGGAGGAGCAGACCGGCAACCCGAACAACTCCACCTTCCGCAGCACACTTAACCGGGATGAGCTGGCCTTGCGTACTTTCAAAGAGAATGCCATCCAGCAGGTGATCAATATGAATCCTACCGGGTCGGCCTCGTGGGTGAGCCCCTTCCATTTTGTGGCCTTCCAGGATGAGATCGGGCAAGCCAAGCTGTTTTTAAATGGCCAGGAGGTTACAAAGCACGGGCATCAGGCGGTGGTGGATGTGCTGCTCACCTATGAGCCTATAGGCCCAACTGGAGTGGTCTATTACCCCATTGGCACGCTGCCCGCATACCCGGTTACGATGAATGCGGACGGCAGCTTTTCAGAACCAGAAAACAAGGCGGCCGACCCGTACATGTCGTATCAGCTTGCGACCCAGCCAATGTTCTGCTTTACAATGCCGGATATTGCAAAGTTCTCCGTCGATTCGCTGAGCATACTGGCAACCTCGTATGATACGGTGCCGACGATGCAGATATTCAACCAGCAGACCCAAATGTGGGAGGAGCAGAGCACGCTGTATGTGAAGTTTACCGAAAAGCAGATCCTTCCCTTTATCAGTACGGAGGGAAGAGTATATTTAAGGTTCATGCCCGGAACAAGCTCGCGGGATTACGACAGCGTTTTGGTTCCCTCCATCTCGCTGGAAGGGAGGCTCAAGTAATGCTGGTAACGGAGAATCTGACAAGGAAATACGGAAGTTTTACCGCTCTTGACAGTCTGAACCTTACGATCAGCGACGGGGAGCTGCACGGGTTTGTAGGCCCCAACGGCGCCGGCAAGACCACCACTATGCGGATCCTTGCCACACTGCTGCCTGCCACATCGGGGAAAGCCTATGTGGATGGAGTGGAGGTATCCAGGGACGGGAAAATAATCCGGCGCATGGTCGGGTACATGCCGGATTTCTTCGGTGTGTATGACGGGCTCAAAACCTGGGAGTACCTGGACTTTTATGCCAGATGCTACTCATTGAGCCACAAAGAACGGGCTAAGATGGTGGACCGGCTGTTGGAGATCGTGCGGCTCTCAGACAAGAAGAACGCCTATATCGACGTTCTTTCCAGGGGCATGAAGCAGCGGCTGTGCCTGGCCAGAAGCCTGATCCATGATCCCAGGCTGCTCATACTGGATGAGCCGGCCTCCGGCATGGACCCCAGAGCCCGGGCAGAGATGAAGGATATTCTGCGAACACTTCGGAACATGGGCAAGACGATACTGATTTCCTCCCACATCCTGCCGGAGCTTTCTGAAATGTGCGATTCCCTGACCATTATCGACCACGGGAAGCTGGTATTCTCCGGGCCGGTCACTGAATTGGCCAAAAAGATGCGCGGGCAGGCGCCGCTGGATATACAGCTTATCCAGGAAACCACTGGGGAGCAGATGGCGGACGTTATTGATCTGTTGAAGGAATTCCCGGGTGTAACGGGTATCCTGCAGCCGGAAGAGCATCTTTTGCGGGTGGATTTTGAAGGTGGATCCCGGGAAACGGCGGCGCTTTTGCAGGCGGTTATGCAAAAAGGAACACCGGTCGTAGACTTTCACCGTGCGCCCATTAATCTGGAAAAGGTATTCATGGAGGTGACGCAGGAATGATCAACCCGATACTCGCATCCAGCGCCCGCAGGCGCATGCGCTCCTGGCGTACCGTGATCATCCTGACGCTGTATGGCGCATTGATGTTTGCTTTTGCCATTACAAGCTCCTTTTCCGTGCTGGGAAGGCAGACCATGACCATCGGCAGCATGCGGGTTGGCATTGACAATTACATTTACTCGGTGGCGCTGCAATTCGTGCTGCTCCTTCTGGTGGCGCCAGGCATGACGGCTGGCAGTATTGCCGGAGAGCGGGAACGCCAGACGCTGGACCTGATCCTGGTGACCCAAACCGGGGCATTGCGCATCGCATTAGGCAAGCTGATGGAAAGCTTCGGCTTTCTGGTGCTGGTGCTTTTGTCCTCCCTGCCCATGCTGTCAGTAGTGCTTTTGTTTGGGGGAATCAGCTTTGCCCAGGTACTGACCGTGCTTTTGTTCATGATCGTATCGGCGCTGGGCGCGTTGAGCGTGGGCCTGTTTGCCTCGGCACTGTTCAAACGTACGGCGGCGGCCACGGTGGTAGCGTATCTTGCGGTTTTCGCTATAGGTATCGGCACGCTGGTTCCCACTCTCATGAACAACGATGCAGTCTTTAAGTACATCAACAATCCGGATATGGTGGCTTCCCTGGATACCAAGACGCTGCTTTCCTCCATACCTGCCATATTGTTTACCAACCCCGGTGTAGGTCTTTTGTCGCTGATGGCGGACCAGACGGGGCTGCTGGAACGTACCTTTCAAGTGATCCCTTCGGGTTACGCTTACTATCAGCTTTTTGACAAGGTGGATTTCGCGTTGATCGCGTGGATCAACATGGGAGCCATGCTTGCCCTCTCGATGATTTTGACATTCCTTTCCGCGCTGCTGATCCGCCCGCGTATTGGCCGTGTCCGCGCTCGGCGGAAGGTTATAAAGGAGCTGGCTGCATGAGGGAAAAGACCCATCCCGTCATCAATAGGGCTTTGCGGCACGTTCGGCGCAGGGTGCGTTTCAAAAACGCCGTCCGGTACGGAAGTATCGGTGTGTTTTTTGCGAGCTTTGGCTGCGCCGTCCTTGCGGCCGTGTCGTATTTCCTGCCCATTCCACGTTTGTCTCTGTGGATGGGGGCGGTGGGCCTGGGCCTGCTCATACTGGCAGTTTTCTCCGGGCTGCTTAAGCCGGTTTCTTCTGATATGGCGGCCCGGCAGGCGGATGCGGGCGGTCTGAAGGAGCGTGTGCTGACCGCCCTTACACTGTTTGATGATACGCCCATGGCACTGCTCCAGCGGGAGGATGCAGTCCGGCATCTGAATGCGCTGCCAATAAAAACCGCAGTCCCGCTGAAAGTAAGCGGCCGTCCGCTGCTTTTGGCAGCAGCGGTTTCCCTTTTGGCAGCAGCTGCGCTGATCTTCATTCCCAACCCGCAAAACGGTGTGCTGGCAATGCGGGAAGCCTTTCAAAAGGCCATGACGGAGCAGGCAAAGACTGTGGAAGAAGAGGCTGGGAAGCTGGAGGAGTCTGAATTTAACAAAGAGGAACTGAACGAGCTGCGGAAGCTGATGGGGGACTTAGCCAGGGAACTGCGCAATGCCACGGAGCCGCAGGAATCGTATCTGGCCATGGACAAGGCGCAGCAGGAACTTGACGAACTAAAAAAGCAAGCGTCGGACAAGGCAAGAGCGGATGCCGCTCAGGCGTTTACCCAGAGCGGCTTGAATGATTTATCCGATGCGCTGACAAAGAGCGATGCGGAGGCTGCGTCAAAAGCTGTCGGGCAGCTTGCAAAATCAGCGGCTCAGGCGCAATCAAACTCCGCCTCAATGCAAAGGGCCGCAGAAGCCCTGCCGGATGGCGCGCTGAAGGAGGCGGCATTCCAAACCGCCCAGGCTATGGCTACCGGGAATATGCAAAACCTGAACGCAGCGCTTAGCGCGTTGGATTCTGCCATGTCAAGCACCTGTTCCGGTCAGGCACCTGGAAACTCTGCAAATTTGGGGAATGTAAGCTCCCTTCTTTCGCAGCTTCGCTCGGGTACGCTTTCCGCCTCACAAGGCTCCGGCCAGGCAGCGGGAGCGGGCCAGGGTGCAGGCACAGGCACGGGCACAGGCACGGGCTCAGGCACAGGCAGCGGTCAGGGGCAGCAAGGAAGCGCCGGCGCGGGAGCCGGCAAAGGCAGCACCAATCTGGACGGGGGGATCACCAAGGCCGGCGTAAGTTCCCAGGGGGAAGGCACGAACCCGTCCGGATACAAACTTGGGCAATATGAAACCATCTATGATCCCACCAGGCTTGAAGGTGCAGACGATGTGCATGGCGCCACAGGAACCTTGGGCGAGGGCGAATCCCAGCAGGTTCAAATGGGTCCGGGCTTGGGGGACGCGTCCGGCCAGGTGCCGTATCACCAGGTCATATTCGATTATCAGGAAGCGGCATCCAAGGCCGCCCAGCAGGAAGCGCTGCCCGAGGGCATGCAGCTTTTAGTGGACGGATATTTTCAGGCACTGGTGGAGTAATAGCATGTAGGAGGGGAAACCATGCCCACAACCATGGAGGCAGGCAAAGAGGAAATATTGTCTTTTCAAACAACGGTGGAGCGCATACGGGAGCAAATAGGCCGGGAGATCGTGGGGCAAAAGGATGTTATCGACCATCTGCTTATGGCCCTGGTGACCGGCGGCAATGTTCTGCTGGAAGGGGTGCCTGGGCTTGGTAAAACGCGGCTTGTCAAGTCGCTCAGCCGTGTGCTGAGCCTGCCCTTCTCCCGCATACAGTTTACGCCGGATTTGATGCCCGCCGATATTACCGGTACCAACATCATCGTGAAAACAGAGGAAGGCAACAACTTTTCCTTTCAACCGGGGCCTCTCTTTTCCTCCATCGTTCTGGCGGATGAAATCAACCGTGCCACGCCCAAAACGCAGTCCGCCTTATTGGAGGCCATGCAGGAGCATAGTGTAACCGTGGGCGGCGTCACGCGCAAGCTGCCCGAGCCGTATTTTGTGCTGGCCACGCAAAACCCCATTGAGCAGGAGGGCACGTACCCGCTGCCGGAGGCGCAGCTGGACCGCTTCCTGTTCAAGCTGCTGGTGCCCTTCCCCACTTTGGCGGAACTTGGCGGCATCATGGATATGACAGTCACGGCAGAACAAAAAGAGTCGGAGGCTGTAGCCGGCGGCGAGGATATCCTCCTGTTGCGCAGCGTGGCCAAACAGGTGCCCGTGGCGCGCGCCGTGCAGGAATTTGCGCTGAAACTGGTGCTTGCCACGCACCCGGAGATCAAGGAAAGCCCGGAACAAAGCCGCAGGTATCTCCGCTTTGGGGCAAGCCCCAGGGCCGGCCAGGCAATGATTAGTACAGCCAGAGTCCGGGCTTTGATGGAGGGGCGCTACAACGTATCCTTTGAGGATATCCGCGCGGTGGCCCCTGCGTGCCTCCGGCATCGGGTGGCGCTGAACTTTGAGGGCCTGGCGGAAGGCCATACGGTGGACTATCTATTGCAATCGCTTATGGACAGCCTGAAAACGTGACAAGGAGCCGCACATGCTGAACGATGATATGCTCCATAAGCTGGATGCCCTGCGCCTTGCCATGCAATCGTACGTGCGGGGCGGGGCGGGGGGTGTGCGCAAATCCAGGGCGCTGGGGGATTCGGCGGAATTTTCGGATTTTCGGGAATACGCGCCGGGGGACGATTTGCGCAGGATAGACTGGAACGCCTATGCCAGGTTTGACAGGCTGTTTTTAAAACTGTTCATGGAAGAACAGGAAATGCACGTGACAATTATCCTGGATGCCAGCGCATCCATGGGCTATGGGGAACCCGCCAAATGGGCGTTTGCCGTGGATACTACCCTGATGCTTTCGTATCTGGCGGTTTCCGGCGGCGACCGGGTAAGCCTTGCGGTTCTGAACGGGGAAAAGCTGCTAAGAAGCCCTATGTATGCGGGAAGGCAGGGGTACATGCAGGCATCTTCCTTTCTTAAGGACATTAAGCCCGCCGGCGCAACGAACCTCACAAATGCCGTTACGCGCATTCCGCTTTCGTCCGGCCGGGGCATGTGCGTTTTGATCAGCGACCTGTTTTCGGAGGACGGCAGCGAAGGCGCTTTAAACTCCCTGCAGTACAGGAAGCAGCAGGCGGTGCTTGTGCAGGTCTTGTCCAAGGAAGAGATGGAGCCGGAGCTTTTTGGTTCGCTTCATCTCATTGACTCCGAGGGCGGTCCCAACATGGACGTAACGGTGAACGGAGAGCTCTTGCGTCGATATCAAAAAAATTTGACATCATTTATCAGCGGCGCGAGGCTGTACTGCCACCGCCATGGCATTCCGTATGTGCTGATGCGTTCCGATATGGACCTTAAGCATGACGCTCTTGGCCATTTTATGCGCAGCGGTATAATCGCCTGAAGGAGGGAACGCATGCAATTTCTGTACCCGGCAGGTTCGTGGGCGCTGGCGGGGCTCCTGGCCGTGCTGGCATTATACATCCTGCGCAAGGAATACCGGGAACTAAACGTATCCAGCACGTATCTGTGGCGCAGGACGCTGGAAGATCAAACGGCCAGCAGACCCTTTCAAAAGCTTAAAAGCAATCTTTTGATGTTTTTGCAGTTATCTGCGGTGTTATTGCTTGCCTTGTCCCTTATGCGGCCGCTGCTGCCGGGCGCGCAGGTGGGCGGGGAAACGGTGATGATATTCGACGTTTCCATGAGCATGCAGGCAGCTAAATCCGGTCAAAGCCGCTTAGGCCAGGCTGTTTCGGAAGCCAGGCTGATGGTGGAGGGCATGGGCGTGGCCGACAGACTGACCATATTGACGGCCGGCAACAAGGTAACACATCTTTTGTCCCGTTCCACCGACAGGCAGGAAGCTTCAAAGGCGCTTGACTTAATCATCGCGGAAAATGGGGCCGCCGATGTGGACGGTGCGCTTTCCCTGGCAAAGGCCATGGGAAGGGAGATAGAAAACCTGAATATCGTCGTCTTCTCCGACAACTTTTCCACCCAAGAGGAGGAGGGTGTGCGGTATGTGGCCGTGGGGGAAGGCGTAGAAAACTGCGCCATTCTTTCCCTGACCGCTTCCCGCCGGGAGGGCGGCTTGGCTGCGCTGGCCCGGATCGAAAACTTTGGTGCGGCAAAAAGCGTGACCGTTCGCTGTTATGCCGACGGGCAGATGTGCGATGCGCGAACCGTAGAACTTCAAGCCAGTGCTACGCAGAGCGTGCATCTTAATGTACCGGAAAGCGCCGTATACATACGGGCAGAGATCGTGGAGGAAGACGGCCTCCTTTGCGATAACCAGCGCCATTTCGTCATGCGGGAGCGCGGGAAAAATAAAATCGCGCTGATCGGGCATGACAATATTTTTTTAGAAAAAGCGCTCCTGCAGCGGGAAGATGTGGAGTTGGTCCGCACCACCCGTGAAGATGCGCCTTCCTTACAGGGCTTAAGCCTGTATGTGTATGACGGTGTGCTGCCAGGTTCGCTGCCCGAAAGCGGTTCGTTTCTGATTCTTCAGCCTGATGCGCAAATACTGAGTGTCACGCCGGGCGGGAAAAAGGCGCTGGAATACGCTGTCAATCTGTCGAACAGCACGCTGGCCAGTCAATTTTCTGATCATGTTTCCATGCAGGGTGTGGCGCTCAAGCAATATACGCCCCTGGTGGGCGGGCAGCCGGTGCTTGTATCCGGCGGGGATACGCTGATATCTGCCGGGGAAGAAAACGGCTACAGGTTCATGGTCATCGGCTTTGATCTTCATGAAAGCAATTGGGTGCTCAAGTATGATTTTCCCATCTTCATGATGCATGCGCTGAACTACCTGATGCCGGATGTGTTATCAGGCGTTCAGGATGCGCTGTGTGGCGACGTCTTGTCCCTTTCCCTGGACGGGCGTACAGAAAAGGCTGTGGCCGTAACGCCGGCAGGGAATAGCGTGACCCTGGCCCCGCCCTTTCCCGCGCTGCCCTTTGACGATACAGGGGAGGCCGGGTTGTACACCCTTTCCCAGACCATAACAAACGGGGAAACGGTGAATACGTCTTTTGTGGTGAATGTGGCAACGATCGAAAGCGACGTGCGTGAAGTTTCCCAAAGCTCGGGGGAAAACCTGCTTCGGGCGGGTGTTACGGATTATGGCCGGGAGCTTACCACGCTCCTGATCATCGCATTGCTGGCGCTGATGATGGCTGAATGGTGGGTGAGCTGCCGTGCAGGTTGAATTTGTGTTTCCATGGGCGCTGCTGCTTATACCGGTTCTTTTCGGGCTCGCGGTTTTCTTGTACAAAAAATATGCCTATGGCGCTGGCAAACGCGGCGCGCACGCTATAGCGGTACTCGGTTTGCGGTTTATCGTCATCACCCTTGCAGTGCTGGCGCTTGCATCCCCCTCCGTCCTTTCAAAATCCAACCAGGCCGCCACCTGGGTGCTTTTGGATGTATCCGATTCCACCCTATCCATGCGGGAAGACATGGAATCTGCCGTAGAACAAGGGCTTGCCGGCAAGCCATCCGACCTTATGGCCGGCGTGGTTGCCTTTGGCGGCGACGCTATGGTGGAAGCGCCCCTATCCTTAAAGGCCGCGTTTACCCATGCGGAAACCTCCGTGGATCCTGCGCACAGCGATGCAGCCATGGCGCTTGGGCTTTCCGGGGCATTGCTTCCCTCCGACGCTGCGGGACGGATGGTGCTTGTTAGCGACGGGTCCATTGGCGATACCAGCGCACAGGCAGCACTATTAAAAGCGCGGGGTATTGCAGTGGACGTGATGCCTTTTTCAGGAGCGCTTTTACAGGACACGCAAGTCACACGTCTCAGCCTGCCATCCAAGGCCTTCCAGGGCCAGTCGGTTCAAGTGACGGTGGAGATGGATGCCACCATGGATGGTCACGGCACACTGATCCTCTACGCCAACAGGGAACCGGTAAACACCAAGGAGGTCTCGCTGCGGCGGGGAAAAAATACCTTTGTGTTTACGGATACAGCAAAGGCCTCCGGGGTGGTCACCTATGAAGCGCAATTGATTGTGCCGGGGGATGCTCAAATGCGCAACAACCGCATGGGCTCCTATATGGCCGTACTGGGTCAGCCAACCGTACTCGTCGTGGAGGGCAGGGAAGGCGAAAGCCGGGAACTTCAAAAGATTCTTGAAGCATCAGGCTTTGCGCAGGAGGTTGTCACCCCCGTTGGCATGCCCCAAAGCGCGGAGGCGCTCAGGAAATATGATGCCACCATTCTGGTAAATGATGACGCGGATACCTTTTCCTCCAATGCCTTGTCTGCTTTGGACGCCTATGTGAAAACACTGGGCCGGGGACTTGTGGTGATCGGCGGCGACCAAAGCTACGCATTGGGCGGATACCGCGGCAGCCGGCTGGAGGAGATACTTCCCGTCACCATCGACGTACGCAATCAAATGGACCTGCCCTCGCTTGCATTGATGCTGGTGATCGACAAATCCGGCTCCATGACCGGGGGCCAGTTCGGCACCACACGTTTGGAGGTGGCCAAGGAAGCCGCCATGCGCTCGGTGGAGGTGCTGACAAACCGGGATCAGGTAGGCGTGATCGCCTTTGACGACGCGGCCAAATGGGTGGTGCCGCTGCAAAGTGCAACAGATATAGCCGCCATTCAGGATGCCATAGGCACCATTCGCCCGGGCGGAGGCACGGCCTTTTATACCCCACTTTACGAGGCGCTGACAGCGCTGATGAACGCTGACGCAAAGCTTAAGCATGTGATCTTCTTAACCGACGGCGAGGCGGGGGACAACGGGTTTGACCTATTAGTAGAGAATATGGCGCAAAACGGCATCACGCTGACCACTGTCGCCGTGGGCAGCGGTGCTAATGTGAAGGTATTAAACCGTCTGGCGGAGATCGGCAACGGGCGCGCCTATGCCGCCGGGGAGTTTGACAACATCCCCAAGATCTTTACGAAGGAAACATATCTTGTCACCGGTTCCTATGTGCAAAACCGCCTGTTTACGCCGGTGGTTACGGAAACCTCGCCGCTTACCGACTTTGCGGGTTTTCCCCAATTATCTGGGTACCTGGCCGCAACCGAAAAGCCGATGGCCACCGTATCCATGGTCTCGGATAGGGAGGACCCGCTGCTTGCATGGTGGCAATACGGCGCGGGGCGCGTGCTTGCCTGGACAAGCGATATAAAGGGCGCCTGGACCGGGCAGTTCTTAAATTGGGATCAGGCGGCAGTGTTTTTCTCAGGGCTTGTATCCCACGTGCTGCCGGAGGGCGGCCAGGCAGGCGAACTGAATGTTCAAACGGAGGGCGCTCAGGCAAAGGTTACATATACCGCCCCCCAGGACGCGGAGAATGAAAACCTGGAAACAAACGCCCATGTGCTCATGCCGGACGGGACTGAGACAAATGTTTCCCTTACGGAAGTTAAGCCAGGGGAATATGAGGGCAGCTTTGACGCCCCGCAGCAGGGCGCCTACGCTATCCGTGCTGAGCAGACGCAGGACGGGCAAATGGTCCGGCAATTGGAAGGCGGCGCGGTACGCACCTATTCGGAAGAATACGACCTGCGAAAGCAGAGCGGGGAAGAGGAGCTTAAGCGCCTGGCGGACGCGACAGGAGGCAGGGTCATTACCGATCCCAAAGAGATGTTTACCGCCCGGGGTCAAGAGGCGCAGAGCAGGCGCATGCTTAGGCCGCTGCTGTTGACTTTGGCGCTTGTGCTCTTTTTGCTGGATATCGCGCTGCGCAGGCTCTCCCTGGACAAGATGCTTACAAAGGCGTACGGCCTTGTCAGAGAGAAGGCAGCGATTTCCATGGCAAAGCGGCGGGAAAGGCAGCCGCGGCAAACTAAGGCAAAGCCAGGTAAAAAGAAGGAAGCGCCGGTGGCAGTTTCCGCAACTGATATGGCAGACAGCCTCTTAAAGTCACGGGAGCAGAAAAAGCATCTGTAATACGATTCCCAAATATAAATGCCCTGGCAGAGAAGATAACTAATATAGCAAGGCGTCTCAGCTCTTTCGAGCAGAGGCGCCTTGCATTATGGATTACTTGTTTTGTACTGTTACTTTCCCAGGAACGTATCCAGTTGCTTTTGGGCTTCGGCGATGACATCGCGTATGCCTGCGTCTTCCAGTTCCTTAATGATCTGGGGTATGATCACTTCGGGATCGGAGGTACCGGTGATCAGCTCGGCCCAGTACAGTTCCTTGATGGCCTTGGCGGCGTTGACTTCGTTGGCCACGGGGTTGTAATCAAAGGCGTATCCCAAGCCTGCGCTCGTCACGGCATCCTTGTAACCATCCCAGATGACCTGCCACATGTTGGGGTCGGCGGGCACGGAGGGGAAGGCGGAAGCTTCCACGGCGCTCAAAGAGTAGGAGGCCTGGGTGTAAGCCCAGGGGGAGTAGTTGGTGACGCCCTGTTGGGTCTTGGAGACGGTGCCGTCCGCGTTCCAATTGAAGTGGACGCCCTCCAGGCCGTAGCGCATCATGTTGCGGTATTCCTTGTTGGTGTTGGCAAACTCGATGAGCTTCAAGGCTTCCTTGGGGTGCTTGCTGGCCGCGGAGATGGCGGTCAAAGCGCCTCTCAGGGAATAGGTGGAAAGGAATGGGCCGTCATAACGGACGATGGCGGTGGCCTTCTGCCGGGCGTTGGAGTAGATGGAGTCAGCGCCATAGAAGGCCTGGCCGGACTGGATCACGCCCGCGGCCGCGCGGCCGATGGACTCGATGACTGCGGCGTCTGGATTGATGTAGCCCTTTTCATACCAACTGCGGATGGTCTTGATGCGGTCCACGAACTCGGGCATTTCATAAGCCAGGCGCACGGTTCCCTCTGCCTCGGTGCCGATGTCGCTGTAGGAAAGGGCGATTTGGGCGTCTTCGGAGATCCAGTCAATGAAGTTGGCCCAGGAGGTGATGCCGCCCTTGGAAAGGATCAGGGGGTACTGGTCGGGATAGTCGGCCTTGTAGGCGGCCAGGTAGGGCTCCATGTCATTGAACGACATGGTCTTGGGGATCTCCATGCCCTTTTGCGTCTTGAAGTAGTCAAGGTCGACGAGCCAGAACACCTCAATGCCGTAGTCCTTCATGACGGGCACGGCGTAGAGTTTGTCGCCCACATAGGAGCCCTGCCAGAGCATTTCCGGCATGGATTCTAAAAGGGCGGGAGTCTCCTTCACCAGTTCCGTGAGGTCCAGGAATTGGCCGGCGAAGACGTTGGTGGCGAAGTCGTTGTACCAGCCGCAGGTGAAGCACATGTCATAGTATTCCCCCGCGGACATGGCCAGGCCGATTTCTGCGTTCGTCATGTACACGCACTTGACGGTGATACCCAGTTTTTCCTTGGTGATGGCGTTCAGCTGTTCTTCCACCATCGCCTGGTCAATGGGGGCATCGGCGGTCGTGCCCATCCACCAGATGAGTTCCACGGGCTCCTCCGCGGCGGCGAAGGATACAAAGGTGAGCATCATCGCAACCGTCAGGAGCAAGGCAACCAGTTTCTTCATGAGAGGATCCTCCTTACTGTATTTTCCACAAACAGCCTTCTGGCCGCTGTTTCAAATGGTTCAGCCCTTCACCGCGCCGATGGTCAGGCCTGAGATGAAGTACTTCTGAAAGAAAGGATAGCTGCAAGCGATAGGCGCCACAATGATCACCACGACGGCCATGCGCATGGTCTCGCTGGGCATGTCGGCGACGCTGTCGGCGCTCATGTAGGCGGCATTCTTGGTCAGGTACTCAATGCTGCGCTCAATGGAGACAAGAACGTATTGCAGCGGGTACAGGTGCGTGTGGGTGCTGCGCAGATACAAAAGCGCCTGGTACCAGTCGTTCCAGTAGGCGAAGGTGAAAAAAAGCCCGATGGTGGCGATGGCCGGGAGGGAGATTGGCAGCACCAGCTGGACAAAGATACGCAGTTGGGAAGCCCCGTCCAGCTTGCCCGACTCGATGACGGAATCAGGGATGGTGGTGGTAAAGAACGTGCGTAGGATGATCACATAGAAGGAAGAACAGGCCAGGGGCAGGATCAGCCCCAGATAGGAGTTTTGCAGCCCGATAAGCTGGGTGTTCACCACATAGGTGGACACCAGACCGCCGGAAAAGAGCATAGGTATGAAGATGAAGTAGGTAAAGAACCCGCGCAGTTTATAACTCTTGCGGGAGAGGGCGTAGCCCATGGTCGTGGTGAGGATTAGGCCCAGAGCCGTGCCCGCGATGGTCACGCCGATGGAGTTGAAGAATGCCCGGCCGATCAGCGAGCGCATGTTCCACATGTACTTATAGGCGGTAACGCCAAAGGTTTCGGGTATAAAGCTGTACCCGTTCCTGGCGATGGAAGACTCCGAAGAAAAAGAGATAATGATTACGAACACCACCGGCAAGACTGCCATCACCGCCATGAAGATAAACAGCGAGGAACCCAGGATATTGGTTAGGGGCCGGATCCGGTTGAACCGGCTCATGCCCTCCTGCAGCCTTTCCTCTTTGATGCCTGCTCCCCTGTTTAGGAGGCGGTTCGTAGAATTCATCATATTGCCCCTCCTTTCAAAACAGCGAGCTATCCGGGTCGATGCGTTTAACGACGGTATTGGCCAGTACCAGCGTCAGGCAGCCAAATACCGACTGCAGGAAGCCCGCGGCGGAAGCGAAATTGTATTGGGGCTTGCTGGAGCCCATCAGGGCGTTGTACACGTATACGTCGATGGTGAGCGTCACGCTGGACAGGGAGTTGGAGTTTTGCGGGGCGCGGTAGAACAAGCCAAAGTCCGAATTGAAGATGCGGCCTACCGCCATGATGAACATGATGCTCATAATGGGCCTGAGAAGGGGCAGGGTGATATAGCGGATCTGCTGGCTCTTTTTGGCGCCGTCGATCACCGCCGCCTCGTACAGCGAGGAATCGATGCCGCTGATGGCGGCCATGTACACCACCATACCGTAGCCCAGGGTCTTCCATACCTGCAAAAAGACCAGGATGTACGGCCAATGCTCCGGCGTTTGGTACCACAGGACGGGCTTTGCCCCCGCAGCCTCCAAAAGGTTATTCACCAGCCCCTTATCGGTAGAAAGGAAGGCCATCACAAAGTACCCCACCACCACCCAAGATAAAAAGTGGGGCAGGAACATGGCCGTCTGGCAGACCCGGGCCAGTCGCCGGGAAAGCAGTTCGGATAGCAGAACCGCCATGGAAACAGGCAGTATAACCCCCAAAATGATGAAAATCATGTTGTAACCCAGGGTGTTGCGCATCATCATCATCACATATTTGGTTTTAAACAAGAATTCAAAATTGTCAAACCCGACCCATGGGCTGTTCACGAACAGGCTGTATAAAAAGCCCTGGCCGGCTGCTACCTTGTAGTTTTTGAAGGCAATGATGATGCCGAACATGGGGACATAGCAAAACAGGATATACCAAACCGTTGTGGGGAGCGATAGAAGCAAAAGCTGTAAATCATCCAGGGTAAAGCGTGGTTTCCGGCGCTTTAATGCCAAAGGCCTTTTTGCGATCATTGAATATCCTCCCCAAAATAAGGAATGTCTAGCGGAAAGCTGTGGCAAAGACCCGGTTGTGGAAAAGCCGTCGGAACCTTTGAACGGCGGGATTGCCGCGCCTTATATGCACCGCGTTGGTTAAAAGCACGGCGTACAGCCCGGTTTCAGGGTCCACCGCGAGACTTACGCCCGTAAACCCCGTATGCCCAAAGGACACGGCGGGGAACAGGTCGCCCATAAAGCTTCCTGGTCCGCCGCTTACATGAAACCCCAAGCCCCTGTGGATGTCGTGATCGGGCGTCCTGTCTTTGATTGCCAAGCGCAACGTATCAGGATTGATCAAGGGTCTGCCGCCTGATGCCAGCATTTTCGCATACCGCATCACATCACCCAAATCGCTGAACAGGCCCGCGTTGGCAGATACACCCTTCATAAATCTGGCGTTTTCATCGTGGACGGTCCCCTGCCATGGGATGCCTGTGGCTGCATCAACCTCGGTTGCGGCAATGTTCCCGCCGGCGGGCCGGTACCCCGTGCGGTCCATATGGAGCGGAGCCAGCACAAGCTCCCGTGCAAGCGCATCCAACGGTTTTCCATAAACTTTTTCCAGAATAAAACCAAGGAGGATGTACCCCATGCAGGAATATCGGGGCATTTGGCCGGGAGGACCCTCCAGAGGTTGATGAAGGATGGCGCTCTCCACATCAGAAGGTTCATTGCAAACCTTCTCCAGCAGAAAGCTTGGCGTGATGCCGCTTGTATGGGTCATCAAATGGTAAACGCTGATGTCCGCCTTGTCATTTGGCGTATCAAAAAAGAGTG
The DNA here is from genome assembly GCA_023415715.1 of Bacillota bacterium. GTDB lineage: Bacteria > Bacillota > Clostridia > Christensenellales > Aristaeellaceae > JAEWAH01. The sequence continues at coordinate 66,812 of JAEZJP010000263.1, forward strand.
AAAGCGTGTCATCCAGCGTCAGCAATCCCTTTTCCAAAGCCATCAGGGCCAGCATGGTAGGTACGATGATCTTGGTCATGGAGGCCATATCATAACGGGTGTCAAGGTTTATAGGAGCACCGTCGGGAAGGGATAGTTTTCCCGCAGCAAAGGTGAACAGCGTTTCCCCTTTGAGTCCGATGCCCACTGATGCAGATGGGAAAACACCTTCCGCGATCGCTTGTTCCAGCATGCCGGGGATAAAATGAAATTGTTCCATAAGCACCGTCCCGCAGATGATAAATTTGTTCGTTATTAGGTTTTCTATAATAGATCCATCGTCTGGCGCCTGCCAAAATAAGATGTGCCGAAACAGCTTGCGTAATCGCAGCCTATGATGGCGCCGCGCATAATGCTCAGTGCCTCGTAATACCGCAAGTATTTGAAGCTTGAGGAATGCTCCGCCAACCAAAGCTTTTTCACGGCTTCTTTCCAGAGCGGAAAAGCATTGGTCACATCAAAATAGAAGTAAGGTGAAAAGCCCTCCGCGTCTTCCCAGTTTTCCGCGTGCATGGCGCGGCTGATGGGAGCCGGTGGCAGGGGGTGCTCAAAGGTAGGGAGCGAAGCAAAAAATATGGCGTTTTTGGTAATTGTATGCGCGGCGATATGGTCCTTATGCAGGCTATTGCACCAGTGATACAATACAGCGTTTGCCTGCTTTTCCCGCATGATTGAGCTCAGGCTCAGTTCCAGTTCCTCGCCGGGGTACAACTCGCTGTCGGGGATATCCATCACAATGCTCTCTCCGCCAAGCATTTGAGCAAAAGCTTTTGCTGAAGCCACATTTTGCTGCCGGAATTCCTTAATGGAAACGCCCTTGGGAGCCCCGCGCTCACCGGCAGTCATATCCACGATAACCACCTTGTCTCCTGCCATGGCATGTTTGGCCAGGAGCATGCCGCAGGTAAGTTGTGCATCCCCCGTATGGGCCCCCACGGCTATTATGGTTTTTTGCCTGCGTTCGCTCAAGCGTGCTTCCTCCCCTAATGGCCGCCTGGTCATGACGGAGTAGAGCAGTACCATGTGAAAGCTGATGCAATTAAGACAATTGGTAAATAAAACGATGGATAAATAAAGCGGATAAAGATTGACAATTAAACGAATCTGACATCATTGTAGCAGTATTCATAGAAAAAGTAAATGTAATTTTTTTTGTATACAAAATTTTTTTTGTAACTTATTGCAGAATTTCATATCTATGATACAATTGAAGCAGTTGCAATGGAGCACCCTCTTTCAGCACAAGCCACAAGGATGTGGTGAAATAAAGTCTTCTTGATATGTAGTTAAGGCAAGGGGAAGAAAACATGACGGATTGTATCCTCAAGCTTCAGGAATTGATGGACACATTTTCCCCGGCAGAGCAGCGGGTGGCTGCTTATTTTCTTGATCACCGAACGCAGCTGATGGGCACACCCATCGATGAGGTGGCAAGGGCCTGCCACACCAGCAAAACCACTGTAGTCCGTTTGTGCAAGCTAAACGGCTACAAAGGTTTCAAGGAATTCTGCATGGCCTTGTCGGCCAACCTGGCGGTAAAAAAAGAAAACCCGTTGATTTATACCGATGTGCAGGCGGGCAGCGACCTGGCCCACATCATGGAGGATACCACCCGCCGCAATATCGGCGGGCTGCAAAGCACCATG
>JAEZJP010000114.1 GCA_023415715.1 Bacillota bacterium
TGTACAGCGGCTGTATGGCGCTGCAGGGCTTCTTCGCGGGCTATCACGCCTACCCCAATTTCTGGATGGAGAAGGACGGCAAGATCGCCTACGGCAGCGTGCAGCCCGAAATGAAGGACGCGCTTAAGGCTCTCGCCGAAATGTATGCCAAGGGTCAGATCGACCCCGAGTTTGGCGTTAAGGACGGCGCTAAAGTTGCCGAAACCATCGCCGCAGGCAAAATCGGCATTGACTTTGGTGAGCAGTGGAATCCGATGTACCCGCTCATCTCCAACTTCTACAACGACAACAAAGCCGATTGGACGGGCTACGCGCTCGTATCTGCAGACGAACAGAAGGTTCTCGTGCCCCTCAAGTTCCGCACTCAGCTTTACTTCGCGGCGCGCAAGGGCTTTGAACATCCCGAAGCGGTTGTTGAGATGGTGAATATGCACCTTGAAAAGAACTGGGGCGAAACCAACAACTTCGGCTACTACTACATGCCTCAGGAAAACGGCAACGTCGGCGTGTGGAAGTTCTCCCCAGTGACCCCGTACCCGCCGTACAAGAACTTCAATGCTTTCCAGGCGATCCACGCTGCGCGTGACGCTGGTGATGTGTCCGTGCTGGCCGGTGAGCCGAAGGTCATCGAAGGAAATCTTGAAGCCTATGCGGCCGGCGACACAACGCAGTGGGGCTGGGAGAAGATCTACGGCGACAACGGCGTGTACAACGTGCTGGATGGGTTCATCAAGAACGACCAGCTGATGGTCGAAGCCTTCGTCGGCGCGCCGACCCCCACCATGGTCGAACGCAAAGCGACGCTTGATAAGATGGAAAAGGAAGTCTTTGTCAAGATCATCATGGGCGCGGCCCCCATCGAAGAGTTTGATAAGTTTGTAAGCGACTGGATGCAGCTCGGCGGCGAGGATATGCTCAAAGAAGCCAACGAATGGTATGATATGATCAAGGGCAAATAATCAACCTTAGGCCAAACGTGTCATTCTGATCCGCGGGCGAAGAATCCCGTTCGACATAGACGGATTCTTCGCCCTATTTAGAATGACATATGGGTTTTGGGCGGCAAGAGCCGTCCGCACCTAATATGCTTGGGAGGTGCGCCTATGCTTCGCGGGCGTAGAAAACAGCTGCCGCTCTATATGATGATTTTACCCGGCTTTCTTCTGTTGGTTCTTTTCAGTTATTTGCCAATGTTCGGCATTTCCATCGCGTTTCAGAAATTTATTCCAGCGAGGGGCATATTTGGCGACCAGAAATGGATTGGGTTGGGCAACTTTGAATATGTGATGAAGTTACCTAATTTTTTTGGCATCATCCGGAACACAGTCACAATTTCGCTTTGTAAAATCATTTTCGGCCTTACAGTTCCTATGACCATTGCGATACTCATCAATGAAGTCCAGAATAACGCCTTGAAAAGAGGCATTCAAACAGTCGTCTATTTGCCTCACTTTTTGTCTTGGGTGGTGCTTGGCGGCATTTTTATTGACATGCTTTCACCTACGGACGGCCTTGTGAACAACATCATCAAAGCAATGGGTGGCAAGCCCATCTTTTTCCTGGGAGATAATAAATGGTTCCCCTTTACTATGATCTTTACCGAGACATGGAAAGAATTTGGCTATGGAACCATCGTCTATCTCGCAGCAATTACAGGCATTGATCCGTGCATTTACGAAGCCGCGCAAATCGACGGTGCGAACCGCTGGAAACAGACCCTGCATGTGACGCTGCCCGGAATGCGCATGGTGATTGTGCTGCTGGCTGTTTTGAGCCTTGGCAACCTGCTTAATGCAGGCTTTGACCAGATTTTCAATATGTACAGCCCGCCGGTTTACGAAAGCGGGGATATTATCGATACATTTGTCTACCGTATCGGCCTTTTGGACTCCCAGTTTGGGGTGGCGACAGCGGTCGGTCTGTTCAAATCCCTCATATCGCTGCTGTTTATTTCCACGGCGTATTTCTGTGCTTATAAATTCGCCGATTATCGTTTGTTTTAGGAGGTGTTCGGCATGCCGGATAGGCAAAGGAAACATATATCCTGGTTTACGGTATTCAACACCTGCTTTCTGATTCTTGCCGGACTCATTTGCCTGATTCCTATGATTCACATTGCAGCAGTATCATTTTCCTCCAGTGCCGCCGCCGCTACGGGTAAGGTAACGCTGTGGCCGCTTGATTTTTCGCTTAACTCGTATGATTATGTCGCAAAGCGTGCGGCCTTCTGGCGTAGCATGTGGGTTTCCGTTCAACGCATTGTGTTGGGCGGGTCAATCAACCTTCTGCTCGTTATCCTCACCGCCTATCCGCTTTCCAAGGAGCGTTCGGAGTTTGGCGCGCGTACGTTTTTTGCCTGGGCGTTTTTCATTACGATGCTCTTTGGCGGCGGCCTTATTCCTTGGTATATGGTCATTCGCCAGTTTAAGCTGATCGATACCATTTGGGCGCTGGTTTTGCCAGGCGCGGTACCGGTATTCAGTATGATTCTCATGCTCAATTTCTTCCGGCAAGTGCCCAAGGACCTGGCCGAAGCCGCCGAAATAGACGGTGCAGGGCACTGGGTGACACTTTTTGGCATATACGTTCCGGTATCGACCCCCGCGCTTGCGACGATTCTTCTTTTCTCGCTCGTGGGCCATTGGAACAGCTGGTTTGACGGCCTGATTCTCATGAACAGCCCTGACAATTACCCGCTGCAAAGCTATATTCAAACTATCGTCGTGCAGCGCACTTACAGTCAGCTCACACGCGAGGAAATCGAGCAGTTGGCCACCATCTCCGACAAGACATTACGCTCCGCCCAGATTTTCATTGGCTCGATTCCGATTGTGCTGGTGTATCCTTTCCTGCAAAAGTATTTTGTGAAGGGTATCGTGCTAGGCGGCGTAAAAGGTTAAGTCAAGCTTTGTTCATCATAATATCTCAGCCATTGTTTCTTTGTTAACATGCCTTCACAGAAACCGCAATGGTCCATATTTATACATAAAAATCTGCCATCCGATTTATCCTTCTTCATATTTACTGCCATCCGATTTTTGATAAATCTGATGGCAGTTATTTTGATTTAGTTTCGATTTTCGCACAGAAGCAAATGTGGAAATCCATGAAGCAACCGAGAGACCAGTTTAACAATATAACGCAAGCAAAGGCAATGAGCAATATTCTTTCAGCAGATATCGCGCGCTTGGGCAAGGTGCAACATTCAGCAGGGTCTGCTTATTTTTCATAATCCTATTTGCCATTTTTTAGTAAAATAGCAAGGATACGAGAGCAGATATTCACTTTTTTTGCCCATGTGCAAAATGTGAGAATAATAATAAAAAATCAACATTGTCATTCCACAAAAGAGTTGCTAGTATTGGCATATCAAAATTGATTCGTGCGGTTTATATGAACCAGTAATTTGAATTGGGTGGTGCGCTATGAAGTTGGACTATGCTGCTCATACTCCAGTTTGTGCTCGCTGGGGAAGACGCCTGAAAAAAGATTTCAGGCGGTATAAATATGTATATCTGATGTTATTGCCAATTATTGCGTACTATTTTATTTTTCATTATATACCAATGTACGGCGCTCAAATCGCGTTCCGTGACCTGAACATTCGAAAAGGGGTATTGGCAAGCCCCTGGGTTGGATTGAAACATTTTCAGAATTATTTTAACAGCTATTATTTTTTTCGCCTTATCCGCAATACGGTTCTGATCAATGTATATGATGTTATATTTGCCTTTCCCGCACCGATTATACTGGCGCTGCTATTAAATGAGGTCAGATCCATCCGCTACAAGCGGATGGTGCAGACCATATCCTATATGCCGCATTTTATATCTATCGTCGTCATTTGCGGCATGCTCCAGAACTTTCTTACGCTTGACGGCGTAATCAATCAGGTAATCAAGCTATTTGGTGGTACGCCAACGGCGTTCCTGCTTAAGCCGGAATGGTTTCGTACCATTTATGTTGGTTCTGGCGTCTGGCAACAAGTAGGATGGGGTTCGATTCTGTACCTGTCCGCTCTATCCGGCATTGACCAGGAATTATATGAGGCTGCAAAAATAGACGGTGCCAGCCGCTGGAAGCAAACACTCCATGTAACTTTACCTGGCATCGCGCCTACTATCATCATCATGCTGATTCTGCGAATGGGCAGGATGATGGATGTAGGCTCGGAAAAAGTGCTCCTGCTTTACAATCCCAACACCTATGAGACCGGAGAAGTAATCTCCACGTTCGTATACCGTAAAGGCTTGATAGAAGCCAGTTACAGCTATTCGGCCGCCGTAGGCCTGTTCAATTCAGTCATAAATTTTGTGATTCTCATTTCGGTAAATGCATTCAGTAAGAAGCTGTCTGAATCGAGTTTGTGGTGAGGTGAAAAAAAGTGGTAAAAGGCAGAATTGGTTTGTCACGCGGGGAAGCCGCATTCTCGCTTGTAAACTATTTTTTTCTCACACTCCTGATGATTGTTTCACTGTATCCGTTGCTTTATGTGCTCTTCGCAGCATTTAGTGATCCATGGAAGATCATGCAAAATCGCGGGCCTATCTTTATGCCCCTTGGGTTTTCGACAGCCGCATTCAAGGAGGTTTTTACAAACCGGTCCATTTACAGCGGGTTTTTAACGACGCTCATTAACCTTGTATTCGGAACGTCATTGAACATTTTTTTGACGCTGCTGGCTGCATACGGCCTTTCCAGAAAAGGTTTCCTGTTCAGGAATGTGCTTATGTTTGCGATCACGTTCACCATGTTCTTTTCTGGAGGCATGATACCTTCCTTTTTATTGGTCAAGGAACTGAAGATGTACGATACGCGGCTTGCCATGATATTGCCGACGGCCATCAGCGCGTTCAATATGATCATACTGCGCACGGCAATGCTTGCGGTGCCGGATAGTCTTGAGGAATCCGCCTTGCTGGATGGTGCGAACGACTTTGTTATACTGTTTAGAATCATTATGCCCCTTGTCGGGGCAACCATCGCTGTTCTGGTTCTGTATTACGGCGTGATGCATTGGAACCAGTGGTACCAAGCGCTGCTGTACATACAAGACCGTGACAAATATCCGCTGCAGTTGGTTCTGAGAGAAATACTGATATCCAACAGCCTTGATCAAATGGTTACGCCGGTGGATTCCAATGTGGAGCCTATTGAACAAACGATCAAATACGCCACCATTATTGTAACGACGGTACCGATACTGACGATCTATCCCTTTTTACAAAAATACTTTGTCAAAGGTGTCATGATCGGCGCAATCAAGGGCTAAAACTTCCTTTTGTATTAGGGGGGAGGATAACCCCTTAAAATATAATACGGGAGGGAAATCCATGAAAAAACTTCTGGTGTCCGTTCTGGTCTTGGTGCTATCCCTGTCCTTGTTGGTTCCGGCCTTCGCAGAGTACGACCCGATCGGCTTCTACGATGGGGAAGTAAAGCTTCCTTTGACCGACACCCCTGTGACCTTCACCCGGTTCTTTAACATGGATGCGGCCAAAATATCGCCGACCACGGATAACTTTGGCACCATCGAATGCTATAAGCTCCTGGAGGAAAAGACCGGCGTCCACATTGAGTTCATCCATCCTCCCATTGGCCAGGAGAAAGAAAAGTTCAACCTGATGATCGCCTCCGATGAACTGCCCGATATGATCCATTACAATTGGGGCAGCTACAGCGGCGGCCCCCAGAAGGCAATTGATGACGGGATCATCCTCCGGCTCAATGACCTGATCGACCAGTATTGCCCAAATCTCAAGTACATTATCGACAACAACGCGGATGTCAAGAAGGCTATCTCCACGGATTCCGGGGATATTTACTGCTTCCCGTACCTTATGATTAACCAATTGGTGAACGGCACTTACGGCTATCAGTTGCGCGCTGATTGGCTTGAGGAACTTGGATTAGCCGTTCCGGAATCTATTGACGATTGGTATAATGTACTCAACGCCTTTAAAACAAAGGGTACAAACGCGGCTGGCAGCCCAATTATCCCGCTTGTTTCCATGAATCCCAGCTATAACCAGAGCGCGGTCCGCCGTTTTGCAAATGCCTGGGGCATCGACTACGATTTTTATCAGATGAACAAAGCTGTAGGGTATGGCCCCTATACAAATGCCTACAAGGATTATCTTACCACCATGAAAAAGTGGTATGAAGAAGGCTTGATCGACATCGAATTCCCCACTTGCGACGAAGCTACACATGATGCAAAGGTTACTGCCGGTACTGCAGGCGCTTGGCTCAATGGTATCGGCGCTGGCATGGGTAAATACATTAAGGCGTTTGACGGCCACTACGAACTGATCAAGGCCAGCAAATACCCTGTGGTGAACAAGGGCGACACCATTTACAGCGGTTTCGTCGGCCAGATTTTTGCCGGCGGAGCGGGTACTGCGATCTCCACTTCCTGCAAGGATCCGGCACTTGCCGCTAAGTGGCTCGACTACCATTATTCCCGTGATGGGCATATGATCTTGAACTGGGGTATTGAAGGCGTGTCCTACGAGTTGGATGCAAACGGCGTGCCCCATGTGACCGATCTTATGCGGAACCATCCCAATGGTTACTCCATCGACGTAGCGCTCTGCCTGTACACCATGGGCGCCAGCAGCGAAGCCTATTGCCAAGACCCGAACATCCGTACGACCCGTTTCTGGAATACCCCGACCCAAGAAGAAGCTACCACGCTGTGGGCTGATGTAACTTCCATCATGCTTCCGGCACTGTCCTACAGCAATGAGGAGTCTGAAGAGCTGACCTCCATCATGAGCGAGATCAATACCTACCGCGATGAAATGTTCTTGAAGTTCGTGCTTGGTACTGAGCCGATCGAGAATTTCGACAAGTACATCGCCCAGATGAAATCCATGGGTATGGATCGAGCATTGGAAATCCGCCAGGCTGCCCTTGACCGCTATAACGACCGGTAATAATCATATTACGGTTGATTGGTACCGTCCGCGGGTTTTGCCTGCGGACGGTACAGATTGCTTGTCGACAGGAGGGGGCAAGGATGCAACAATTGATTGAAAAGGTAAAGAAAGGCTTTACCCAGAAAAGCATTTTCAGGCGATACCTATTCAACAATCTGATTGTATTGATCCTGCCGCTGCTTGCACTTACAGCTGGCAGTTCGAGGATTGCCAGCATGATTGTCGAAGATTCCATTTCAGCTCAGAACCGCACATTGATACAGATGGTGGAGAATCTGGATGACACTATCATCAACCTTCAAAAAACTTCGATACAGATATCCAATGATTCCGCTGTGCAAAGATTCTACCGTGTAACCAGCCCTTTAAAAGTTGAAAACCGTATCGAGGCTTTTTCGATGATGGGAGCATTAGCCAAATATTACAGTAGTAATGAACTTATTGAGCAATTCTTCCTTTACTTCCCTCACAGCGGCAGGATCATAACGCGTTCTGCTATGTATGAGCCGGACTTTTTCTTTAATCATATAGCCCGTTATGAGGAAATGTCTGAGAACAATTGGAATGAGATCCTTTCGTCCGGACCCTACAGGTCGGAATACCTCAGGGGTGATATTACTATTTCGGATTCGAAAACTATACCGACAATTACATACATGACGTCCCTGCCGGCGGAAAATTACAGGTTCAACCGGGCCATACTGTGCGTGATCCTCAATGTGGAAAAGATCAAGAATAGGTTAACAGGCATGGCTCCAGGCGGGGCCTTGTACGTGATGAACAAAAATGGCGAAACGCTATGCGCAATCGGCGCTACGGACGCGTACAATATTGATGAAGCTTCTGCTTATGCCACAAGTGAAGGCGTATCCCGCCTCTCGATCCATTCCGAAAAAACGACCGTGCTCAATAAGACCTCCGATTCCTCCGGCTGGCGGTACCTGTTCGTCATCCCGGATGCTTTGCTGGCACGCAGCGCTTATGCGCTGACGGCATTCCTTTGGCAGATGCTTGCGCTTTGCCTTTTGATAGGCTTGATTTGCGCTATAGGGATGACTTATGTGAATTTTAAGCCAATCAATCGCCTGAAAAAGCTCGCGGTGGAGTTCAGCCCAGCCGAAACGGAAGATCTTGGCAAGAACGAACTGAACATTATTCAGGAAAGCCTGGAGGAGACACATCGCAAAAATGTACAGCTTTCCATGCAGCAGCGCGATATGATGGAGAAGTATGAGAAATTGAGCCGCTTCAATATAGGTAATCGCCAGATACTGCTGGACGGCCTCATTACACGCATGATGCGTGGCCAAATTGAGGATTGGGACGCGGCGCGTGCTTGGCTAAGCACTGCCGAAATTACATGCGACAAGCCATTCTTCTGCGTTGCGTCAGCGCACATTGATGCGCGTGGCAGCTTTTCCTCTTGGGAGGGCAAGCCTGATGAAGAGCTTGCTTTATTTACTGTGAAATCCATATTGCAGGAATGCAGCTGCACACTTGGCTATTGCTATGTGACAAGCACCGGGAAGGACACATTGCTGCTCTTTAGCAATATGGAGGACCAATACGGGGACAAACTTCACGCAGCCATAGCGGAGGCCCAGCGTATTCTCATGGATGCCTTTGAAATCTTAATCAGTGTCGGCTTGGGCAATGTGGTGCATTGCATTGAAAATGTCCAAAATTCCTATGCCCAGGCAATCCATACGCTGACGTACCGTTTTGTCAAGGGAAAAGGAGCGTTGATCAGCTATAAGGATACAGAGGCATGTGACAAGGACCCGATCAAGCTGCCTTCCCAGTTTACGGAGGAGCTGACCGATGCTATCCGTCAAAAGAACAAAAAGAAAGTCCAGGCGGTTCTGGACAAAACGTATGACGAATGGTTCAATAACCGCCAGCTTTCCATGTTCCAGGCCCAGAGCCTATACTTTATCATTATCAACATTGCAATGAGCGCGCTGGATGAGATCAACATTGATCTTGCTGCAATGGCAGGGGAAGGGCTAGGCCCACTGGATGCGCTGACGGCATGTGAAACGATTGGTGAAGTCTTTAAGGCGCTGGCGGATATACTGACAACTGCCTGCGAATACTCATCAACAATCAGCAAACGTGACCATCTTGTAAAGGCTGCACTGTCATACATAACCCAGAATTTTTCCCGCATGGATTTTAGCCAAACGCTGGTGGCGGACGCATTGAATGTTACGCCAACATATCTTTCGCGAGTCGTCAAGGCGGTTACAGGCAAAAACATGATTGATATACTAAATGAAATTCGGATTGAAAAGGCGAAGGAATTGCTAATGAATCAAGACTGTTCTCTGAGTTTCGTAGCAGAGGCGGTAGGTATCGGTTCCGTCAAATCGCTTATCCGTGTCTTCAAGCAGCATACAGGGATGACGCCCGGAAGGATGAGAGAGTCAGCCGTCCCTGATGCAACACCCGTCCCTTACGAGAAAGATGAATGACATACAAGGTGAATGGAAGGGCAGAATAACCTGCCATTTCAAAAATACATCAAGGAGTGTTTTATATGGCAAATTGGTGGGATGGTTTTCATCTGCGCGAGATTCAGACAAATATGCGTGAAATTGACATGATTGATATGGATGCCGAAGAATACGTACGCCAGTTGAAAGAGTTTGATGCAAATGCCGTTATGATCAATACGGCTGGTATTTTGGCCAGCTATGAAACAGACTTGCCATATCATTTTCAAAGCCCCTTTTTGAAGGGGGATTCGATTGAAAAAATGATTGAGGCTTGTCACAAGAACGGTATCAAATGCATTGCGCGTACAGATTTTTCAAAAATCCGCCGCTCAGTCTATGAGCAGAACCCCGATTGGGCATACCGTACCTCCAAAGGTGAAATCGTAGACTATAACGGCGATGTACACGCCTGTATATGCGGCAATTTCCAACAGAGTTATGCGTTCAAGATCATCAGGGAGGTGTGCGGGAAATTTGAATTTGACGGGCTGTTCATCAACATGGGTGGCTTTCAGGTGCGTGATTACAGCTATAATTTTCATGGAATCTGCCATTGCAAAAACTGCCAGCATAAGTTTAAGGAGCAGTTTGGTATGGATTTGCCGGTCAAAATGGACATGGAAGACCGTACATACCGCGCCTACCGAGTTTTCCAGCGTAATGTAATGGACGATTATCACAAACGGCTAACGGAATTGATCCGCAGCATCAATCCCAACATCATGATCCACGGCATTGATTACTTCCGTTGTGAATCTAACACCGAATACAGGCGCCCACTCCCTTACTGGCAGTACAGCGCTTCCTCCAATACCCGCGGCATGCGTGGTGTGGAAGTTGACCATCCCGTTGTCAACACCAGCGTCGATTTTGTCGGTTTCTACTACCGCCATATTTCCGTAAGCCCCGAACAGCAGCAGCTGCGCCTGTGGCAGGATACTGCCAATATCGGCGGTATCGATTACTATCTTATCGGGCGCCTTGATAACAAACTTGATAAGTCTGCTTATGAGCTGGTCAAGGAAGTATTTCGTTTCCATAAGAAATACGAAGACACATATCTGAACCTGCGCTCGGTGGCGGATGCGCTTGTCGTCCGTACCCACCATTGGCACATGAATCCTGAGGAGATGGGCTGGATCCGTGCCTTGACGGAGAGTCACATCCTTTTTGACGAGGCGGATGTGGAAAATGCTCTGGCTCATGATTTGAGCAAATATAAAACGATCATCGTTGGCGGCGTGGAAGTGATCCCTGAAGAGTTTGCTAAAAAGCTGGACGAATTCGCCCATAATGGCGGCACCGTCATTTGTTCGGGAAGCACAGCAGCGTATGACGGCATGTTCCAACCTTACGACAGCTGTCCCATCAAATGCTTGGGCGTTACCTCAAATCGCTATAGAAGAGACGATATGGTCTCCGCCATGTTATGCGGAAGCGAGGGCGAAAGTGCTGTCTTCCCCTACCTTCTAAATTCTGAGATAATTTTCTTTGGCGATCAGTATTGGTATAACGAGTATGCTGACGGCGCAAAGAAGTATCTGAAGATGATCGCGCCCCAAATGTTCGGGCCGCCGGAGCGGTGCTATCACACCCTTAAGACGGAGGACCCCGGTGTAGTCGTCCATCGCTATGGGAAAGGCAAGGGTATTATCGTCCCCTGGTGCGTTGGCGACCTGTATTTCCGTGAAGGGTACAGTAATACGTTCCTGTTCATGTCTGACCTGCTTAAAAACATCGCAGGGCTTCAAAGCGTTGCCCCCGATCTTAGCGGGATGGTGGAGGTTACTTACAGCGAAGAAGCGGATCAAAAATTTGCGCTTGTGCAGCTCGTAAACGGTACAGGCCACTTTGGTACTTCCTATATGAAACCTGTACCTGTCCGTTCGATCGGAGTATGTATACCGTGTCAAAAGACGGTGAAAAAGGCTGTAAGCCTGATGAATGAAACCGAGATTCCTTTTAAACATGAAAATGGAAAAGTATCCCTTGTCATCGATGAGTTGAAAGCTTTCGAAAGCGTAAAGTTCATATTCTAGGCTTGTCAAATTGACTTTAGTCCCATTTCCCGGGGTATCAGGCAGACATCGTTCCACCATATTTTCCGGGGGCTAACGGCTCAGGGCCCGGGCTCCCGGAAAATGTCAGCTGTGCATAAAATGAATTAGCTTGGAGAAAAGACATATGCGTAAAACGATACCATTGCTTGACCAATGGCATATAAAATCCTTCACCCCCGGGGAAACGTGGGGGGATCAGTGGAGACAGGCAGTCTATGATACGCAGCCTGAGCATTGGCTTGCTGCAACTGTGCCCGCATCAGTACAAGAGGTGCTATGGGCTCACGATAAGCTGGACAAGACTGTGCTGGATACGGGTGATGCCAGAGAGACGCTCTGGGTATCTGAACTGGATTGGGCTTTCAGGCGGACATTTTCGCTTAAGGCACAGGGCCGGGTCTTTTTATCTTTCAAAGGTCTTGATGCCGTAGTGGATATTGTGTTCAACGGACAGCTTCTCATGCGGCACCTTTCCATGTTCCTGCCGGTAGAAATTGAAATCACCGGTAAACTCATTGAAGAAAACGAATTGCTTCTTTATTTTTATGCGCCTCAAAGAGTTCGCGCATGGATGGATGCGCGGGTACACGACGGTGAGCGCCCAAGGCTGTCAGGAATGTCCTATTATCGGAAAGCACATGGCGATTTCTCATCACATGCCGGCGTCATCCCATACTTCACGCCAATCGGCGTATACGATGACATAGAGCTGGTTCTTGTTCCCGAAGCCAGGCTTGACCATGTCGACGTTCAAACGAGCTTTACAACTGATTTCGGAACGGCATTCATAAAAATAAACACAACAGTGACATCGGCTTTTAAAGATGCCAGGCTATTTGTGGATGCGGTCTTATTAGATCCCTTTGGCAAACAAGTGGTTACCGCACAGAGTCTGCAAGGGGAACAACTGATATTGAATGTAAAACAACCAGAATTGTGGTGGCCACGCAACTACGGGGGACAACCTTTGTACACTTTACAGGTTTCGCTTATATCATCAGGCGAAGTAGTTGATCGGGATGAAAAGCGATTGGGCCTGCGTGAAATTGTGCCGGTTGGCCCGCTTCAGTTCGCAGTCAACGGTGTTCGGGTACGCCTGTGGGGCTCATGCATAACACCCATGTTTGGACCATCACACCGCTACATTCCCGAGCGTGCACAGACACTGCTAGACCATGCGCAGCGTGCGAATATCAACGCGCTGCGCATATGGGGGCCCAGCCAGCAGTACAATGACCGGTTTTACGAGGAAACGGACAGGCGCGGAATATTAATCTGGCAGGACTTCCCTATCTCGGGCAGCCATCTGCCTGAAGACAAAGATTATTTGGAGATCACACTAAGCGAAGCAAGGGCAATGGTGCTCCGCTTGAAACACCACGCATCCATTTTACTCTGGTGCGGCTGCAACGAAACCGTGTATATGTGTGATCTGTTCGGTAAAGAGGAAACAAAACGGCTGGGACATGACCTGATCTACTATCATTTCCAAGACGTTGTGAACAGTTTGGACCCCCAGCGCGTTTACCGTGCGAGCAGCCCCATCGGCGGCATGTATCCCAACGATCCGCACATTGACACCCATGGTTCCCGGGCGGCATTATCCTTTGTGCCGGGTGAGGATTACGCAAATTTCTTTTCTGAAAATATACGCACGTTTATACCGGAATTGAAAAGCGTTCAGCGCTTTCTGCCTGGAAATTTGCTTTGGGATGGCAAATGGAAGGATGGCGCAGTTTTCGGCGCAGACAGCCCGCTGCCTCCCGCCTGGCACGCACGGACGATCAATCACTGGTCGGAGAAGGCGGGGCCTTACGAACGGTTTTATGAAGCCACCGATGCCCAGTCGCTGATTTACAAGTACAACGCAGCAGCAGCCCACGATATCCGTCTGATCCTGCATAACTCAAGGCGCGGAAAACCGTTTTATCGCAGCGAGGGCGACCGAATGACGAACGGCCATCTTATTTGGAAGCTCTGCACGGCCTGGCCGCAAATCTACTGTTCCTACATTGACTACTTTTTGGAGCCTGGACAGCCGTATTATGCACTCAAACGGGCATATTCACCGCTTCTTGTGTCCATTGATGTGCAGGATCATGTCTATGTTTGGGGCGTAAACGATACGTGCAAGGATTTTCATGGGCAAGTCGAGTTGTCAGTATATGACCTTTGCAGCCAGAAGATGTTTGCAAAAAAGACTTATGCCGCAGCAGTGATTTCAGGTGCTTCACAGATCCTGTTCAATCTTGACGAAATCGGACAATTCTGGCGAACATGTGTACTATTCGCCCGCATGGTCGACGAACAAGGACATGAAATATCCAGGGATTTTGTATACATGAAAGCAGAGCGATTCCTTCCTTTCCCTGACGCAAAACTAACGCTGAAGCAGGATACAGATGGCAGCATCAGCATAACTGCGAACAAGTTCGCACGCTGCGTGGAACTGAGCGGTGTCAAGGATGGCGATGCATTTGGCTGGTATTTTGAGGATAATTGGTTTGATTTGATGCCTGGCGAAACACGCTGCATTGCAGTATATGGCAGGCATGATCACGGTGAAATTACTGCCAAAGCACAATATTCATCGGAGTATACGACAATACCCTATCTCAGGCGGTAAAAGAGATAAATGACTATAAAACCTATTCTGTTCATACATCCTTCCCTGCAATAGCATTCTGCCAAAGATGCACACGCCAGGACTGGAAAATGGATAAATCCAAGTGGAGAGACAAGAATAATGCAAAGAATTTCCATACCATATCATACGGGGTTTTTAATTGCGGATATACCTGAGGAAAAACTGCTGGGGATCTTTTCTGCCCGCGAAGTGGACCCTGGAGCAACAGGTGTTCCGGTGGTGGAAAAAGCTCTGAATGAGCCATACGGTACGCCCGGGCTTGCTGCATTATCCCAAGGGAAACAACGGGTGCTTGTGATTACCAGCGACCATACCCGTCCAATGCCCAGCAGACTTACAATGCCACTTCTCCTTGCGGAGGTTCGCAAGGGAAGCCCGGAGGCGGAAATTGTTATATTGATTGCTACGGGGGCACATAGGGCAACAACGACACAGGAGCTCGCTTCAAAATTTGGAGAAGCAATTGTTGAAAAGGAACGTATTGAAATCCATGATGCTTACAATGAGCAAAACCTTATTTCTCTGGGTCGATTGAAATCGGGCGGGGAACTTACCGTTCATAGAAGGGTTGCTTGGGCCGACTTGGTGGTGGCGGAAGGGTTTATCGAGCCCCATTTCTTTGCCGGGTTTTCTGGAGGAAGAAAAAGTATCTTGCCTGGTATCGCAGGCGCAAAAACCATTCTGGAAAACCACTGCGCAGCTTTTATTGCTTGTCCATATGCAAGAACAGGCGTGCTTGAAAATAACCCCATACATACTGAAATGGTAATGGCAGCCAGAATGGCAAAGCTTGCCTTTGTTTTAAATGTGGTATTGAACGAGGAAAAGCAGGTTTTTGCAGCTTTTGCCGGCGATATGGAGAGCGCGCATTTGGCGGGTTGTGATTATGTGAAGCGCCATGTTGGCATACGCGTGCCCAAAGCGGAGATTGTCATTACATCAAATGGCGGATATCCCATGGATCAGAACATTTATCAGGTGGTAAAGGGGGCAACGGCAGGAGAAGCATGCGTAAAGGAAGGCGGTGTGATTATTTTATGCGCGGCCTGCCAGGATGGGCACGGCGGAGAAGGATTTATTTCCTTGCTTCAAAATGCGCCTTCTCCCAAAGCACTTTTTGAAAGTATTGTAGCTGTGGGCCGCGAGAATACGCAAACCGATCAGTGGCAGGCACAGTTGCTGGCAAGGGTATTGATGCATGCCACTGTTATCTTGGTCAGCGGTTGTAATAAAAGGCTAGTGGAAAGCCTTCATATGCGCCATGCGGACAGCCTGGAGCAAGCGATTTCTATGTCGTATAAAATGTATCCCCATGGGAAGATTGCTGTGATTCCCGATGGAGTGAATGCCATTATAGAAAAATGAGACGCAAGCGAGCTTCAGGAAAGGATCAAGAGTCTATTTGCCGGAGCGATTAAGGTAATGTTTCTTTTAGCCAGCAATACAAGCGGGATTCGAATCTCAATCACTTTAACAGCGCTCTTAGGAGCAACATAAGAGCCGGAAGTGAGATTTCTAGTATCTGCAGTTTTTGCCATCACAATAATTGCTTTGTTACTACCGTTGCCATCTGATTTTCTAGTAAATCTGATGGCAGGCTTTTTTGACGTTTCTGCCATCATTAAGAATATAAAAAATCGAATCGTGTAAAAAGATGTGTTGAGTTTTTCATTTAGTATGCTAAAATTGGAAAGGTAGGCATTTTTGAACATATATGAAAGGGTTGGGAAAGTATGGATAAGATCATCAGTATACTGAAGGGCATCCGCAGCGATATCGATTTAGAGAAGGAGACATCGCTGGTGGATGGCGGGATCCTGGATTCCTTCGATATTATTTCGCTGGTCAGCGAATTGAACGATACATTCCAGATCGATATAAGCGTTGTGGACCTTGTTCCCGAGAATTTCAATTCCGTTAAGGCGATCGCCGCTCTTGTCAAAAGGCTGTCCTGATATTCATCCACCCCAACTTTATTTGAAACGGGTGCTTGACCATGAGCTTCACTTCTGTCAGCTTTTTGCTTTTTATCACGGCCGTCTTCGTTTTGTACTATGCGACTCCAAAACGGTACCGTTACATTACCCTATTGCTGAGCAGCTACTTTTTCTATTATGTTTCCTCCAAAGGGCTTGTGCTCTATCTTCTTGTTACCACTGTCTCCGTCTATCTCAGCGGCTTCCTGCTTTTGAAATACAATGAACGCATCAAGAGCATCCAGGGCAGCGCATCATTGGAGCAGGCAGACAGGCTTGCTCTCAAAAAAAGGATTGTCACCAAAAAAAAACTGCTCCTAACAGCGATATTGCTCCTGAACTTCGGCATTCTGGCGGCACTCAAATACGGCGGCCTCCTGTCCTCCGCGTGGAATTTTGTCATGCCCGCAAAGGCGCTGAAGCTGCTTGATTTCAGTGCCGTTGTACTGCCTTTGGGGATTTCCTTTTATACCTTCCAGTCGATGGGGTACCTGATTGATGTTTACCGCGGAAAGTACAAACCGGAAAGAAATATCGCCAAATTCGCCTTGTTTGTCTCTTTTTTTCCGCAGATCGTCCAAGGGCCTATCGCCCGCTATGATGACCTGGCACACCAATTGTATGAGCCTCATTCTTTCGACTACACCCAGGCCAAGAACGGCATCCTCCTGATTGGCTGGGGCTTTATCAGAAAGCTGCTTGTAGCCGACCGGCTGGCGGGCCTGGTTTCGGATGTCTTTAACCATTCCGCAAGCTACAGCGGCAGCGTCCTGCTTGTGGCCGCCTTCGCGTACGGCCTGCAGGTATACTGCGACTTTTCCGGGGGCATGGATATCGCCTCAGGCGTTGCCCAGGTGATGGGCATTCGTTTGGCAAAGAACTTCCTCCGTCCCTATTATGCCAATTCCATAGCGGATTTCTGGCGGCGCTGGCACGTTACCTTAGGGGCATGGATGCGGGATTATCTGTTCTATCCCCTCTCCCTCTCCTCTGCCTTCGGACGGCTTGCCAAAGCCATCCGAAAGCGCTGGGGCAGCCGGTGGAGCAAGATCATCGTCAGCGGCATCGTCAGCTTTATTGTGTTCACGGTCGTAGGCATCTGGCACGGGGCCGAGGCAAAATATATCCTGTACGGATTCTGGAACGGCGGGCTGATCATGATGGCCACGCTCCTGGAGCCGTTATTCAACAAATGCCTGGGAAAGCTGAAAATCAAGCAGGAGTATTTGGGCTGGAAAATCTTCCGCGTTATCAGGACCATCTTTTTGCTGAGCATCGGGCGAAGCATCGTATGTTCCCTGAACGGTTCAGCCGCGATTGAAACGGTCCGAAAGATATTCTTCTCGTTTGCCCCAATGGACCTTGTCAATGGCACATTGGCCAATTTGGGCATAGGCAAGTTCGATCTTGCGGTGCTGGTGCTTTTGCTTGCCATCATATTCTTCATCGATTACCTGAATGAAAGGGGGTTCAGCGTTCTTGAGACGATTGGCAAGTGGCCCGTCGTTTCGCGCTGGGCCGTATATTATGCGATCATCTTCGCATTAATGATGCTGATGCCTGTGGGGGGGAGCGTGTCAAATGGATTTATCTATGCGCAGTTTTAGGATGCGCCTTCTTATAAAGGCCGTTGTCTTCGTCGCTATTTTTATCCTCCTGGAGGAAGGGCTTGCTTTTCTCGTTTTCCCCAGGGATTCCCTGTCAAAAACGACGATCAATGAGCTTCATCAGCATAATGATTTAGATCTGCTCTTTGTGGGAACCTCCTCCACGTATCATTCCAATATCCCACTGCTTGTTGATGAGGTGGCGGGCGTCAAATCTTTTAATGTGACAACGCCTGCTCAGTCCTTTATGGCATCCTACTATTTGCTCAAGGAAGCGCTCAAACAAAACAAGATCAGTTGCGTCGTCCTGTATGTGAATGCCGGACGTTTTGTATCGAACCGTATAGACGACGTGCGGCAATTTCAAGCCATTGAAAATATGGGATGGTCGTTTGATAAATTGGAATTCCTGATCCGGGGATTCACGATCGACAAATATCCGGATGCATTGCTCAAAAGCTACCGGGCCAGAGAGAATATGCGCCCCGGCTTCATTATCAATAATCTGACGTACACGGGCGTTTTGGATCCCAAGGATTATCCCGCGGAAATATTTTCATATTTAGGGAAAGGTTATGCCTATCTTGGAACGGCACAAAAGCCGGGCGAGGTCGTCAAGGGAACATCCACCAAATATGACGCAAAAAAAATAAGGCCCGAGAACATGGAATACCTGAACAGGATCATTTCCTTATGTAAAGAAAGCAACATCGACCTGATTTTTCTTTCAAGGCCCAAGGTTGCCGCAAACGTCATAGGCGACGGCAATTATGGCGAATTTCACGATTATGTGCAAAAGCTGGCCGATGAAAACAGCGTGCCGTTCTGGGATCTGACGTATATCCGCCAGGATGTGCTGAAAATGGATGATACCATGTTCGCCGACGGCCAGCATACCAATTACACCCTGGCAATGCCGCTGTCGCGGCTGCTGGGGAAAATGCTTAAGGAATACGAGGCCGGGACCCTGAATGTCAGCGACTATCTGTTTGATTCGTATGACGAATATCTTCAGATTAACAACCGCATCACCGGTGTATATACAGGCAGCGTAAGCCAGAACCGCATGCTCCAGGCCTATGCCGCCATAGGGGCGGGTATTGAGCCGGAGTTCAGGTTCCTCCTGTCAAGCAGCAGAAATGGCGAATACAAGGTGATCCAGGATTGGAGCACAAAAGACAAAGTGGACTTAAACGGGCAGCCCAGGCGCAAATGCTGGCTGATGGTGGAAGCCCGCCGGGCCGGTTCAAACGGGGAATCGGAGCAGCGCACTCGAAAAGAAATCGATTTGAGATAAGGTTATTCAAAAGCCGGTAGCGGTTTCCCATCAAAAAGAAGCTGCCTTGATATCATGCCATCCGGTTCAAATCCAAAGCGCTTATACAGTTGGATCGCCGGATGGTTCTTTTCATCCACCCATAAAAAGCAAGTATGTATGCCGGCCTTGACGGCGTCATGCATGGAAGCTTTCATCAATATATGGGCCAGGCCCAGCCTTCTAAAATCCGGATGAACGCAAACATGCTGGACCGTCGCGCGCTGCCCCTGGTCACCCCTTAGCATGGCGGCGCACAAACGGCCGGTATCATCGGTGATGCAATGGACCTTCCCCTGCCGGATGAAGGACGATGTTTCTTCCTCCCCGGGCAAGGTTATGCTGAATGGATCCAGGCATTGACCCCACAGGCTGACGACCTCCTCCGCTTTTAACGGATCGCCTGTGCCGATGCAATATTTCCGGCCGTTAACCTGGAAAGCATATTCCATGGGTTCGAAGCATTCGGAGGGTATTTCCCGCATCAAAAGCCTGATATAGGTTTTGTAAAGGGAGAATCCGGCGGGCTTCCATTTCGTTTCGATGATCCGGTCCATTTGCGAAGGTTCGCTGTCCCGGGCCACCAGGTCTGCAAGGACCGGCATGATGCCGGACGCGCAAAGCAAGGATTCGGTATCCTTTGAGGATAAAGGATTCGACGTATAATAGACCAGGCGGCGGAAGCCATTTTCGGCAATGAAGAAAAACAATTCCTCCGGGCTGGATACAACCGCTATTCTTCCGGATGAAATATGTTTTTCTATTTCGCCAGGGAGCATAAAGCAATTGGTACATACAGCCTTTTTATCTATCTTGAACGCCTTGATCCATTCCGAAAATTGCGAAAAGCTTGTGACCAGATCCATGATAGTATCTGCTCCTTTGAAAAGATATCATTTGTATGAGCCTATATCATTTCATCCTTCAGCGCCTGCATATCGATCTTGCCGTTAAAGCGAAGGGGCAGCTTCTCCTTGGCGATCAGCTTGCGCGGGATCATGAAGGCGGGCAGGAACTTACGAAGGTATGCTGCCATATCCCCCGGCGCGACCGACGAGCTCTCATAGAACAGATACAGCAGTTCCTTTTCCTGATCATACAGGCAGCAGCATTCTTCCACATCGGGCATGGATTTTGCGGCATGCTCGATCTCGCTCATCTCAATGCGGTGCCCCATGTGCTTGATCTGGCTGTCCATTCTTCCGTGGAACCACAGCACCCCATTTTCGTCACAGGAGCCCAGATCGCCTGTTTTGTAAAGAGGATCCGTATACCGGACATTGGTTGGATTCTGTATGAAGGAAGCCGCAGTGCGGACGGGGTCGCCAAAATACCCCGAAGCCAGGCAGGTTCCACGGACGCAGATCTCCCCGATGGTATTGGGCGTTTCGATCTTCTTCCCGCTCTCGTCCAGCAAAAGGATGCCGGTGTTGTGATACGGCCTGCCGATGGGGATCTTTTCGTTTTCGCTTACCATATGGTCAATGATGTGGTAGGTGCAGCTGGCGGTGATTTCGGTGGGGCCATAGTGGTTCATATACAGGGCATGGGGAAGGTGCTGCTGCCACTGCGCCAGATATTTGGCCGGCATCACAGCGCCGGTAAAAATGACCTTGGTGATGTTTTTGGGTACCTTATAGGAGAACGCCTTCAATTTCGCGGGAATGCACAAGGCAGATACCACCCAGCAGATTGTCGTTATGGCATAATCGTCTAGATAATCAAACAGCCTGGCGGGCACGGAAAACAGCTTCTTGGGGATCAGCACGGTGGAAGCGCCGGTCTTCATCGGCAGGTACATGTCGCGGATGGCGGCCACATAATCCAACGGCGCCTGGTTTCCAAAAACGTCGGAATCAGTGATATGCGCAGTCTTGGCAAACGCGTCGATATAATCTATGACGGCCCGGTGCGAGGTCACGACACCCTTGGGCGTGCCGGTGGAACCCGATGTAAAGATCACATACATTGCGTCCGTATCGCATGAGGATTGCCACCTGTCCGTTGGGCCCAAGCGTTCGGGATCTTCCGTGAGTTCATCCACAACCAGCACTTTTCCGCCGAAATGTAAAGCTTGCACAACAGGCGCCGATTTAGAATCGGTGATCAACAGGCCTGCGTCCACAAATTCCAGAATGCCTTGTATGCGCAGGGCGGGCAGATCGGAGTCAATGGGAATATAATACCCGCCGCCGTACAGCACCGACAGATAACTGACGATCGTTCCGATGGATTTTTCCATCATGACGATCACAGGCTCCCCCTGGCTAAAATAGGGCATTATCCGAGCGCATAACGATAGCGCGCGGGTACGCAGCTGTGAATAGGTGATCGTTTCATTTTCCCCTGAAAATATGACCTTGTCCGCAAACTCTTGCGCGGATGATTCCAGATACTCCAGTACGTTGGTCTGCATGGCACATCGCTCCTCACCGCTTCATATGCATATTTTACCACGTATACAGGAATAAGCCAAATCTCGTTTTTCTCCCCATAGCCAAGGTTTCGAATGAGCATTTCCATCTATATACAAAATCATGAAATTATGCATGTGGATTTGCACAACGTGCGTGCGGAGGGGGTTCCCGGGGGTACAGGGGTTTGGCATCCTGGAGGCCATCGCTGATTTATCTTTCCGATTCTTCATTGACAATTAATGAATGATCGTTTATTATATAGAGGCAAGGAGGTGGTGACGTGAGGAGAAGGGACGACGATAAAGAACGGCGGATCAAGGAAGCCGTCATCAGCCTGATATTGCAGGAGGGGTTTCACGGCGCGTCCATCTCAAAGATCGCTAAAATAGCGGATGTTTCACCGGCCACTGTTTATGTTTATTTTGATAACAAGGAAGACATGCTGCAGGATATCTACAGCGAGTATTCCGAGGAAATATTCGACTATCTGCTGGCAGGCGTAAACCGGGAAATGGGCGGAAGGCAGCTGGTCGAGGTGCTTGTCAGAAGCTACTATAACTATATCATGGAGCATCGGGAGATTTTCAGCTTCGTCGAGCAATTCTCAAATTGTCCCTCGCTGTCAAAGCGGTGTTCCGGGCAAAAGGGTGTCTGTCATATCTACAGTTTGATCGGGGATATGAAGATGCGCCGGATCGTGAAGGAATATGATGACGATAATCTGATGGCGATCCTCTTTTACCCCGTAAAGGCGATCGCCGTGAACAGCCACAGGAGCGAGGCGGAAAGAGCGGTTCTTTTGCAGGAGATGATACGGATCATACAGGACGCGATCTTGCTGTAAGGCCATCCGCATGCGGGATATTTTTGCGGCCAGTGCGCAAAGGGATCTCGCAATCATTTGAAAATTTATTAAACGAGCGTTCATTTATGAGCGAGGAAGGATAAGAATATGACAGCTCAGGAATACAAGATGAAAGAAAGCATCGTCCTCCCGGTGTCCAACACCGTTTTATTGCCGGGAGCCATTACGGCGATTCAATTAAAGACGGCCGGCGAAGAGCAGCTGCGGTATCTGAAAAACGGGAATACCGCCATCGCGCTGCCGTTAAAGCAGAATTTCAGCCAGCAGGCGCTGAAGGAAGAGGACTTTTACAAAATTGGCGCCGCCTTTGTGGCAAGCGGGGTGGAAGAAACGGACAAGGGCATCCAGCTGGTGGTCCGGATCATGGACCGGGTGGAGGTGAAGAGCCTCCGCTTTGTAAGCGGTACGGTATATGCCGGATATGAGCCCGCCCCCGATCAGGAGGATATGGGCGAAAAGGATCAGGCCGAGATGCTTGGCTATTTTAAGAAGGTTGTCCGCGATATCAGTGAGCAATTTCAAGGGGGAGAACAGTATATAAGAACGATCGACATGATCAGTGAAATCAACCCGTTTATTGTTCGCATCTCCCAATACCTCCCGGTTTCCAACGAAGAAAAGTATGAACTGCTTTCGATCGCTTCCCTGAAAGCGCGCAGCCTCCGTTTCCTGGACCATCTGCTCAAGCAAAAGGAGGCCGTTGCGCTGCATATTCAGATGTCTGAACGGTTTTCGGAAAAAGCCAATAAATCCTATCGGGAAGCTGTGCTCCGGGAACAACTGAAGGTGATCCAGGAGGAGCTGAACGAGGGAAAAGAGGAGCGGGGGAAGAAGGAAAAGGATTATCTGGCCAAGATAGAGGAGGCGCAGATGCCGCCCGATATCAAGGAAGCCGCCCTCGAGGAACTGGATAAGCTCAACGCACAGGGGCAAAGCAGCCCCGAATACAGCGTTCTGCGCAATTACCTGGACCTGATGGTTCAGCTGCCTTGGAAGAAGGAGGAGTCAAAGCCGGTCAACCTTGAACAAGCGCGTAAGGTTTTGGATGCGCAGCACTATGGCCTTGCGAAGGTCAAGGACAGGATCATTCAGCATCTGGCCGTCATGCAGCTCAAAAACGACAAAAAGGGTTCCATATTGCTGCTGGTCGGGCCTCCCGGCACCGGCAAGACGAGCCTTGGCAAGAGCATCGCCGAGGCGCTTGGCAGGAAGTACATCCGCTTAAG
>JAEZJP010000194.1 GCA_023415715.1 Bacillota bacterium
TCAAATACCGATGCTTGTAAGCAGCGAATGCCCCCACGGCCATCAGGCGCTGAACGGCTATTTGCTGCCGGTGAACCTGTCAGCCGGCGCAACATTTCAGCCGGAGCTTTTGCAAAAGGCGGGGGAGGTATGCGGGCGTCAATTGCGGGAGCTTCACGTAAACCTGGCGCTTGTATCCATGCTGGACATCCTCCGCGACCCACGCTGGGGGCGCAGCGAGGAATGCTATGGCGAGGACCCGTATCTTTCCTCCCAATTTGCCAAGGCTGAAATCCGGGGAATTCAAATTAAGGGCGTGGCGGTGGTGGCAAAGCACTTTTGCGCCCAGGGGGAAACAACGGGCGGGATCAATGCCAGCGCGGCGCGTATAGGTCCGCGGGAGCTGCGGGAGATCCACCTTCCGGCGGCAAAAGCAGCCTGCGAAGCGGGGGTCAAAGGCATCATGGCCGCCTACAATGAGATCGACGGAATCCCGTGCCATATGAATGAAGCCTTGCTGAGCGGCATACTTCGCGATGAGTATGGGTTTGACGGTGTCGTTATGGCGGACGGCTGCGCCATCGACCGGCTGGATATGGCAACGGGCGGCAACGTGCTTTCCGGCGCGCGGGCGTTGAAGGCAGGCATAGATATCAGCCTGTGGGATACCGCCTTTTCAAGCCTTGAGGAAGCTGCTCTGAAGGGATATGTTCAGGAAGAAACCATCGACCGGGCTGTGATCCGTGTCCTGAAGCTTAAATTCGAACTGGGCCTGTTTGAGCGTCCTTACCTGCCAGAGGAAACGGAACATACGGCTTTTGATTATGATGCCTATCCGGAGTCTTATGAGATCGCCAAGGAGAGTATTGTCCTTCTTAAGAACGACGGCGTTCTTCCATTATCCAACCATGATGGCATAACCGTGGCACTGATCGGCCCGGCCGCCGATGATGTATACCGCCAGCTTGGGGATTACAGCCCGCCTGTTCGCAGGGAGGAATGCCGTACTTTGCTTGACGGCGTCCTCAACCTGGCCGGGGAAAATGGGTCAAACATGAAAATCCTGTATGATGACGGCAGCGATCCTAATAAGGCTGCCGCGATGGCCGCGGGCTGTGATGTGACCATACTTGCGCTGGGCGGCTCCTCCAACAGGTTCCGTGGTGCCGGGTTTGACATAAACGGTGCGGCGGTTGCGTCCTATGGCTATATGGACTGTGGCGAAGGCATGGACTGCGCGCGCTTATTGCTGCCCGATGGACAGCATGAGCTGTTTGCGCGCGCTCGCAGCGCATCAAAAAAGATTGTCACCGTTCTTATCCTGGGACGCCCGTATGCCGTACCAGACATTGCGCATGATTCGGACGCGCTGCTTGTGAGCTTCTATCCTGGCCCGAGGGGCGGCCTGGCCATTGCGCAGGCGGTGTTCGGCTTGTTTTCCCCAAGCGGCCGGCTGCCTGTTTCCTTTCCCGCACACGCGGGGCAGTTACCCGTGTACTACAATCAAAAAGCCGGCATCACGCAGCTAAACTACTGCGATCAGTCCGGCTTGAATAAGCCCCTCTTTTCCTTTGGTGACGGTTTTGGGTATTCAAAGATTACCTATTCCGGCATTGTTTTGCGCCCGTTGCCTGTTTCTTCAGATACCCTTCCGGTGGATGAAACGCCGCTGGTAGAACTTTGCATGCAGGCCGCCAACTGCGGAAGCTTCGACGAAAGCGCCCTGCCGCTGCTTTTTGTGACGGACCTGGCGGCCGATGTTGTGCCGCGTATAATGGAACTGAAGGCATTCCGCAAAGTCTTGGTCCCGGCGGGGGAAAGCAAAACG
Source organism: Bacillota bacterium (assembly GCA_023415715.1). Classification (GTDB taxonomy): domain Bacteria; phylum Bacillota; class Clostridia; order Christensenellales; family Aristaeellaceae; genus JAEWAH01. The sequence continues at coordinate 1,808 of JAEZJP010000194.1, forward strand.
ATAACGATAACGCTGCATGCGTGCGATCTTGCCGTATGGAACCAAAACATGCGCCTGGAATTGCAGCGCGGGGCCTTTTTGCTAAGGCTCTATGACGGGGGAAAACAAGTCTGGCAGGATACATGGGCGCTATAGGGTTTATTGCGCTGTTTTTTGTTGTTTTCTCTGCCGGGGCTTTAAATTTGTTTGGAAAGCGTATTCCGCTTTGCTTTAAAGCCGTAGGGGCGATTAGTAATCGCCCGCTAAGTTTGGTGCCTTATCCGCAGCATGCGGGCGATTCATAATCGCCCCTACGGCGTCGTCTGTTTATTGTCTTTCCTTTAGCTTGATATTGAACCCCGGATTTCTTCTCATTTGCAGGTGACAATCTACTTTTCAATACATTCATCAAAGGAGCATTCTTTATGAACGGGCGCACCCTCCCTTCTCCCAGACAATTGGCCTATATGGACCTGGAGTTCGGGATGTTCTTTCATTTTGGCATCCGCAGCTTTTTCCGAGGTCATCAGGACTGGGACAAAAAACCCATGCCCGCCAGCGCGTTTAACCCAAAAAACCTTGATTGTGATCAATGGATACGGGAAAGCAGGGCAGCCGGGGCGCGATATGCCATATTGACGGCCAAGCATCACGACGGTTTTTGTTTGTGGCCGTCCAAATACACGGAATATTCGGTGAAAAATTCTCCGTGGAAAGACGGGAAAGGCGATATGGTGGCCGAGTTTACCGCTGCGTGCCAAAAATACGGCATGGGGGTTGGCCTGTACTGTTCCCCGGCGCAGTGGAGCGGCGGTACAGATTTTGTAAGCGGGACAAGGTATGATGAAACCTTCATCAGCCAGCTTACGGAGCTTTTGACCGGATACGGCAAAATCGATTACATGTGGTTTGACGGCTGCGGATCAAGCGGGCATACTTTCGATTCTGCGCGCATCATTAGCGCCGTTCGTGCGCTGCAGCCGGATATATGCATTTTTGAAATGTGGGATCCCGACGTGCGCTGGGTGGAAAACGAAAACGGATATGCCAATATGCCAAACCGCAGCACAGTCACCGAAACGGACCATACAAGGCAGTTTTACCCCGGCGGCGTTTTCCCGTCCCCACGGTTTTTACCGGCGGAGTGCGACTTCATGATGCGGGACAGGACATGGTTCGACTGCATGGATAACGCGGATACGGTCAAGAGCGTGGAGGAACTGCTGGGCATCTATGAGCTTTCCGTGGGCCGCGGTGCGAACTTCCTTTTGAACATCGGCCCGGAAGCATCGGGCCGCCTGCCGGAAAAGGATGCAAAACGGCTTCAGGAATTTGGCGAAGCGCTTCGTTTAAGGTATGGCACGCCGGTGCCGGGCTTCACGCAGGTCCGGGAGGCGGAAGGCGGCTTCGTAATCGAGGCGGAAGCGGAAAACGGCGCGCTTGTAAACCGCGTGGTGATACGCGAGGATCTAACGCTGGGTGAATCCGTAATGCGCTTTTCGCTGTACTTTGAACCGGTTTTGTATGCCCCCAAACCCATCTGCCTGTATCATGGCGAGACCATTGGGCATAAAGCGATTTGTGTCTTTCCCACAGTCCGCGCAAGAAAGATCATTTTGAAAATAGAGGAACGGGACGGCCCCTCCGCGATCCTGAGCATGCTGCCATATATGGTGAAATCCATATAAGAAAAGCATACCGCCCTTCTCACCTTAGCGAATTTAACAATCCATGGCAGAGAGGCCAACAAGCAACAAAGTTGTAGGGGCGATTTGTAAGTGCCCATCTGGCTCAATCGTCGCGGTGCTGCGCTCCGCTTGCATACCCGGCGGCTCAATCGTCGCATCGCTTCGCTGCCGCTCGCACTGCTCGTTTCGCTCGCTTCCTCCGCTTCGCTTTATCCGCCACCGGCGGCGCTCATCTACGGAACCCGTTTCGCCAGCCTCCTCCACACCGCCCATTTCCCTCCATCTGGCTCAATCGGCGCGCTGCTGCGCTGCCGCTTGCATCGCTTGTTTCGCCAGCCTCCTCCGTCCCTCCCTTCTCCGCCA
>JAEZJP010000139.1 GCA_023415715.1 Bacillota bacterium
GGCGTGCGCGCCACCTTCCCCTCAAGGGGAAGGCTTTGGGGGGCTTCCCCAAGAAGCAACAAGTTTCATTATCGCGACTCCTATATAACCTGGAGGGAACGCCATGCGCAGATCCCATGTAAGCCCACTGAATCGCAACGCAGTCAGAGAAACGCTGCTTTATACGCTGCCGGCTGTCTTGCTCACGGCGCTGACCATATACGCACCGTTTGTGATGAGCGGATACTATTCGCTCACACAGTGGGACGGTATTTCCAAGACGCCGGTATTTATAGGGCTTGAGAATTTCAGCAGGATTTTTTCCGGCAGCCCGGACTTTATAAACGCACTCCTGTTCACAGGCAAATACGCACTTTTGTTCATTGTGCTCAGCAATGTGCTTGCGCTTGCGCTGGCCGTGGCGCTGACCGCAAAGTTCCATCTGGCAAATTTCCTTCGTGGCATGTTCTTTGTGCCCTATATCATGAGTATGACCATTGTCGGCTTTATTTGGAAGTTCATATTTACCCAGGGCTTTATGGAGCTTGGCGAAATGACTGGCTGGGCGGTTTGGAATTTCAGCTGGCTGGGCGACGGCGGCCTTGCGTTCTGGTCTGTGGTGACCGTGGGCGTGTGGCAGTCGCTGGGCTTTTACATTGTTCTGTACATAGCCGGCTTGCAGGCTGTGCCCCGGGATGTGCTGGAGGCCGCCAGCATTGACGGCGCCGGCCCGTGGCAAAGGTTCTTCCGCGTCGTACTGCCGCTTTTGAAGCCTTCCATTACAACGTGCGTGTTCATGGCGCTTACAAACTCTTTGAAGGTGTTCGATATCATACTGGCCCTTACCAAAGGCGGGCCCGGCGGCGCGACATACAGCGCGACGCTGGAAATTTACCGGGAGGCTTTCCAGAACAACCATTACGGGCTGGGCTCCGCAAAGGCGATCGTGTTCTTCGTGATCGTGCTGATATTGACGCAGCTTACGCTGAAAGTGCTTGAACGCAGGGAGGCGGATGCATGATTGCAATCAATTCAAAGCTTCGCTTGCGTAAAAAGGCCCGGCGCAAAATAGTAAAAATCCTTTATCCGGCCTTGATGCTCATCGTTGCACTTATATACATCTATCCCGTTCTTTTGATGGCCCTCAACTCCCTCAAGCCGTTCAAGGAAGTGCTGACAAGCGTTTTGGCGCTGCCCAAGGTGATTGCGCCGGAAAACTATAGTTACGTGATCGAGAAGATGGAGTACTTCCGGCTGTTTCTCAACAACCTCGTGATCACCGTTATCGGCATCGCGGGCATCGTGCTCTTTTCCGCCATGGCCGCGTATATCCTGGACCGCCGCAAAACGCGCGCCACCCGTCTGTTGCACACCATCATCATTACCCCGATGCTGATCCCCTTTCAGACGATCATGATTACGCTGCTCAAGGCGATGAATGTCATCGGCCTTTCGGGCAGCACGTGGGGGCTGGGCATACAGTACTGGGGATTCGGCGTGCCCATGGCGACGTTCATCTACTACAATTTCATGAAGACGGTGCCAACGGAAATTGATGAAAGCGCCACGATCGACGGGGCGCCCACCTTTTTGACCTTCCGGCGGATCATTTTTCCGCTTTTAAAGCCTGTTACGGCAACGGTCGTCGTGCTGGACGTGATGTGGATCTGGAACGACTTCCTGCTGCCGCTACTCATGGTGAACGGATCACCCAAAACAAAGACGCTTGTTCTGGCCGCGTACAATTTTGTGGGGCAGCTGAACACCAAGTGGCATTACGCATTGGCTGCGATGGTGACTGCCGTGCTCCCATCCGTGCTGTTCTTTATACTTTTGCAAAAGTATATTGTGGAGGGCGTGGTGGCGGGCTCGATCAAGGGGTAATATGCAAGCTTCTTCAAGCGCCTGCACTGATTTGACAGAAAAAGCGATTGGATGAAAAATATTTGATTTGGGCTGCCATGATAAAAGATGCTTATGTTATGCGATGCGTGCGGGCGATTGATAATCGCCCCTACATCGTCATGCGATTATTGACATACTAGCCGCGGCTTGTGCTTGTTTGGGATACCCATTCTACTATGCCTTAAAGCTGTAGGGGCGATTATGAATCGCCCGCTTAAGCTTGGCGCATATAAAGCAACAAGTCTAAAGCCCACACGCTGCTGACAACGGTATCAGGAAGCAGATCATGCTTTTCTGTTTACCTTTTTTCTTTGTATGGCTATAATGGAAGCAAAAACAACAAGCACCGCAACGATTTGGAGGTAACTTACAGTTCGGCGGAACACGAAGAAATCCATAAGGGCGATTTCAATGAGCATAAGGTTGTTGACGCTGCTGGATTCAAACGCCGTGAGATGAATCTGACTTTTGGTCCACAGGTAGAACCCCAGCGCGCCGCTTACAATACTTAAATAGGCAAGGATCAGCAGCAGCCGGCCCGTGATGACCGGTATGCCCTCGATGATGAGGCCGGCGATAAGCAGAACGACAGCTCCCGCAAACATGGGCTGTGCGGTAAGCGATTTTGCGTCTGTTTGCCTTGTTAATAGCAGCCGGCGGTTGATGGTCATGTTCAGCGCATAGCCGACTGAGGACAGGAGCATAAAGACGACCCCGGCATAGGATATGCTGCCCGCGTCCCAGGGGTAGTAATATAAACTGATCCCGGCGATCAGGAACAGCAGCTTGAGAATGTCCCGCCATGATTGATTTTCCTTGAGCCAGAGCATGTCTACAAGCATCACAAGCAATGTGTTCCCACAACTTAGCATCAGGGACGACTGCGTGGGGGTAAGGTACGACTGGCCCACGTATTGCAGCCCCTGGGCGATGGCGTAGCCAAGCAGCCCCAGCAGGATGATCATATAGAATGAAAGGGGACTGCTTTTAGTTCGCTTTTTACCCTTTCCAAGGCTGAGCAAAAGGAGCGACGCCAGAAGGTATCTGAGGCCGGATAACGTAAGCGGGCCGATCCCGCCCTGAAAGGCAAGCTTGTTCAATATGTAGGAACCCGACCATAAAACGGTCGTGACGACTGCCATAAGCAGGGCTTTGCGCTTCATACCATGATCCTTTCATACAGAAAAATCGACATACTTGATTTATTTTCCATAATGTGTATAATGAAAGAAGTTTTTGTATTCTTTTGCTTCAAAACATACATCGTACAAAAGAAGGCTGAATCATGCTTGCGGGCAAGGAAGTATCGCCAAGCAATATATCCTTTGAGGAGATATTCTTTTACGACCTTTCCTCCTTCCTGTTTGAACGCTTTAACCGCCATCAGGAGGTGAACTTTTGCTGGAGAAAAAAGGACGGAAAGTGGTTTTTGCAAAAAGCGCCTTCCACCGAGGAATGGAACAAGGCCGACATCGTATCCCTTGTGGACAGGTTGACGTATACATTAAGGTCCGGCGGCATCATGATGGGTGCTTTCATCAACCAATATCTGGCCGGCTTTGCAACGATTGAGTTCGAAAGCTTCGGGCCCGACTTTGAGTACATTCAGCTGTCGAACCTTTATGTTTCCTATGGTCACAGAAGAAAAGGCATCGGAAGAACGCTGTATGCAATGGCATGCAATGCCGCAAAAAGGATGGGCGCAAGGAAGCTGTACATATCCGCCCTTTCGGCGGAGGAGACGCAGGCGTTTTTCAAGGCGATGAAATGTGTGGAAGCCGTGTATTGCAAAAGTGAATTGTCTGCTTCCAACCCCTTTGACTGCCAGCTGGAGTGCGTTCTTTAGCGTTTGTTTTGCACAAAGAATGAATTTTTGATCAACCCGCCATATTATTTGCGTAATGAAGAGGTGTTCTGATGCTCATATTGCTCTTGATTGTGCTGATAATACTTGTGAAGAGCGGGCACTTAAAAAACTGGAAGTCTTACTATCCCACGGTCCTGCTGCTGATGATCGGCGATCTTGCGTTCAATTTTATTACTTACAAGCATCCATTTTGGCGCTACCATTCGGTAATCATCCCCAGCCATACGATATTGGACCTTATTCATGTTGTCGTTTCATTTCCCTGCATCGTTATTTTGTTTCTGGGTTATATGCCCAATGGTTTATGGAAGAGGGCGGTATACATCGCGCTCTTTTCTTTCCTGTATGCATCCATTGAATATGTCATGTACCTGACGGGGAAATTTGAATATCTCAACGGCTGGAATACGCTGTTTTCATTCTTCTTTGATATCGGCCTGTTTTCCATTGTCATGATCCATTACATAAAGCCTTTGATAGCCTGGTTGTGCATCTTCGTCATCGTACCGCTGTTTCTTTGGATCGTCAAATTTCCTTTGGACATTTTGCTCGAATAGCATTTTACGTTATGTGGATGCAGCATCTTCTTTTTGCAGGGAAGTTTCAATGGATTCCACAGGATCTTCCCGGTCAAAATCGTTCCTTTTCACATGTTCAAGCTCATGCTTTAGGGCCTTTTCCTGCTCCTTTACGTCCAGGCAGGCGTTGACTACTATGCATACATGGCCGCTTTTCATGCGCCTTGCGAACGCGCGGATGGTGCCGGGCAGCGGCGCAACGGTTACCCTGATGCCATCAGGGATTGTTGTCATCTTCTTGGTCCATCCTCTCAACCATTTTTAACACTATTTCCAAATCTTCCGGCTTGAGCTTTGCCGACCTCGAAAACAGGATGGCAAGCTTTTTATTTTTGTGGAAGGCCTCCACGACCTCATCCACTTCGCTTTTTCCTGACATGGGCGTTAAAAAATCCTGGTAGAGAAAGTTTGCGTCTACATTCAGCACACGCATCAAAGCATACAGGATCTCATCCTTTGGCGAAGAGTAATCGCTTTCGTAATTGCCGATCGCGCCGGCAGAAACACCCACTTCCTTTGCCAAGTGCGCCTGGCTTAGCCCTGCGTTAAGCCGCGCCTGCCTGATTCTGCTTCCAATGCTCATACATGCCCCTGCCTTCTTATCTGTTGATATAAAGAATATCACAGCTTTCTTGTACAGTCAAGAAAATTTACTCAAGAAATTTGAGAAAAAGGGATTGACTACTCAAGAATTATGTAGTAGCATAGGTATGTACTCAAGATTCTTGAGCGAAGGGAGGAAGCGGAGTGAGCATAGTTGCCGAAAACGTGGAGCGGATCATCAGGGAAAAAGGGCTTAAGAAGCGCGCCGTCGTTGAATGTGCCGGATTCACGCAAAACGAATTTTCCGCGATGCTGCACGGCAGGAAGCTGATCCTGGCCGAGCATGTGATCGCCCTTGCCCGGGCGCTAAACAAATCACCCAACGACCTGTACGGTATATGCGCGGGAAACGATTGATTCCGGTACTATCATACCACCGTTTGAAGCGCATGGGAACTGAACGAAGCAAAATGCAGACAAATGGAAGGAGGAGCGGCATGGATCATATTTTGAAAGCATTGGATGAGCACATCGCCTATCAGAACTGGCTGTTAAAATGCGAGATCAGCGCCAGGGAAGAGCTTGAAAAAGAGGCGGACAAGCTGAAAAGCGAAAACCGTAGGCTTTGCGGGCTGGTGAAGGATTATGAAGCGCGGGAGAAAGCGGCGGTCCAGGGTACAGCGCATGAATCTTGACCGGTTTGACGGGTATCCGGACAGCAGTGATAAGAAAAGGCGGCCTTTGACGGTGCTGGAAATGTGGCAGGAGCTGGGATACGATCCGGCGGGGGAAACGAGGGCGGATCGTGGGGGGCAAATTGAGTATTTGCACGCAACGGACGCCTTACCCCGCCTGCGTGTTACCGCCCCCTATGTTCTTTAAGGAGGAACCCATGTACGAGCATGTGCCGGAAGAACTGAAAAAGCTTCCCCAGTGGGTATGCTGGCAGTCAGTCCCGGATGACAGCCGGCCCGGGAAAATGAAAAAAGTGCCCATCAACCCCAAAACCTGCGGCCAGGCGATGAGCAACAACCCGGATACCTGGACCGGCTTTTACAAAGCTGTGGAGGCGTCTTATAAATTCTCAGGCATCGGGTTCATGTTCGCAAACGGCTATTTCGGCGTGGACATTGATCACGCGGAGGATGCCATTGCAGATTTTTCAGGCGGCATCATGGACAACGTCGTGGCGGAGTTCATTCACACGCTGCAGTCGTACGCGGAGTATTCCGTTTCCGGCAAAGGCATCCATATCCTCTGCCGGGGATCCCTTCCGCCTGGCGGCAGGCGGCGCGGCAATGTGGAAATGTACGACTGCGCAAGATTCTTTGTCGTCACAGGGAAGATTGCCTCAGAGTATACGGGCATTGCAGACTGCACGGACAGAGTAAAGCCCCTGCATGAAAAGTACATCGGCGGCGGACAGGCCCCGATCATAGGGATTGCCCACCAGGCAGCCCTGAACCTTACGGAAGATCAGATTTTATCGCTTGCGGAAAAATCCAAGCAGGGCAAAACGTTTTCCGACCTGTACGCTGGGCATTGGGAAGCGTATTTCCCCAGCCAGTCGGAGGCGGACATGGCGCTGTGCAACATGCTGGCCTTCTGGACCGGCAGGGATGAGCAAATGATGGACAAGCTTTTTCGCTCCTCAAAGCTTATGCGCGATAAATGGCTGCGCAAGCAGGGCAGCAGCACATACGGGGCGCAAACCATCGCAAAGGCCGCGAAATCCTGCCGGAACGTGTATAGCGGACATAGGGGACCGTCCCCTGTGTCCGAGAACCGTCTCCCGTGTTCTAAGCTATACACGTTTGATGATACGGGGAACGCGGAGCGGTTTACGGACCGGTTTGGTGAATCGGTGCTGTATAACTATGCAGCCAGGAAGTGGATGTACTACGACGGCCGGCGCTGGATGTTCGATGAAAACGGAGAGACAAAGCGCATGGCCGACGAAATTGTGGATCAGATCCGCTGCGGCATGCAGGACTATCTGGACGTGCTGCCTGTAGATGCCGGTGCGGATGAAGCGCAAAAAGAATATGCAAAGCACATAAAGCAGAGCCGCTCCAGCAAGGCCAAAACGAACATGCTCACAGAATCCCAGCATCGCGTGCCGGTGAATTACACGCAGCTGGACAGGCACCCGTCCCTTCTGTGCGTGTTAAACGGCGAACTGAACCTGAAAACAGGCGTTTTACAGCCGCACGATACAACGCACCTGATCACCAAAATCGCCCATACGGAGTATACCGACAAAATGGGCCATCCGCTGTGGGACAAGTTCCTTTCAGAGATATTCTCAGGCGACAGGGAGCTGATACGGTACGTTCAAAAGGCCGTCGGCTACAGCCTCACGGGGCTGACCCAGGAGCACTGCGCCTTCTTTTTATATGGCGCGGGGCGGAACGGGAAAAGCACATTTCTGGATATCATTACGGAGATGCTGGGCGACCACGCGGTGAACATACAGCCGGAAACCATCATGCTAAGGCAGACCTCCGGCGGGCCCACATCAGATATCGCACGCTTGAAGGGCGCCCGGCTGGTGACCACATCGGAGCCCAGCGAAGGCGCGCGCTTAAATGAGGGGTTACTTAAACAATTAACCGGCGGCGACAAGGTGACGGCCGCATTAAAATACGAGAATGAGTTTGAATATACACCGGAGTTCAAACTGTGGATGTGTACCAACCACAAGCCGTTCATCCGCGGCACGGATGCGGGCATCTGGTCCAGGATACGCCTCGTTCCTTTCAATGTGCAGATCCCGGAAGAAAAAATGGACAGGCAGCTGAAATTCAAACTGCGCAAGGAACTGCCCGGCATACTCGCCTGGGCGGTGGACGGGTGTTTGCTATGGCAGCGGGAAGGCCTCAAACAGCCAGAATCCGTACTGTCCGCAGGCAGGGAGTACAAGTCCGAGATGGACGTTTTGGCGTCCTTCCTGGACGATTGCTGCGAGGCGGGCGGGGAGGCCAAAGCCGGGGATCTGTTCAAGGCATACGCCGTCTGGGCACTGGCAGGCAACGAGTATCAAATGAGCAGCACGAAGTTTGGTCGGGAGATGACCAAACGGTATCAGCGGAGGAAAAGCGGCGATTGGCTTTATATTGGTTTGCATTTGCGTAAGGGTGACCTGCCGTGCCATGCTTCGGGGGCGAATGGCTAGGAACACATTTGGACTGGTTGGACGTGTTTTGGTGTTTTTCTGAAAAGTCCCTATAGAAAAAAAGAATATATAGAGAGACTTTATGGAAAACGGCCCAAACCAGGCCAACAGGACCAAAGGGACTACCTGTGGGAGAAGGAACGGGGAGGGAAGAATATGAATGCGAAAGAGCTTCTTATGGCTTGCAGGAATATCGTCAGGGAAATAAGCGCCATCGAGGAACAGATAAAGCGCATCGGCACCATCGGCGGGCCAAGGGAGATGACGGGGTCAGTGCTTTTAAAGACGCATTCCGCCACCAACCGGCCGGATGCCGCCAGGAACCAGAAGATCGACGCCTATGAGCAGGCACTTAACGAAAAGCGCCAGCAGGCAGTGGATCTGCTTTTGCAGTTTGAAAGGCTTTTGGATGAAGTGAAGGACGTGACGGACCGGACGATATTGCGGTATTACTATGGGGCAGGGTGGACGGACGAAAGGATCGCCGAGGAGATGGAACTGACAGACAGGACGGTAAGGGGGAGGAGGAAAAAT
>JAEZJP010000195.1 GCA_023415715.1 Bacillota bacterium
AGCTAAGCCTTTGCCTTCGGTATTTGCCGAAAAAAAGCATCAGCAAGCCGCCGATCAAAAGCGAAATAGAAGCGCCAATGGAAAAATCAATCAGCACCGGCCATTCGCTATATATAAGAGAGGTCACAAGGGGAATGAGTTCCACAAGCCCCAGGCCTACGATAACGATACCGATATAATAGCAAATGGGTCCAAGCTGGCTTTCATGGTTCCTTTTATCCAACATATAAGCTTCACCACCCGTTCAGCAGCGAAACGGCAAAACCCACAAGGATCAGCCCGCCGGCAAACAGGATTTCAACCAGCATGCCATAGAGCCCGTCGCGCAATTTCTTCATATGCCCTTCCTCCTGTCAACCGGAGAAATATGAGGATAATATTTTCATGTTGTCTTCATGGGCCAAGGTAATAACGCTGTCACCGGCCAGGATCTGTGTCTGCCCGTCGGGTATGAAGGCATCCTTGTCCCGGATGACGGAAATCAGAATGGTCCCCTTTGGCAGATGCAGATTTGCCACTGCTTTGCCGGCCGCCGGGGAGGTTTGCGACACCGTAATGTCCATGACGCGCACATCGCCAACCCTTTTCGCAAGCATCTGGTTGATGCTGGCCCAGTCTACCTCGTGCTCAATGATGCCGGCAATATGCGCAGTGCTGCTGACAACGGAATCAACGCCTAATTGTTTGAAAACCTGAATGTTTTTCGGGTTATTGACACGGGCAATGGTGCGGGGCACGCTGAAGTAGTTTTTTGCCAGCTGGCAGGCTACCAGGTTGTTCTGGTCATAACCTGTAACGGCAATCAGAATATCTGCGTGCTCAATATCCGCATCCTTCAGGTAATTGATGTCCGTACCGTCCCCATGGACCAGGCTGATGCCAAGATCGGTAAGTTCTCCCGAGATCTTGCTGCATTGCGCATCATTTTCTTCCATCAGCGCAATCCTGTGCTTTCCGGGCGCCAATGTCTTGGCCAGGTAGTAACCGACCTTCCCGCCGCCTACGATGATAATATACAACTGGGCTCACTCTCCTGCGGATGAATATTCTGCTACAACCAGCATGTCATTTTGATCAATGACCGTTTTGGGCGTAAGCAGGGAAAACGTGTTGTTCCTGATGATGCCAAGTATGACATCGTCCTTGAAATCCTCCGCGGCCTTTCCGATCATGCGGCGCTGGGGTTTGACGGTGCGGAAGGAAACGCCTGTGCCGTGAATGTTCAATGTTTCCACCTGATTTTTTGATATCAGCCGGCTTTTGATTTTCTGTACCGCCAGCTTCGTGGGACAGATGGTGGTCAATCCCATTTTATTCATGATGACTTCCCGCTGGGGATCATACACCCTGGTAATGACCTGCGGAACATGAAACAGTTCCCGGGCCACCTGGGAAACCATAATGTTCATATTATCGTCGTCTGTGACGGCCGCCAGTGCGTCCGCCTGTTCCACGCCGGCGCTGCGGAGAACATCTTCGTCAATAGCCATGCCTGTGACGGTCACGCCGTTGAAACCGGAACCAAGTGCTTCAAAATGGCTGGGGTCGCTGTCGATGACGACCACATCGTGGTTTTCCTGTGAAAGTTCCAGCGCAAGGTTGGAACCTACCTTGCGGCAGCCTGCAATAATGACATACATTTTATCTTCACCTCATTTTTGTTCTTTGCCGCATCAAGCGTCAGTTGGCGCCCCGTCCTTTTCCCCTACTGCACAGGCTCCGTAGTCATAGCTTTCGGCAACGTTAAAGCCGTATAGCGCAAGCCTTTCCAGGTTGCGGCAGGAAGGCTTGTAAGTGGGGTCCAGCGCGTAGGCGGCGCGGTAATGCTGCCGGGCGGCCACGTCGTCCCCCTGAAGCTCGTACAAAATGCCCAGCAGGTTGTGGGGTTCCGGGGCATCCATATTCATCGCCATGGCGCCTGATATGATTTGGCGGGATGATGAAAAATCCCGTGCTTTTAAAGCCAAAACCGCCTGTCCGATCGCTGCCGAAAAAGCGGGAGACGGTACATTCTTTTTCATATACAATCCATCCTTTCCGGAGAATGATTGTATTATAGATGCTGCGGCATAAGGATGCTGTGAATATGAACCTGGCGGTGTGATGTTTTTGTGAAAATGAAAAGCCGCCTGTTATGGCGGCACTGTTAGATATAAGCAATATGTTACGTTATGGAACCGCACCTTCTTGCGGGGAATAAATTTATACCTCATCCACCATCCTGTAGCCGATGCCTACCTCCGTGACGATGTACTTGGGCTGGGCCGGGTCCTGCTCAATCTTGCGGCGCAGGTTACCCATGCAGACGCGAAGGGACTGGGTATCGCTTTGCGGCGCGCCGCCCCATATTTCCTGAATGAGAAACCTGTGGGTCAGTACTTTTCCGTGATGGCTGGAAAGCAGCGTCAGCAAGTGATATTCCGTTGGCGTCAGGTGGATCTCCTCATTACCGAGAATGACCCGCCGCTTGTCGTAGTCAATATTCAATTCGCCAAGCCGCCAGGAGGTAACGCCTGTCCCCTCGCCCTGCTCCTGTGCCATTCGCCTTAAGGAAACACGGATTCGGGCCAGAAGCTCCGCAATGCTGAACGGCTTGGTCAGGTAATCATCCGCCCCCATATCCAGCGCCTGCACCTTTTCCCTTTCATGCCCGCGCGCGGAAACAACAATGACCGGCATGGCCGACCATGTGCGGACAGTGCGGATCACATCCAGTCCATCCATGTCCGGCAGCCCCAGATCCAGCACCATCACATCCGGATGGTGGGATGTAGCCAAGGACAGTGCTGTTGTGCCATCCTGCGCTTCCATGCAGCTGTATTTTTGCGTTTCCAGAGCCACCTTGATGAAGTGGCGTATGGGTTTTTCATCTTCCACAACAAGAATCAGCGGATTCATAGACTATTCCTCCATTGGCAGCGTAAAGCGGAAAATTGCGCCGCCTGATGCCTTGTTTTGCGCGATGATGATTCCGCCATGGGTTTCCACAATGGATTTGCATATGGAAAGCCCGATGCCGATGCTGTGCCGCTTTGCGCTGCCGCTTGGCCGCGTAAAGTAGCGGTCAAAAATGAAGGGAAGGTCGTTTTCCGGGATCCCGTTCCCGTTGTCGCCGACCTCGAATACTGCCTTGCTGCCTTCCTCACGCACCGTGATCGCAATGGAGGAACCGGCAGGCGTATGCTTGATGGCGTTGTCCAAAAGGTTCACCAGAACCTGCTCGATCAACGTGCCGTCCATGGGGATCATCATAAGCTCCTGGGGGATTTTGATTTCAATCTCATGCTGGCCGGCGCGCTTTTTCACACGGGATACAGCTTCGGCAACGATCTCCTCCACCGCTTCCATTTCCTTGTGCAATGTGATCTTTCCGCCCTCCAGCCGAGTAAGGCTCAGTATGTTTTCCACCAGGGTGCTAAGCCACTCCGCCTCAGAGTAGACATCGCCCAAAAAGTCCTTGCGCACCGTATCGTTAAGATCGTCGTAGTTTTCGATCATGGTGCCTACGGAACCCATGATGCTGGTGAGCGGCGTACGCAGATCATGGGATACGGATCGAAGCAGGTCGCCCCTTAACCGTTCCTTTTCAACTTCCATCTTGGTCCGCTGCTGCTTTTCATACAGCCGTTCCCGCTCCAGGGCCAAGGCAATCTGGGCGCTGATGGTATCCAGGAACATCTTCTGGCTTTCGGAGAGCACGTACTTATCGGGGAAGGCAATGCCAATGACGCCCAGCACGCCGCTGGGGCCGTTGACGGGAAGGTAATAGGCCCAGCAGGAGTTGAACAACTCCTTGCCAGCGCCGCTGGCCATGCCGGAGCGGAAGGTTTCCATCATGGCTGCCTTTTCCCGTTCTTCATTAAATGTATCCGAGCCTTCCACATGGCGCATGTTAAGTTCTCCGCTCAAATCGGCGGCGCAGATCATGACGGAGGCATCAAACAAGCCGCTGATGTCCTTGGCGGCCACCTTCAAAAGCTGCGGTTTGCTGTTCACCGCCAGCAGGTTCTTTTCCAGCTGGTATAAAATCTGAATGCGCTTTTCCCTTGTTTCGGCACGCTGGGATTCCCGCTTGGCCTGTGCAGTCAGAGTGCTGGCGATCAGCGCCGCAATGAGCATAATGATGAAAGTGACGGGATACTCCGGGCTGTAGGCAAGCAGCGTGTAATAGGGTACGGTGAAAAAATAGTTGAACGTCAGCATTCCCATAAGGGATGCGACGATACTGTACAAATAGCCGTCCGTAAGGTAGGCGATCAGCACGACGCCCAGATTGTACGTCATGATATAGTTGGATTCGTGGAACCCCAGGTTCCGAAACATCATGGAGATGAGCGTAGCCAGGGCCATGATTCCGGCGACGAGGCCAAATGAAGCCAGCACGCGCACCGCCGGCTTGCCGCCGGAATTGCGCTTAAAACCATTATCATCAGAATAGCGCCTTGCAAAATGCAGTTTCTGCACGAAAATGCCTCCTAGGGTAAGGGCAGATAAGAGGGTTTAAAACATTTAGCTCAAGCGAATCATACCAAGCAACGGACAGGGTGTCAAGGAAAACGAAAGATGGGCGGGAAGCGAATATGAAAACGGCGGGAAGGGCTCTTTCAAAAACGCCCTTCCCGAACACATTCAGGAAAAGTCTTGCTTCTTTGCATTTAAGTACTGCCTCAGTAGTCGACTTATGAAGTCTTATGTTTGTTGCCTTCACCGACAGTGATTGTGTTGTCTGGCAAACCCATTCATTTTTGCCTGAACGCCGCAGGGGCGATTTGTAAGTGCCCATCTGGCTCAATCGTCGCGGTGCTGCGCTCCGCTTGCAACCCCGACGGCTCAATCGTCGCATCGCTTCGCTGCCGCTCGCGCTGCTCGTTTCGCTCGTTTCCTCCGCTTCGCTTCATCCGCCACAGGCGGCGCTCAGCTGCGGAACCCGTTTCGCCAGCCTCCTCCACACCGCCCATTTCCCTCCATCTGGCTCAATCGGCGCGCTGCTGCGCTGCCGCTTGCATCGCTTGTTTCGCCAGCCTCCTCCGTCCCTCCCTTCTCCGCCA
>JAEZJP010000206.1 GCA_023415715.1 Bacillota bacterium
GCCATCTGCTTTTCGGCCTGCTGAATGAGGCGTTTGACCATGTAGCCGCCTACATAGCCGTTTTCCCTGGAAGATAGATCGCCGTTGTAGCCCTGCTTGAAGTTGATGCCTAATTCCCTGGCGATCTCAAACTTCATGTTGTCCAGCGCAGCCCGGGCTTCCGGCACAGTTGCGTTGTTGGAACTGCTGCTGTTGGCGGATCCTTGGTTCATCATCGGACTTTTCACCTCCTGTTATGGCGTCAAAGCTATTTTGACCCGTGCGGGCCAAATTACCCTGCCAATTGTTCGCAGGGCACTTATACCAGCTTTTATGAAGTCCATGCATGATCGATTTTTATCTTTTTATGCGCATTGTTTTGAAAAAAGATTGACGAAACTTTAAATGCATGCTATGATACCTAAGGTTTTAGAAAACCTGTGCCGTAGACAGCGGGTGCCGGGCGAAAATCCGGCGTAAAGAAGCATTCTGCTTCGCCAGCCGAGGTGTAAGGAAGCCTGCAATCAATTTGATTTTGCTCGCCCTTGCGCCTGCGCAAGGGTTTTCCTTTATCCTTAAAAAAAGGAGGTGCAAGGATATGAGCAAAAATCTGGAAATCAAAAAGCAAACAGTTGCTGAAATCACCCAAAGATTCATGAACGCAAAGAGCGTCGTGGTGGTTAAGTACAACGGCCTGACGGTGGAGCAGGTAACCGACCTGCGCAACCAGTGCCGCGCTGCCGGCGTGGAATACAGCGTGCTGAAGAACACACTGGCCCGCCGCGCGCTGGATGACCTGGGCATCACCGCATTGGACCATGTGCTGGAAGGCCCTTCCGCCTTTGCCTTTGGCGTAAATGACGCCGTGGCGCCCGCCAAGGTCTTGGACAGCTTCATCAGCAAGCTGAAGGTCCCCGTTCTTGAAGTGAAGGCCGGTTTGCTGGGCAGGGAAGCGTTGGACGCGAATGGCGTCAAAGCGCTGGCCGAGCTCCCCAGCCGCGAGGTTTTGCTGGCCCGTTTGCTGGGCAGCATGACCAATTCCGTCTCCAGCTTTGTTCGCGTGGTGGAAGCCTACCGCAAGCAAAAGGCCGGCGAGGCCGAATGATCCCATGCTTCATTGCCGCCTAGGCGGCATACTTCAAACCAACGAATTATGAGGAGGATTATACCATGACGCATCAGGAAATCATCGCGGCCGTCGAGTCCATGACGGTGCTGGAACTGGCCTCTTTGGTGAAGGCCATGGAAGAAAAGTTCGGCGTTTCCGCCGCCGCCCCCGTGGCTGTGGCTGCCGGCCCCGCTGCTGCTGCCGAAGTTGTTGAAGAAAAGACCGAGTTCGACGTCGTTTTGAAAGACGCCGGTCCCGAAAAGATCAAGGTCATCAAGGTTGTGCGCGAAGTCATCGCCGGCCTGGGCCTGAAGGAAGCCAAGGATCTGGTGGAAGCCGCACCCAAGACCATCAAGGAAGGCGCTTCCAAGGACGAAGCCGAGAAGATCAAGGCCAAGTTTGCCGAAGTCGGCGCTGTCATCGAAATCAAGTAAAAAGCAAAAAAAGTGGCGTAACGCGCCACTTTTTTTGTTTGCATACTTTTTCCCTGCCATTGGTATAAAAGCATCACGGTTTCTATTGTAAAAAGCCTTGCCTTGCGGCAAGGTTTTTTCATGCTTGTCCCAAGAATTCTTGACGTGGGACGTGCAGTCTGCTATCATAAACTTGGCAGTAAATAGCATTATGCGACAGAGGCTTAAGCCATCGCAAGGAGGTAACCATGTCTTTTTGGATCGTTACGGACAGCGGCACGGATTTCCCCGAGGCTTATGTGCAAAAGCAAAAAAACATGATCATCGTCCCAATGATGTATCAGATAGAGGGCCAGTTCCATACGCCTGATGGCTCCGACGAAAGTACCCGGGCTTTTTATGCAAAGCTTCGCAGCGGCGTTGTAGCTACCACCTCTCAAGTCACCATCGAGACATGGAAAGAGACCTTCGAAAAGTTACTCGCGGACGGTCAGGATGTTCTTTGCATCACCTTTTCCAGCGCATTGAGCGGCACATATGAAGCCGCCGCAAGCGCTAAGGAACAATTGAAAACTGAATTCCCCAACGGAAAGCTTTTCCTCATTGATTCCAAGTGCGCCTCCCTGGGACACGGTCTCCTCGTGCATCATGCCCTTCAAATGCGCGATTCCGGCGCGAGCATCGAGGATACCGCCCAATGGGTAACTGATAATCTGCAGAAGGTTATCCATTGGTTTACGGTGGATGACCTGCAGTTCTTGCGCCGTGGCGGGCGTGTTTCCGCCACCAGCGCGTACCTGGGCGGTATCATGAAGATCAAGCCCATTCTTCAGGTAAACGAGGAAGGCAAGCTAATCCCCCGGGAAAAGGTTCAGGGGCGCAAACGTTCGCTGCGGGAACTGTTTGAGAAGGTCAAGGAAAACGCGGTGGAACCTGCGAAGCAGACGATCTTCATCAGCCACGGCGATTGCCTGGAAGAGGCGGAATGGCTGGCCTCCATCCTGCGGGATGAACTGCATGTCAAAGATGTGTTGATCAGCTTCATCGGGCCCGTCATCGGCTCCCATTCCGGCCCGGGCACCATGGCCATCTTCTTCATGGGAAACCACAGGTAACCATCATGCGCCGCACTTTGGGCTATCTGGGGTTCCTCCTTTTGCTGGCGTCCGCATTCATGCTTGGCGCCAGCCAGCTGTTGCCCCGCCTGGATGCGGCAAACTGGGCGAATGCGACGGAAACCGTGGGCCAGGTCGTAGGCATTGCCAATGAGGACTCGGAAAGCACAGCGCTGATTTCCTTTGTCGCTTCCAATGGCGATCCATATGTATTCGAATCGGATACCAGGCAATCAGGCCTTAAGCAGGGGCAAATGGTTACCGTACGCTATTTTTTGACTCCCGAACTGAGAGCATCAATGAAAATCAATCTTGCTCCGTTGCAAATGGGTTTTGGCATTGCCGGTTCCGTGTTCACGGCGTTTAGTTTTGCTTGTTTTATCTTTCAAATGCGAAAATCCTCCCTGCAAAAGCAGCTAAAGCAGTATGGCACAAGGTATGAAGCAACGGTTGCCAGCATCGATATCAAAGGCCATATCAAGATCAATGGCCGTCACCCATTTACCATTACGTGTACCATGCGCGATCCCCAAGGGATCGGAGAAAAGCTGTATAAAAGCGGCTGGGTCATAAAAGCCCCCTCCGGCCTTAAGGTGGGCGGAAATGTACCCGTGCTGGTAGACACATACCGGCCAAGTCAATACTGCGTATTAGTGGAGGAGGCGTCTTCCGTATCCCCAATGCCATAACTCAGGATTCAAAAGCGCCGCCAGGGCGCTTTTTAATGGAAGAAAAACGGAAATATACACAACCGTCTATTTTAATTTTGATGTTTTATCAATTACTGTTTGCTGCCGATTCTTTATATAGCAAACCTAAAGCAATTACAGATTCGTCTCTATTTTACTCGCGCTTCTTTTTAAAGCTGACCAGAATCACAATTCCGATGCCAATCACCGCGCTGATCATATTTAAGCCCGCCTCATCCCACTGGCAATGGCGGCCTTCAATATGTATCTTTTGCAGTTCATCCAAAACGGATAGTGCCGCAGCCGACAACAGAGCGATACTGATGGCTGCTTTCCTTGAAAATGTGGCAATGCAAGCGCCTGCCATCAAAATCCCCGTTACGAAATAAATGCCGATGTGGGCTGCTTTGCGTAACAGAAGGTGAAAAGCATTGAGATCGAGATTTAAATGAGAAAAATCAATGATGATCTTTGCAAGTCGCAAGCTTAGGCTGGCAGTCTCCGCCCCTGTCTGCCTGGAAAGAAATATGGCCAGCGTGACCCAGAGGAGTAGGGTTGTCCAGAGGATAATACGTTTAGGCATGTTGTTTATATCCATTCGGTGTGGTTTGATTGATAATGTTTATTTGAAATTAGTTTTTACGATAACATTAATAGATATATGATTATGGTAAGGGGGTATAGGCGTGTGCCCGCGCCACCTGCCAATATGATACCTTTCATGATGCCTCTCCTATTTTTCTGTCCTTCACTTATGCAATTTTGAAGTTATTCTGCAAGTAACAATACGCACATATTCATTTCAAGTATTTGTCGATCATCTGCTTTACGCCTGCTTCATGCACCGCTCTCATATAAGCTACCTGCTTAATGATCCTTTGTCGAATCTGCGGCAAATTCTCCAATATCAGGCGGCTTGCTCGTACAAGGTTATCACATCGAACTTGATTAAGCTGGAAAAAAGGAAAATCAAACAGTGTTGCAAAATCAATAAGCTTTTGATTACGCGCAAGACCGATGGATGGTACAGATGCTACCGCACCGAAAATATTGCAATGCAATCTGCTAGATATAATCAGGTCCATATGTTGAAGAAAACAAATTAAATGTCTTGGAGCAAATTCCCGGTCAATGTAAATAATGCTCCCCTTTGTTGCGAGTGATTTAAGAAGCTTTCTATCCATACAGTGATCACCGCATCCAGTTGGTACAAGAAATACATCAGCATCAAATTCATTTATGATAGCTTCGATATATATTCTAACAGCATCAATATGCTGTCGGTCCGTGACATCCTCTTCTCCAGATAAAGAGATACAGATATGCTTTTTCCCATCTCTTAAATGATGAATGGCATAATCGCTCAGATATTCAGATAGATCAAAATCCTCCGGAGTCAGCATGATGGCTGGATCATACACAACGGCAATTTTTTCTTGTCTCACTCCTATATCTTCTAATCGATTGCTCACATACTCATCACGGGTAAAAATCGACAATACTTTATCAGAATTTGAAACCTTGCGAATATATTCTAGTGTTGCTGCATCTTGTACCTGTGCCATTCCTATTCCCCAAAGAACAGATGGAACACCACTTCTTCCGGCTAGTTCAATTAAACGCATTGAATGCCATGGACAATCGGAGAGAATTGTTCCACCACCGCATAGAAATAAATCCTTATCATAAAAATTGACAAGGTCTGGAAAATAGCTGTTTCTTATAGAAGATAACAATTTGCGACGAGGTGTAGCACTCAAACCCATCCAAGGTTTGGTATACATAGTTCGAATGGGTAAGACATTAACACCTGGGAACATGCTATGAATCCATTGTGACCCCCATGACTCTACTGATAGGTTGGCAGAGTTTGAAAAGTTATTAAGTATAGACAAGAGTATCGCTTCATCTCCAATATTGTGCAGGCCGTACATCACACCACCAATTAGTACATTCTTCATGTTTTAACCCTTCTTATCTTTACCATATGCAAAAAACGCATCCATTCATTCTTCAGTAAAACCATAGCCATTAACAACGTAATGACCATCAGCCAGTTGTTGTGCATATCAGGTATAAAATATGTGAGTATAGTTATTATAATGGTATAAGCAAAAAATATGAAAAATTCTAACCAGGATATCCGAAAGTTGACGTATTTTCGACAATCTTTTACTCTGATAAAAAACAGCAGCAGGTATGAGATAAAAATGGCTAGACTTACAGCTTGCAAACCCAGAAAGTTGACAAATACAAAGCAGAAAAGGATGCTAACAACAGCTGCTAGTAGCGTTGTATATAATGCTCCTTTTGTTTGCTTTGATACCTGATAGCTGGTGCCCAAAAAGCTAGAGAAAGCGCTGAAAACCATGCCTAGATATAAAAATCCACTATACTTCCATGCATCAACATAGGCAGCATCCATAAAGCGAATCACGACAAAGCGTGTCAAAGGAATTAACAATCCTGTCAATACAAACAGCAATCGACAGTAGCCAGAAAACACGTTTTCATAGAACTTTGCGCTGTTTTCACCTGTTGCTTCTCTAATAGCTGATTCTTGCCATGCCAGATAGAAAATCGAGGTGCAAATCTGTAATATCGAAGGGAATTTCGTAGTAATCGCGTATATTCCGTTGGCTGTTGCACCTAGAAAAGCAAGTATGATATAGCGGTTGGCGGTGTTTATCGCCCACCAGCTTATGGCGTTGGGTATTAAAGGGAAGGAATACCGAATCATTTGGCGCTTTGTTTCATGGTCTGCACACAAACAAAGGCTTTTAAAGATATAGGGTTGCCAAATTAGCAAAATGACAGCTACACTGCTATATGCAATCACCTGAGACAGCAGCATTCCAGAAACTCCCCAGCGCAACAGTATGACAAATAATACATTACCCAGCAAGAAGAGTGCTGTGAGGATCACCCCACTTACTGCATATAATCTGTTGTTTCCCATGCCGCGAGCAATCTGTTGAACAACGGGGACAATAGTATACAAGATTAACAGAATATATACATAGGCAGGTTGAGGAAAGTGCCAAAAGAGATAGAACACAAAAAAAAGAACAGTAGCTACGATGCTGTTGCGTGCGATCATCTTAAGTCCGACATTGATCACATTTTCTTTTGACTGCTCCGGTTCTAAAAGCCACCGGAATATGCTATCGCTCATTTGAAAGGTAATGATCGGAATTAGTAGCGTAATCGTTGTAATAATCAAATCATACGCGCCTAAATCACTTGGTTGAAGATAATGTGTATAGAGCGGAACTATTAGAAAAGAGAGAATTTTGGATCCAAAGTTAGCGATTGCATATAGTATGGTGTTTTTTAACAATATATCAGTCTTTTGCATAACACCCTACCTTCCTTTAGAATAATGAAACTGTCAAAATGCATCCCAATGCAAAAATAATTACTGTCTGACACCATACTATATAAGTTGATTTGCGCATACGTGACAAACCTTCTGATGAAAAGTACATGAGTGCATAAATGATCAACAATTTATGACGTGGTTCCGAAACGCCTTCATAAAACACACAATAGAGTAAAGAAATATTTAGAATCATCAAGCCCCATATGGCTAGATCTCCATACCTCTTTTCGCGAATAACACATATTATACCATATGCTAACAGGGGATATACTAAAATGTTCCAAACAGACAGCATATAGTAGATAAGAGTATTATTCCCACCAAAACTAGCATGATAACCCGTCTCAATATGGAATATATTGTAGGTTTGGTTGATTATATTAGGGAACAAAAAATATTGTAGTATTTCATCTATCTTAATCTTGTAATTATATTGCCATAATATTTTGTAGATTCCTGCAATTTGGTCCAGAAGCGTACTACCGGCAATAAGAAGAATTGATATCATGACACTTGCAATGACAGCCAGCTTTTTTGATCCGATATAACATATATATAGTGGGACTGTAACAACTAGCGTATAAACTCGGATAATACCTGCCAGAAGTATCAGTACAACGCATAGAATGTGAGGAATCCTTTTCCCTATAAGGCATTGCATTAATAGAGAAATAATAAAAACGATCCATATGTCGCGCATAAGAACAGCAGATGCTTGCATAAAACAAACACACATTAGCATTGTAATCAATATGTGACGTCTTGCTTTATCTCTGCCTTTTGTCAAGAATTCAGTAATATTGAGAACAGAAATTATCGCGATGATACATTGAATAATGTAGCAGATATATAGGGTTACCATCGGATAAATAATGATAGGTGTAAAGACGACGACCATGACAAACAAAACATAAAGCAAATAGCCTATGTTTGATATGTTCATTGCAAGCCGGAAATCTACTTTCCCTAGTTGGTTTAGTGGAAAACCATTGCTTAAGGCATTTGCACCTTTAAAATATGCCTCCATATCAACGCCTGGGACGCCATACTCCCATTGCAGCGATACTTTTTGGAATAGATTGAGCGCAAATGTGAATCCAACATATAAGCAAAGAGCGGCATTCAAAATAAATCGCTCCCTGCTTTTGCATCGCTTTATGCGGATGACATAATACCATAAAGTGATGCCAAGAATAACTAAAGCCATAAAGCACCTTGCCTTGCCATGATTTTACTTAATGTACTCAATCATATCGTACAAACGCTTTTTGTAATCATGATAGGATCGGTTTACATCAAAATTCTGATGAATATATTCTTTCGCGTTAGAGCCTATTTGATAGAGGTCTATGCTCCCAGAAAAAACCGCATCAATCATGCGCACATATTCATCGGCGGTATCTGCATGCATATAATCCTCTCCCGAAATAGCACCGATCCCCTCAATCCCAATATTGTTCGTAATCACCGGCATCCCTGCTGACATGGCTTCAAGTATTTTTACCTTTATCCCCGCGCCCAACACCAAAGGTGCAACGAAACATTTGCTTTCGGTAAAATACGGTGTTATATCATCCACAAAACCAAGGATATGAACTCTTTCGCTTTGCAGCGCTTTCAGTTCTTTTGGGGGGCTTCCTCCCAGGACAACAAATTCTATATCATTTCTAGAGACGTATGGAAACACATTTTTAAGAAACCAGAATACGCTATCATAGTTTTCATGCCTATTCATCGCACCAAAAAACAGTATTTGGTTCTTATTTCCGCGCCACTGCATATCCCCCATTCTTTGAAAATACGGTTTCAGTACAAATTGCTTCTGTTTAGGTATATGACACTGTTCCAGTCGTTCAACATCCGCGCCGCTGTGAGGTACAACTAAATCGCAAATGCGCAGAGCGGCCAATTCTTCACGCTTAAAATAACTGGCTTTTACTGCTTTAAGTTGTCTTGTTATAGAATTACCCTCGTACTGTACCTTTCTATCCATGCCCACAAAACTAACATCATGCTCTGAGGCAACTATTTTAGCATGAGAAAACAGTTTCTTTATTTCTGATGCAAGCACTGCAAATTCTGTCCATTCTAGAATGACCGCATCTGGTTCATAACCTTGAGTCTTCATTTTTTTCAACTCATGACATAAGCGAATCCGTTTATAAAATGAACAATGACTTATACCATGAAAGAACATCCCGTATAAGTCTATACAGATACGGCATACATTTAAAAAGAGATTTCCTTTGCTTACAATGTGTATATATTTTATCCCATAGTTATTGTAATCAATCTTTTTTGCATCCTGAGCTTTTGCATAAACAATAGCCATAACATCGAATGCGGCATCTCTAGCAAACTGCTTGAGGTAAAAATTGAAGGTTTTACCCCCCGCATGCCCTATCTCATCATAGGCGGCAATTGGAGATAGCCAAAGCAATCGAATCTTATCCATCAGAAGTTCCCCTCTAATTTCTTATAAGTATAACAGTCCCTCTAGCCATTTTGCACAAAATTCGTGCAGGTTTAGAAAAGTTTCGATAATACTTTAGATATAATTCTTGGCTCGCAAGCACCCGCTTAATTTTATTCTTCTTATTCTGTACACTATTTACCGTTGTGGATTCCATATGGATAACAGCCTCATTTGCACAATACCAGCAGTACATGTCTCTTTTTAATAATCGTTCTGCTAAGATTTCCTCTTCGCCATACAAAAATGTTCGCTCGTCCATACAGTCGATTGCCTGCATACTTTCATTACGTAAAAGCATACAACATCCTTGTGGCCTGTATATTCCCTGCGACCGACTGTTGTCCATCGCTTTACGTCTTGTCTTGCTACGTGCAATACCAAACGACATATCCCACAGTGTTGGACGAAAATAATGCTGATAGCATTCAGCTCCATCAGGAAAGTATATTTGAGGCGACACAACTGCAATCGAGGGATTCTCTTCCATTGCGGCAACCATTGCCTTAAGAAGCGTACTTGATTTTAGCCTAATATCGTTGTTTAGGATCCAGGTATATTCATACCCTTTTTGGATTGCATACCGGATACCAATATTGTTTCCGGCTGCATATCCGCCATTAATTTTACTGATAATTAGCTCAAATCCAAGAGCCATCTTGTGCTGGTATAAAATGGGCCCGGATTCATTCGGTGAGTCGTTATCAACCACCAAAATTTCAAAATGAGGATAATCCAACGTCGACTTTATAGCCTCTATAAGCTTCAGCGTCATCGAATATGTCATATAATTTAGGATAACTATCAGAACAGAATTGTTTTTCGGAGAATTTACCATGAAGATCATCCCTTCCCATAAGGAGAAATGCAACTTTTTGAGCTATGATCCGCTAAATCAGTTCTGATTTTGTAAACAAAAAATTGATCCAATAATCAGAACGGTTATTCGAGCTTTATTTTCCTTAGACAATCTATCAATCGTGGAGCGGCATATGCTGCCGAATATTTTCCATATCCATAACTATATGCCTTACTTGCAAAGCGCTTTGTTTCCTCTGCTGGGAATTGACTAACTTTTCGGATAGTCTGAGCAAAAGTATCTATGTCACTCTCTGGTACTAAAAAACCTGTCTCTCCATCAATTACTTGCTCTCTTATTGCACCAACGTCAAAAGCTATTACAGGACGCGAAAATTTGTATGCATCAACAATGATCCCTGACTGAGTAGCTGATGAATACGGCAAGACTATCCAATCAGCATCCGTGAAAAACTGCTGCATCTCATCTTCGCTGACCTCACGCATAATCACTGTTGTATTTGGAAATCTCCTAATTTTTTCCACGCATTCCATGGTTTCCTCATCTGGAGCTCCAACTATCTGATATGTAATCTCAGGCGTATTGGCGATAATTTTCTCAAGCAAATCAAAGCCCTTGTACCGTCTTATTCTCCCAAAGCATAGCATTATTCCTTTGCAATTGGGTATAGTTACTTCAGGATAACTGCGCCACAACTCGATAGATGTGACCTTCTCTGCACGCAGGTGATATTGAGAAAGCAACTCGTGGAGAAATAGTTTATTGCGTAACACTACATGATCTGCAAGAGTACATGTTGCTAGATTACAAAGCCTCATAGCAACATTCCCATCGTGTGGAATCACATCATGGATTGCCTCGATCTTGATCTGCTTCCGGCAAAGCAGCATCATAAATACATTCCAAATGTGCAGACTTTCAAAATATAGGTACCTGATATTGAGTGTCTGGATCAACTTCACAATGTCCTTAATCACGCGAAACCGAAACGTTCCCTTGGTAATGCCGGGGCGGGATGGGCAGTCAAAGTAGAAGTTGTTATCGGTGTGAGGCGCTATCGAAACCTTCGGGTTTTGAATTCCGATAGTATAAACACGTATATCCGGATGCAATGCATGGAACATGCTATATACTACTTCTTGGTGATCAGAGTTATT
This sequence comes from Bacillota bacterium, assembly GCA_023415715.1. Taxonomy (GTDB): domain Bacteria; phylum Bacillota; class Clostridia; order Christensenellales; family Aristaeellaceae; genus JAEWAH01. Next base: position 11,137 of record JAEZJP010000206.1, read on the forward strand.
TGAAAACGTAATTAGGCATATGCCAACCTTGGCTATTTCACTTCTATCAATCATAGGCTTTGCTCCAACTCATTCAAAGCTTTGAAGTCATTAAGTGGAAATATTCACTTAACCCATTCGTCTAATAAAATGCTTTTTATTCCACACTTCTGACCTGCTTCAATATCGCTATGCTTATCCCCGAATAACACTGACTGTGCCACATCAACATTGAAATCTTGAATCGCTTGTTCTATCATTCCGGTCCCTGGTTTTCTGCAATGACAAAAGCCGGTATAATCAGGATGATGTGGGCAGTAGTAAAATGCATCAATATGAGCGCCCCAGTGTGCCATAAGCTGCTGATTCATATGTTCATGAAGGCGATTCATATCTTCCACGGTGTACATCCCTTTTGCAATACCTGCCTGATTGGTGATGACAATTACTATATAGCCCTCATCATTATACTTTTTGATCATATCAGGACGTCCAGGAATGAATTCCAACTTTTTAGGATCGTATAAGTGTCCAATATTTACATTAATCGTCCCATCTCGATCAAAAAATGCAGCTTTGTTCATAATATGCCTTCCATTGCGGCAAAACCGTTCTGCATTAAGAAGTCATCCTGAGCTTTATAATAATCCTGCGGTATACCAATATCGATAAAATAGCCATCAGATGGGAACGCACGCATTTTTAGCATTTGGAACTGCTTTTCTAGAAAATCCTTCTCAAATGAAAAAATGTCAGGATACGTATCCAACACATCCCGCTTTATCAGGTATATCCCCCCATTGATAAAGCCACTCTTTGTGGGTTGCTTCTCATCAAAACCAACGATGTTTTGATATTCATCGATTAGCACAATGCCATATCGGTCAAAGTTACGCATTTCTTTAACGGCTATACTGATATGCGCTTGATTGGCATAGAAATCCGTCCTCATCTGTTTGAGTGATACATCAAAATAGGTATCGCCATTTATAACAAACACTTGTTCATCATAGCACTGATGAAGTGCTTGCTTAATAGCTCCGCCAGTGAACAACGGCTTTTCTTCACAAGAGTAGGTCAGTTCCATGTTTGACCAACTATTTCGGAAAAAGTCCATAATTCTTTCTTTCTTGTACCCAACAGCGAAAACAACTTTTCTCACTCCTTCGCGCCTTAAGTAGCCGAGAATATACTCCAAAAACGGTCGGCCATTCACTGGTGCCATCGGCTTGGGAACATCAGATACTATATGTTGAAGCCTTGTCCCGTAGCCACCAGCTAAAACAATCGCTTCCATCTAGCGTCAATCTCCAAAAAACTCATTTTCCAGCGCAAGGCACAATGAATGATAAATTGGAAGGTGGTATTCTTGAGTTTTAAAGGTTTCATTACTCGGAACAGTGATTATTTCATCACAAAGGTCTCGCAATTTGCCTCCTGAATGCCCAGTCATTCCGATTACTTTGAGACCCAGGACTTTAGCAATCTTGGCAGCATAAAGTACATTCTTGGAGTTGCCGGAAGTGCTGATAGCTAGTAACATATCGCCTTCTTTGCCATAGCCATATACCTGTTGTGCAAACCCCAAATCAGGCGCCATATCGTTGGCATTGGCTGTTGTCAATGCGGTTTCACCAACCAGTGATATAGCTGGCAATGCTCCCTGCAGATTATCAGTGAGGTATGTTGAATCAGCGGGAAAAAGTGCCTTCACTTTATCGCGTATATCATCGCTCATTTTTCGGGGAAGAACAAAGGCTTTCATTAATTCGCCAACGATATGTTGAGCGTCTGCCGCGCTGCCACCATTGCCACAGATTAAGAGTTTAGACCCGTTTGCAAAAGCATATATCATCATTTGTGTGGCACGCGTAATGCTTTCTTTGCAAATGGAGAGGGCAGGATAACGAGCATACAAATCAAAAAGGATATCATTCGTTTTTGTTTTCATACAGCCTCCTCGCTTGTCAATTCATCGTATGCGATTTTGCTATCTGGGTCTAAACATTGCTCTAAACTGCACTTTGTTTGGCCCACTCGCTTTTTTCATTTCTCTCAGCAGGCTCATAAATCTCAGGCGTATAATAAATCACCCTTGTGCCTGCATTTTCAAATTCAAACGGCACATAAAGCAGGTCTTTTAATTCCTGCCGTACATTATCCTGCTTATCCGGTTCTACATAAAACACCAAAAAACCACCACCACCTGCACCAAGCAACTTTCCCCCTGTTGCCCCAGCTTTTATAGCATGAGCATATAACGCATCAATTGAGTCAGTTGAAACTTTACTTGTGATTCCCCGCTTCAGTCTCCATGTATGATCAAGAAGCTTGCCAAACTCGTTCAGATCTGTTTTTGACGTTAAAATCGTTTCTGCTTCGTCTACAAGAGACAGCATCTCTAACAATTGCGCTTTTTTATCTTTCAATGCTGCTTGTGTACCAACCTGAATATCAGAAGAAAATCGTGAGAATCCTGTGAAAAATAATAACAGATTCTCATTGAGTTCCTTCTTTCGTTGAGGACTAATGATAATAGGATCTACGGTGTAATCATCTGCCCAAAAGCTGATACGGTTAAAACCGCCAAAGGCAGCAGCAATCTGATCTTGTACTCCACCTGATTCGTTGCATAATGTTCTCTCCAAATAAATTGCCTCATCCGCCAACTGACGCTTGCTGGCATATTTGCCCTTGAGGGCATAAAAAGCATTCAGCATACCCACCGCAAAAGAACTGGATGTGCCTAATCCAGAACGCGCTGGTAAATCAGCCTCATATGCAAGCCGGATTTCATGCATATCCAGCATAAGCATCGCATTGCGAATCGCAGGATGCTTGATATCCTCAATGTTGGTTACGCGTTCTGTGGTCGAGTAGACCAACTCTGTAGAATAATCAAAAAAGCGTGGCAAATGACGTGCTGTAACAAAACAGTACTTATCAAAAGTCGTTGAAAGGACTGCGCCGCCATACTCTTTATAGAAATCCGGAAAATCTGTCCCTCCACCAAAAAAAGACATTCGAAAAGGTGTTCTCGTTATGATCATATCGCTACCTCCTTTGCTCGACGCATAAGGCAGTTTGTTAGCACAAGTTAGTTTTGGGTTCTATTCTCATTTATTTCTCTATTCTCTTATAGAGTTCCGCAAAAACTGAAATGCTAAAGTATTTTGTGCCATGATGTTTTGCTTATCTTGCTCCTTTACCACGAAGGATAGCCACTATGGTAGCGCAAATTATCTTCATATCCCACCAGAAATTTGCTCGGTCAATATAGAAAAGCTCCATTCTCATGCGTTGCACATAAGAGCAGTCGCTGCGAGCATACGCCTGCCAATACCCTGTTAAGCCAGGTAGAAAGCTGACGAATTTGTCACTGTCTTTACCATACTTCTTGAGTTCGTCCTCAACTACAGGGCGCGGACCCACTACGCTCATTTCGCCTTTTATAATGTTAATTAATTGGGGTAACTCATCCAAACTTGTTTTGCGCAAGAACCGACCAACTTTCGTAACTCGCGGATCATGCTCTAATTTGAAGTTTTCATTCCAAATTTTTTGCTGCTCAGGTGTAAACTTTGCAATTAGGTCATCTGCATTTTCGACCATGCTGCGAAATTTATATAGGTATATCGGTTTATAAAAACGTCCAATTCTCTTGTGTTTATAGATTACAGGCCCTTTTGAATCAAGTTTGATTGCAATGCCAATAATAACCATAATTGGCCATATCACAACCAATAATAGAGATGCAGAAATAATGTCAAAAATACGTTTAGCTATAAAATACCCTTTGGACTGCTTGGTCAGCTTCAGTATCTGTTCATGTGAACTTGTACCTTGATATTCATATGAAATGAGATAGTCTTCAGCGGATGCAGAGAACGCATTCTCTGTGATCTGATCATCAGCCATGCTTTTGTATTTTGCTTGAATCATTCTTCGCTCACACTTTCATCAAATCTGCTTCAATTCGCTAAAACGGAGGTGTTTATATGAAAATTTGAGGTACTTCAATAGCAGTTACCTCTTTATATTTATCAACCTGGTATGTTTACCAATTAAAGTTTACAGAGAAAGCCCAAGTCTGCATCCTATAAAAGGATACTCTTTTTGTATTCGTCCAGCACACAATTCCCGCCAAGCCCTACAAGCTGCAAGGCATATTCATCGCCATAATTTTTGCGCAGGTGCTTAAACGAAAGCTTCATGTTCACGGGTCTTGCTTTTACATCATGGGCATCTGTGGCTACAAAATCAACTAGCCCTTCTCGCAGGAGATAAGCGCAAAAATGATCACTAAAAAAGCCCTTTTTGCTTATGATGGAAGAGCAGTTCAGTTGAAGCAGGATAGGGGCACTTTTCTTAAGCCGCTGCACCCTCTTTGGGTAGTGCAGCAAGCATAAATAACGCTCAGCATGCGCCAAAATGGGGAAATAACCGTTTTGCGCAAAGCTCATCAAGCCTTTTTCCAACGTGTCGTAGGATACATCCGGTGAGAACTCGATGAGCATGTAGGATGTGTTGGCCAGCGTTGGTATGCGCTTTTCCCGAACAAAGCTCAAAGCCATTTCTGTATAGAGAATCTCTGATCCGGGATAGAGTGCAATGTCAAATTGCTTTTCGCGGCAATAGGAGACCGCCTCTTCGAATTTGCGGTTGTAGTCATCCAAAGAGAAGGGTAAAATACCCGGTGTGGCATGGGGTGTAACTATGATGGATTCAATGGCATCCTGCTCGGCAGCGCACAAAAGATTGCACATATCTTCGTAGGTGGATGGCCCATCATCAAAATTGTAGAGCAGGTGATTGTGAATATCGGTAAATCCCATTCTCATGCGGCAGCCCTCAAAAGCTTAGAATGCATATACTTCCATCTAAGCAGATCAAGGATTTGTTGTATAGTAATTGGAATAATAGGATCGGTTGTAGTAGCGCTTGTTGGTATAGCTTTCAAAGGATACCTGGTTTAATACCACCCCAAGAACCGGACACCCTGTCAACTCAATTTGCCGCTTTGTTTCTATCAACTCGCGGCGGCGCACGCGGTTGTAGGATACAACCAGTACTGTTCCGTCGCAGGAGCGTGCAATTTCGGCCGCGTCGATGATTATGCCAACCGGCGGCGCATCGATCAGCACAAGGTCAAACATGTCGGCCAGCTTGTCCAGCAAAAGGGGCAGCCTGTCGGAGCTTAATAAAGACAGGGAGTTGGTGACATCGCGGCCTACCGGCACCATATATGCACCGGGAATGTTTGTTGCGTAAAGCACATCGTTTAAATCGCACATACCGGCAAGGTAATGGGTTATGCCAGGGCTTCCTCCTGACGGCAAACGAAGGCCGTATCGCTCGGCAACAGCAGAGCGCCTTAGATCGCCGCTTACAAAAACCACTTGCTTGCCAAGGCCTGTAAACGAACGCATCATATTCATGGTCAAAAACGATTTGCCTTCCGATGCCTGACAGCTCGTGACCAATATTTTCCTGATTTTATCTCCGGCAAAAGAAATATTTGTGCACAATGTATTCAATGCTTCATTGCAGGCATAATCCAATGACTCGAATTTAGTTATCATCAAACTTTTCACAGCGCTATCTCTTCTCCTTGCCATTGGATATGGACCTTTGTGCTTTGTGCGTTTTTCCTTTGCCTGCAGCAGATTCGTTCAATATCGGTACAATAGCCAATGTGGCAAGACCGGCGTATTTCGAAATGTCTTCTGCGGTTTTGATTTTATCATCCATCACGAATTGAACAGTTATTACGGCTACAGAAAGGAAAAAGCCCAACATCAGCCCGATCAATACGGATATTGTTTTGTTTGGGCTTGCAGGCATGGTCGGCCGGAGCGCAACAGACAGAACATTGGGTTCCTCAGTCGACATGGTGGATGAAATATATTTTTGAGCGACAGAAGCATATTCGTTTGCGATATTGGTTGCCTCGCCCGGATCTGCGGAGGTGACAGTGATATACAGGATGCGCGTATCAGTAGGATTGGTTACGGTAAGCATATCCTGCATTTCATCGTACGTATAGGGAAGCCCAAGGTCTTTGACGACCATCTCATGTACTTCCCAGGTTTTGAAAACCTCCTGATAGTCGTTGGTTAGATATGTACCAATTTGAAGATCAGACAGGTTGATGGCGGAATCGCTGGGGCTCATCACATACAGCTTTGCCGTTGCTTCGTACATGGGGGTTTGAATAAAAAAGGCATATACCCCTGCCGCAAGAGCGAATAGCAGCGAGACCAGGATAATGTATTTTGCTTTTTCAAGCAAACGGTAAATCAGCTCGGTTAAGTCAATTTCCGTTTCGGTATCCGCTGTTTCAATAAACGGTTCGTTGGTGGTAAGCATGCGGGCTTTGCTTTCTTTCCTTAAGCGCCGCTCCTTATCAGTGGACATCTGTATCCATCCTCCAGCGTGTTATCATGAAAAAAAGCTGGCTGCCTAAGCCGATATCATTCGGCTCAGGCAGCACAGCATACATAGCATATAAGCGTCATGGTCTGCTTACTCACCTATTTGGGGCTCAAACCTTTATCATCCCCAAATACAGATGCGGCTTACACACTCAGGATGGACAGTACAGCATTTCCGGTTTGCATCAATTTTACAACGGCCTCTGGGAAAGTAATTTTTACAATCCCATCAACAACTTCGGCCTTCAAAGCTGTCCACGTCATTGTGCCATCAACTTCTACACCAACCATGGCAACAATCGCCTGACCGTCTTCGTATTTTGTTGCAAATTCAAAGGAGGCGGTAAGATCGCCATTTTCCTCTGAATAGCCATCAATTTTGATGGTCGTAAATTCATTCATGCTTATAGTATTCACATCGGTACCGGCCGGAAGCAACGCAGCTACCTGCTCCTGAACACCCTGATCAAAGTAGTTGATAACAGAACCAGTCTGCTGCTGAACATAGCTTGATATCTCGCCCAGCACCTTGGAAGCAAACGTTGTTGCAGCTTCGTCGTTGGGGGTGGAAACTTGCACTGCGGTTGAGGCCCCCGCTTGAACTGTAACCCCTACAGGTTTCACCATGTCTTGGGTTGTTTTTGAAGGAACGGCAGTTGCAAAAGCCATAGCGGAAACGCTGACCATTACCAGCGCGAGTAAGAAACCGATAATCTTTTTGTTCATGTGGGGAGCCTCTCTTTCTTTTTGTTTGCTTTTGTTGTTCATGTTTATCCACAATCGACCTTTTACGGTCTGTTCAGTGGCTATGGGGAATTTATGCTTACTTTTGCGGCAGGTAGAAAACTTTCAATACCAATTGTTCAAGAAATGATTCATCGGCATGAAACTCCATAAAGCCATCCTCGCCGATAATATGATTCCCTAAAAGCGGTATAATTTCCTTCTTTTCGAAGTCCTTGCTTCCATAAAATTCATTAATCATTCTGCCGCGTTTCATATCGGTTAGAATATAGTCATTCACCGAATTGAATAGGTTTTCTAAAAACCCTCCATCTTCGCTTAGCTTTTCATCCAGTTTTTTTCCTGCACCGGCCAAATACTCCCGCTGCCTTTCCATTCGCGCTTCGTTTGTGCCAATGCCGATGCCCATACGATTGCGGATGTAATATTCCGCTTGTTTTCCTTTTAATGCGAGCGCAACCCCCTTTTGCATGGCCGGGTCAAGTACGGTAAAATCATCCTTCAGTGTTACAGGAACGCCACCCAGAGAATCGTTAAGAACGGGGATTGCATCCAGGTTCAATGCAATAAAGAAATCTATATCCACCCCGTACATAAGCTTTCGGACGGCGTCCACTGTAAAAAGGCAGCTTTGTTCTTTTCCATCTCCAAAACCATGGGAAAGGCAAATCTGAGCATTGCGTGTTCCTGCTTCATTGCCCAACACACCTAGCACTGTAATCTCGGTCATCGTATCTCTGTCGATGTGAATAGGGGTAATAGTTTTTTCTTTTTTGTCAAACACAAGCAAAATCAAAAAGTCTGCCTGTCCGCCGTTGCGAAACCCGGAAGCCAGGCTGCTGCTTTGCGTAGTTTGATCAATGCCCATTACCAATATCGTTAACAGGTCTTGCCGGTATTGATACAAGGTGCCCTTGAAGTCTACAATCTTTGGCTCTTGAAACCTACCTGCAAGATCACCACGAACAGGAATGTTTGCGCTTGAAGACAGTTCTATGCTGCGGCCTGCCCAGTAAATAAGGGCAATGATCAAGAGGAAGAGAACAGCGCCGATGATGATCCTCAGAATCAGCCGTTTGGGTGTCATAGATGAGAACTGTCTCCAATTTAAACGCATTTTATTATCCTTTTGTTTATGTCGGGCAATTGCTGCTTGATAATTCCTGTACATCAACCATTTCAAACGCAAGCCAAACATGACAGGCTTTGTCGTGAATACGTATTTCCACCATTCCATTGCGGCTGCGCCTGTCAATACGGATGATATTTCCTTCCAGATCTTTCAGCGGACCGCTTAAGATGCGAACCTTATCCCCCAGGGAATAGGCTTTTGAAACGGAAATTGTGCCCTTATTTTGAAAGACCCATTTTATAAATTGGCAGTCATCGTTTGTAATGCGCCAATCACCGCTGGGGCTTCGCAACAGACGAATCACATCCTGAATGGTATACAAAAAAGAAAACGACAACTCGTCATTATCACATTGAAAGAACACATACCCAGGCAAAAGGATGCTTTCTTCTGTTGTCTTTATTCCGTTTTTACTTTTATGCTTATATTGCGAGACAGCCAAGGCCTGTATGCCTTCTCCTTTTTGAGTCAGCATGTGGGCAACAGCCTGCTCTGAACCGGTTTTACAAAAAACGCAGCCGTAATACGGGTCATTCAGCATCAACCTGCTCCCTTCTGCCGCTTAGCGAATAGCCATGCCTTATAAGCTTTTTGGCATAGCTTCGCCATTCGAAGCAATCTTCGAACAAAACCTCATATGTCCACAATCTTGAACGTGACTGAAACTCAGCGCACGCCGCAAAAGCTTCCTTGGAATCCTTTTAATAAAATATCTCCCCAATTGGTAAATAAATCAAAAATTACCAATCAAGTAGAAAAATCATTATTATATTACCATAATTCACTTTTTTCGTCAAGTTATGACTAGATACGTGCATATATACCTGTGTAAAATATTAGTTACAAAATTGTGAATAGTGAACCCAAAGTACACTTTTCTCCAATTCAATATGTCCAAACGCATTTTAAGCATTTTGTCTTTCAATCTCCCGTTGACAGACCATCCTGTATCGGCTATAATCAATAAGCCTTACTCAAGGCATATGTGCCCGTAGCTCAGTTGGATAGAGCGTTGGACTCCGACTCCAAAGGTCACAGGTTCAAATCCTGCCGGGCATACCAAAACCCTTATCCCCTGTAAATACTAGGGATAAGGGTTTTTCACATACCTGATTTTTGTTATATTTTCATTTTACTTAGGCTCTAGGCCTGCTCATCGATAGGCCATTTTGTCAAATCAAGCACAATGAGCATGTTTATTTAGGCCAGAATGCCAGAAAAGATCACAGGAGATGGGCCAGCCTCCTTCGTCCTCCCCTATCCGCAACTGGCGGAGTTGGAAAAACGGAGAATTTTGCAAAGCCATCTCTGCTTTTATTTGACCGTAACCAGGCAGGCCGCCGTTTTGCCGTTGTTGCTTTTTGCGGTAATGGTGGCCGTACCTAAAGCCTTTGCAGTCACCTTGCCTGCAGTATCGCCCGTGGCAATGGATACGTTGCTGCTTATCCAGGTCAGCGTTTTGTTTTTTGCATCTGCCGGCATTACAGTGGCTGTCAGCTGATAGGCTGAGCCGATCAAAATGGATATACTGGTTTTACTCAATGTGACGCTGCTCACCGCACATCGGTTACCGTGATCGTGCATCTAACCGATATACCGCTGGAGCTGATGGCTGTGATGGTAGTGCTCCCCGGTGCCACGCCCGTCACCACGCCATTATTGACCGTAGCCGCGGCCTTATTGCTGCTGATCCATTGCACCGCAGGGTTGGATACCGAGGTTGGCGTAAGCGTCGCTTTCAGCGTGAGGGTCTTTTTTACATAAACTGTCGCACTGGTCAAGCTCAGCTTGATGCCTGTTACACCTCTCCCTGCGGAGACAACCGTAACTACAACCGAAGCTGCCTTTCTGCTGCCATCCGCCGCAGTTGCGGTGATGGTGGCAGTTCCTGTCTTGACGCCTGTGATCTTTCCGGTTGCATCCACCTTGGCAACAGCACTGTTGGAGCTGCTCCAGGAAACCTGCTTGATGATAGCATTGGTGGGCAGAACTCCAGCCGTTACCGTTGATACGGCCTGGCCAACACCTATGGTAATCTTCGGCAGGTTCAATGTGACGCTGGCAGCGGGCTGCCCGACCGTGACAGTGCATATAGCCTTTACGCCGCTGCCATCCTTGGCGGTTGCCGTAATCGTCGCTGTGCCAAGGCGGAGGCCGGTTACAACACCGGCAGAGCTTACCGTAGCTACGGCGGTATTGCTGCTGGCCCATGATACCTGCTTGTCGAAAGCATCTGCAGGCAGAACTGTAATGCCCAACGTGACCGTTTTCCCCGGAATAACAGGAGCGCTCGTTCTGCTCAAAGTAAGCTGGGTCACATACTTCTTTACTGTCACCGTGCTTTGCCCATAAACGCCGCTGCCATCTTTGGCCGTTGCCCGGATGATAGCCGTTCCATATCCTACACTGGTGACAACACCATTTTGGTCGACAGTTGCCACCTTGCTGTTGGTTGTAGTCCAGTTGAAGGTGCGTATCGTTGCGTTTGTGGGCGTAATGTTTGCCTTAAGAGTTATTTTCTTTCCCAATACCTCGCCTTTTCCAATGGAAATGGTGGTGCTGGCGGGTGAGAGGGTAAGCGCGGTGATCTTGACTGGATTGACCGTAACCAAGCAGGCTGCCGTTTTGCCGTTGTTGCTTTTTGCGGTAATGGTGGCCGTGCCTAAAGCCTTTGCAGTCACCTTGCCTGTTGTATCGACCGTGGCAATGGTTACGTTGCTGCTTGTCCAGGTCAGCGTTTTGTTTTTTGCGTCTGCCGGCAATACAGTGGCTGTCAGCTGATAGGCCGAGCCAATCAAAATGGATATACTTGTTTTACTCAATGTGACACTGCTCACCGGCACATCGGTTACCGTGATCGTACATCTTGCCGATATACCGCTGGAGCTGATGGCTGTGATGGTAGCGCTCCCGGGGGCCACACCCGTCACGACGCCATTAGAGACGGTAGCCACAGCAGTATTGCTGCTGACCCATTGCACCGTAGAGTTTGATACCGAGGTTGGCGTTATCGTCGCCTTGAGCGTGAGGGTCTTTTTTACATAAACTGTCGCACTGGTCAAGCTCAGCTTGATGCCTGTTACGCCGCTCCCTGCGGAGACAACCGTAACTACAACCGAAGCTTGCTTTCCGCTGCCATCTGCCGCAGTTGCGGTGATGGTGGCAGTTCCTGTCTTGACGCCTGTGATCTTTCCGGTTACATCCACCTTGGCAACAGTACTGTTGGAGCTGCTCCAGGAAACCTGCTTGATAATAGCATTGGCGGGCAGGACCCCTGCCGTTACCGTTGATACGGCCTGGCCAACACCTATGGTAATCTTCGGCAGGTTCAATGTGACGCTGGCAGCGGGCTGCCCGACAGTGACAGTGCATATAGCCTTTACGCCGCTGCCGTCCTTGGCGGTTGCCGTAATCGTCGCTGTGCCAAGGCGGAGGCCGGTTACAACACCGGCAGAGCTTACCGTAGCTACGGCGGTATTGCTGCTGGCCCATGATACCTGCTTGTCGGAAGCATCTGCAGGCAGAGCTGTAATGCCCAACGTGACCGTTTTCCCTGGAATAACAGGAACGCTTGTGCTGCTCAAAGTAAGCTGGGTCACATACTGCTTAACAGTCACCGTGCATTGCCCATAAACACCGCTGCCGTCTTTGGCTGTTGCCCGGATAACAGCCGTACCCGCTTTCTTGCCTGTCACCAGACCCGCACTGCTGACCGTTGCAACAGCCGTGTTGCTGCTTGACCAGGTAACCTGCTTATTGGCGGCGTAGCCGGGGGTGAATGTTGTTGCCGGTGTAAACGTTTGATTAACGTAAACCGTCTTGCTGGATGGATTAAGAGAAATCGCGGAAATCTTTGTGGTATTACCACTTCCGGAAATGACATTGCCTGTCAGCGTACCATTGTTCACCAATTCCCCATTAACCGTAAGGCTTGCGCCTTGGGCAATGGTCACCCTGCGTCCGGCCGGTATGATGTATCTGTTCCCCTCAGGCAGGACAAGGTTCCTTTGGATGACTGTATCCTTCTCCAAAGTATAAATATGATTGCTCCCTTTAAAGAACAACCCGCCTTGTACGGTAAGGCCACTTGCATAATACTGTTCTGTAAGTACTACGCTGTGTTCAACAAAAATGGAGGAAGAGGCCCCGACCGCCTGCAAAGCGGTTGCGATAAGGATTCCGCGGCCTGAAATATACAGGGAACCGCCAGTCCACAAACCGGATGCGATGTTATGTGTACCTTCCTCCAGCACCACCTGCAGGGAGGAGCCGGATAGGCACTGAATATAGCCCACATTGCAGCCGCGCAGCGTCAATTGAGCGGTTTCACAATCCCAGGCCCAGCCACTACCCGAGATGTCCTCAAATAGATCATCCTGCAAATAGGACAAGTCACCGATATCCAGCCTTGACGGGGTTTCTATTTCTTTCAGAGAGCCGTTCTCATATAGAGCATGATTCCAACTTTCCTGCATATACACCGGAGTGCCATTTGCAGTTTTTGTACTGGCAACAAGGGCGTTCATGCCCCATGCGCGTATGCGGGCTTGCGTGCCGACAAAAGCAATGCGGTCATCCGCATAAATGCCTGCAAAACTTCCGTGTACAGCCAGGCTGCCGCTTCCGCCTATCTCGACCGATGCAGCTCTAATGGCAGTACCGTTTGCCTCCAGATTTAAAACATTATTTTGTGTATTATTCTCAAGTGATATTTGAAGCACAGCCGGTCCTGTGCTGACGATTGGGCCGCCTTCATAACCATTGAGCGTCAACAGGCTTGCTTCACAGTTCCAGGTCCATCCATCTCCGCTGATATCACTCTCAAAAAGCTCATAAGCGGTATGGCTTTCACCCCCAATGGTCAAATTGAAAGGTATTTTGAGGCTTGATATGCTTGACATTGCGCCATTTCTGTAAGACGCCTGCTCCATGCCGGATACATTTACAGGTTGCCCGTTTACCGTGATAGTGTCTTTGCTGAAAGCGGCAGTAGAGGCGGCCACTTTCATATGAGTATCCGAACCGCTGATGACAATGGATGAAGAGGCATGTATACCATATGCGTTGGCTGATGTAACGCATATCAGCACTGTTCCGTGATTGATATACACATTTCCCGAATCTGTAGACAAGCCGCGATACCCTTCGCCATACGCCTTTACACTGCCGCCGTTGATTGTAATATCACCGGCAGTTGTATATATGCTTCGGTGAGTGCCATTGGAGACGACAACGCCATCCTGAATTGTAATATTGCCCGTATTGGCGTGTATGCCATAACCACGGCTCCAGCCTGTCGGATCATAGCCCTCAGCTGTTAATGTACCGCCGCTTATGACGATATCACCGCCATCGGTACGCACGCCGCATTCCCCGCTTGTGTTAACAGTGCCTCCATCCATGGTGAAATTTCCGTGGTAAGATTTTATGCCATGGCTATCGCTGTATCCTCTTCTTGCATTGGCGGTTACGTTGCCGCCATGGATAGCTACGCTGCCGTTATGTGCATATATCGCGTTGGCGTTTGTCCGGGCGCTTGCTTCTACAGTTCCGCCCGAAATAATGATATCACCGGAACTGGAGCACAAGCCGCCATAGTAGCCGTCTGCTGTAATTTCGCCATCCAATATCGTGATGCCGCCGGAAGTTGCGTACAAGCCGTAACCATAGCTGCCATCACCATCAACTGTAAGTTTACCCTTTCCTGAAACGATGATGGAAGGTGCTGAAACCCCGGGGCCATAATCATTGACTGCCGAATTTTCCGTGTCTTCGGTCAGCATCAGATTGAGAGTGGGGCCATTGTACGATATCTTGCCTCCGTTATATCCTTGGAGCGTTAATAGTTTGGTTTCCCAGTCCCATGACCAGTCCGTTTTTGAAATACCCATGATAAGTGAGGAAGGGCCGTAGGTAGTTCCGCCAATCGTCAAACCGGAAGGCCCTTCAGCCTGGCGAAGCACCCCGCCATCATACAAAGCATACTTCCAGCCTGTAGTATCCGCCTGCTGCCCACCCGCATTGATGATGGCCGGGTCGAATGCCCTGCTATCCCCGACCGAGTCCACAAATGCAGTTCCGCCAATTCCGATTCCAAGAGCGCTTATGCCATAAAACTTACCGCGTGCAATGACTGTGCCGCCGTTGATAGAAACGCTGCCGGAGGAATTAAGGCCGTAATAGCCGCCGCTTGCTGTAACAACACCGCCATTGATGGTGATATCATCAGAAGTCACGATTCCATACGTGCCGTCCGCGGTGACCGTTCCGCCGCTCACTTCCAGGTCATCATAGGCGGTGATGGGATATCCGCTGCTGCTGGATATGTTTGCTACAAGGCTGCCGCCGGTGATTGTGATGTCACCGGTGGCTAATATACCGTTACAGCTTTTTAGACCGCTGCTGCTAACCGTTACACTGCCACCCTGGATATATAAATTGCTCGTTTTTAGGCCATAGCCATAATCGCTGGCGTTTGCGATTGCTGTTACTGTACCGCCTGATATGGTAACACTGCTTGCGGGCGCATAAATGCCGTATGCATTGTTGCTGTCACCTGCAGTGGCATTACCGACAGCCGTTACAACTCCGCTTTGTATCGTAACATCACTTGCATATATTCCGTATCCATAGCTGCCCCCGGTTCCTGTTCCCGTTGCGGTCAGGCTGCCATTGCCCGAGATTATGAGTTTTCCTGTTTCAATTGCGCGGCTGCTGGTGCTTGTTACCGTGTTTTCTGTTCCATCCGCCAGTATCAATTGGAGGGGAGCTATATTTGATGCAGAGATAGCGCTTCCATTATATCCTTGCAGTGTAAGCGTAGTCTCTTCCCATTTCCATGCCCATCCATTCCCTGTGATGTCCTTGCCTAATTGGGCTTTTTCATAAGTGGCTCCGTCAATCGTAAGCCTGGTGGGGAGCACATATGTTATTATCATCTGTCCGCTTTGAAAAATTACACGGTTTAAGCCTGTCACATCCTTTGATTGCGCATAAGCCGTGATCTGTGTTTTGCTGAATGCGGCAGTGGAACCGGCCACATCCAGATACGTACCCGTTCCACTGACGTTAGTCGACCCGTAGGAATCTATGCCGTAACCCGAGTTGCTGCCGGATCCGCGGGATGTAACAGACCCGCCATCAATGTAGACCGCACCAAGGTCTGCGACAATACCATTCCCGAAATTACCGCTGCCGCTTCCGATGGCGGTAACCCATCCGCCTGTAACCGTTACATTTTCTTCGCATGCATGAATACCATAAGCGGAATACCCGGTTCCATTTGCGGTGACATTGCCGCCGTTGATCATGCAGTTCTTAAATGCATACAGACCGTACGCGGTGCCCCCAACACTATTGCCCTGGGCGTTTACCACGCCGCTGTCGATCCTGATATTCCTGAGCGCATCAATGCCAACGCTAGAGTAGCCGGCAGAGATGCCTGATGCATTCACCGTGCTGTTGCTGATTGTGATGTCGTTATTGCTTTCTATACCTTTACCCCACAGGCCGATGCCCTGAGCTGTTACCGTCCCACCTGTGATATTCACCAAGCCGTATGACATGATGCCGATTCCGTCCCTGCCCTCACCGGTGGCGGTCACCAAGCCTCCACTGATAGTAACATAGTTGCTGTTAAAGCCATAGCCATCGCTGCTGCCATTCCCAGTGGCAGACACTGTGCCGCCGCTGATTGATATGCCGCCACCAAGTGCATCAATCCCATTACCACTGACGGTATCATCACAAATTGCGGTTACCGTGCCGCCGGTGATGATGATGGAGACGTTAGCGTAAATGCCGCTGCAGTAGCTAATATTTGTGTTCGTGCTTCTGCCGGTTGCTGTCAATGTGCCACCGCTTACGACAATGTTCCCCGACGTTGTATGCATGCCATAACCTGGAACATTGGCCTGTGTGTTATTGCCGGTAACTGTTACCGTACCGCCCTGCATGGTAATACTGCCAGCCTTGATGGCAGACCCGTCAGTGGAAGTGACATCCAGTGATCCGTCACCGTTGATTTGCAGGCTGCCACCGCTCAATACATGACCATTGATATTGCTTGTGCCTGTAAGCGTCAGGGCCAGCGTATCCGGACTTCCGCTTTGAATTGTGATGTTTCCGCTATTCAACTGAAGATCATAGACAGTCAAGTTGGTTACAGAGGCAGCAACCTGTATGCTTGCCGTATCGCTGCCGCCGCTTACCGTCAGCCCGCTTTGAGTGATCTGCAAAAGATCGTCCGCATAGCTCCAGCCTTCTCCCGAACCCGCGCTCGCAGGCACACCATCCAAATAAAGAATGGGTGTGGAATCCATAATGGTCACGGTGAACGGGACGAAACGCGGTCCTTCGTACACAAAATACAGCGTATGCTCTCCGACTTCCAAACTATCCAGTTCAGGAATGGAAAGGATTACTTCTTTGCGTATACCTTCAATTGGATCAATGACAATAGAATCGGCATGCGGAAATGTCAGCAGGCCCGTAATCCCTGCCAGCGGATTCTCCATCGGTAAAACTCTGACATGAATCGCGTCATGATTTGGACCGCTGCCTTCGTATTTGTCGTATACAGTACGTTCTGGCTGGAGCTGCACAACCGGGACCGTATCCGCTACATTCAGCGAAAACAAAATATTGTCACCGCAGTCCAGGGTGAACGTCAAATCATATGGACCAGGAATCAGCGTTTTGAGATACACCTGCGACAACGTGACAGTATCGTTGGCAAATGTATATTCATTGCCCTCTGTCAACCCTTCGATCCC
The DNA here is from genome assembly GCA_023415715.1 of Bacillota bacterium. GTDB lineage: Bacteria > Bacillota > Clostridia > Christensenellales > Aristaeellaceae > JAEWAH01. The sequence goes on from JAEZJP010000206.1 coordinate 28,200, forward strand.
CACAAACGTACATCCTGACAACTGCAACCCTACGGTGATATCGCCGGGCGCAGCATGGTCAAAAACAGCGGATGAAGGTGTAAGCGCACCCGTGTTGGCGCCATCGTATACGACCACAATTACGGGGATGCTTCCGCCGGGGGCGAAAGCAAAGGTCAATTGGTTTTCCCCCAAAGGCAGCAGGCCGAGGGTCTCCTTGGGTATGGTTACCGTATCGTCAGAAACCGTATAATCGCTTCCCGCTTCCATGCCCACAATGCCGGAAAACGCGGTATTGTCCATGGCAAGCGTAAAGGTCAAATCCGTATAGTGCGGGCTGCCCTCTTTGATATTGTATACCGTTCTTATGGGTGATACACTGAAAACAGGTGTGGTGTCAACGACTGTAATCTCTACAATCACCTGCTGGCTGTCGCTGAACTCCATTGTGAACTGATGGGACCCGACAGCCAAGGAGGAAAGGTAACCGGTCAGTATTGCAACGCTTGTATCTAAAACCGTATAGTCAGTATCCAAAGTCATCCCGGAAATGCCGGTAAAGGTTACATCCTGCAAATCCGAAAGATCGATTACAACATCGGCATGTGCTGCCGCATCTGAATACAGATCAAAGGAATATTGAGTTTCTATATTCTCAACAGACATCAGCTGGGATACGCCTATCGGGCCAAATCTCTGCGTGAGGTTGATTTCAGGTTCATCCGACGGTTCCGGTGTTGGCTCATCTGCCACCACGGGTTCAATTGACAATATGGCCAGTGGATAATCACGCTCTTCCTGATAGTAGAACTGACTTGCTCCCCTATTCACTGTAACGAATGATGCAGCCTCATCCATGCTCATTGGCCGCAGGTTTTCGGCAGCTATATAACCGGTTTTTACGCCTTCCTGCGTAGCAAACGCAATTTTAAGCCGGTCATTGCTTTCACCGGCATTGGCTCTGGCAACTGCATAGGCTACGCCCCTGCCAATCTTTGCATATGCTACTGATATCGACGCATTCTCATAGATTTCAGCTTCCCGAATAACCACCGCATACCCTTTGGTGAAGGAAATGCTATGTGCCGCATCAAGGGTGTAATCAATCGGTTCAGTCACAGGGGCTTCTGACGCTTCTGGCAAAACTGTAGGCTCTTGCGTTTGTAATGGTTCTATAGTATCCGTAGGCACAGGAGTATCCGTAGGCGCAGGAGTGTCCGTTGGCACAGGAGTATCCGTAGGAGCAGGAGTATCCGTTGGCACAGGAGTATCCGTAGGCGCAGGAGTATCCGTAGGCGCAGGAGTATCCGTTTGTATAGGTGTATCCGTTGGAGCAGGAATATCAGTTTGAGTTTCATTTGTCTCGCTGAGAGCCTGAAGGATGAACGGGTTTTGCCCTTCATTATCAAATAAGGCTGCCGGCACGATAAGATTGATGATCAAAACAATAATTGTCAATACAGAAATATGCCTTTTTGTAACTTTGAAATAGCTCATGCGTTCGTTTGTCTCCTTGTTCTTATCATCTTCATATTCAAATATTCATCGCATTCTCTTCAAGATTAATGGTAGCATTTATAAAATATAGAGTCAATCATTTATTGTAACATTTGATCATTGCTCCCACAGGGTCACAGGTTAAAATCCCGCCGGGCATGCCAAAAACCCTGTAATCACGGTGGTTACAGGGCTTCCCTATAGAGTTGTGACCTTTTTAGGTACTTTATTAGAAAAAGCCACAGTGCGTCATATTTGCTTTTTGTTTGATGCCCCAAAGAAAAATCCTACAGAGGTAGTCACGACATATTTTAGAATATCAATAACAGATGAAGCACTTCCATTGTTATTGCCCGCGACTAGAAGATCAATCAACCAGACGCCAACTATTGCAAAAATGCAGACATAAGCAAGCACTAGCGCTGATGAATCCTTCACCTCAAGTCGATCTTTTCCATAGAATCTACGTTGAAAAAAGCCAGGTTTTTTCCCCATCTTGGCACTATTTCTAGAACAAACTATACCCGGCTCTTCATCTTCTTCATACGGCTGGTCTGGTATGAAATCAACGCCCTGTTCTTCATGAGGTTTTTCTGAATCCATATCACACACCATCCTTTTCCGAAAGCATATCAGGCCAGTTTCTCGCGAATTATATCTTGATCAGATAAGACCGAACTGCATTGATCTACAGCTTTCATCCAAGCGCCATCGGCTCTGTGGGTGATCTCTGATAACTCTATACCTGTGTAGCCAGCGAAAAGTTCCCATACTCGATCCAATGATCTCTTTAGCTCTTGATTTTGTGATAAAGAAACCATTGCGTAATCACCGTCTGAGTCTATCAAGTATTTCCTGATTGGAGATGAGCCATATTTTCTAAAAGCATTATACACATCTGATAATACAGGCCCATACTTCCAAGGCTCAAACCTTTCCGGAAATAAAACCGCATTATTATTTTGCAGGTAATCTGCATACAAAAGATACAGAAGCTTCTGCAGCTTCATCTGAGTTATGGGCATACCTTCGTCATGAGCGCGTTTTAGTATACAGTTAGCAATATGTGGTAACTGATACATACGCAACACCTCCACCGAAGCAACTCGTTGTCTCGCATTCTTGGGTGCATACTATGCAACCAGCAATCCATTATATGCCAATTGTCCATAAAGTGATTATTGATTTTCAAGCGTCTCCTGCACAATATAAGACCAGGATAATTTCATAATTAAACCAAGCAATACTACCATGTTCAAAGCTCTTAAAATATATGTTCATTTTTCATATTTATCTTGGCATAACTCTAAAGTGCCACATAATATAATTCAGATAGGTATGACACGCAAAATGAAATATGTTGCACTAAACTCTCATGGCCATACCGGATGACAGGCGCTTTTTATGCTGTTATCCGTATGAGTATAATTCAGGAGGAAATCTTTTCATGAGGAAGCTCTTTGCCCTTACGTTAACACTGGTGCTGGTCTTGTCAAGCTCGGCAGCACTGGCTCAGACTGAACTCACCGTCTGGTGCTGGGATCCGGCATTCAACCTCTATGCTATCCAGGAAGCCGCGAAGATTTATGAAAAAATCAATCCGGATGTGAAAATCAATCTGGTGGAGACTTCGTCCGCCGACTGCGAAACGAAGCAAACGGTAGCGCTCAGTTCCGGTGAGACAGCAACGCTGCCCGACATCGTTCTTATGCAGGACAACTCCGGCCGCAAGTTCCTGAACACCTTCCCCGGATCATACTTTGACATGAGCGGCCTTGTAGATTACAAAAACTTTGCCTCCTACAAGGTCAACCACTTTACCTTCGACGGCAAACAGTTCGCCGTTCCCTTTGACAATGGCTGTGCCGCCACCTTTGTTCGCACAGACTATCTGAAAGCTGCAGGTTTCTCCTTGGCCGATCTTACTGATATCACCTGGGACCAGTTCATTGAGATCGGAAAAAAGGTCAAGGAAGCTACAGGCCAATACATGGTTACCACGCAAGTTGGCTACAACGACTTTGTGATGATGATGATCCAAAGCGCAGGCTCCTGGTTCTTTGACGCGGAAGGCAAGCCCAATATTGCAAAAAACCCTGTCATCAAGGAGGTTGTACAAACCATTGTGAAGCTCCGGCAGAGCGGCATTGTAAAGGAAGCTGTTGACTGGACCGAGTATATTGCCTCCTTCAACAACGGCTCCGCCGCATCCACTATACAGGGCTGCTGGATTATCGGCTCAATCGTATTGGTTAAGGATCAGGAAGGCAAGTGGGGCATGACCAACGTGCCCAGGCTGAACGTGGAAGGCGCCACCAACTACTCAAGTCAGGGTGGTTCATCCTGGGTGGTCCCCGCCACCAGCAAAAACCCTGAAGCCGCTGTGGATTTCCTGAGCAAGACCTTTGGCGGCAGCGTAGAGTTCTATCAGACCATCCTTGCCTCCTCCGGCGCCATCGCCACCTATCTCCCCGCGGCCGGCGGCAGCGCTTATGGTCAGCCCCATCCCTTCTTTGCTGGCCAAAAGGTGTTTGAGGATCTGATGAAATATTCCGCCAGCATACCCATGGTGGAATACGGCATGTACAATTATGAAGCCCGTGACGCGGTGGTCGTGGCCATCGACGAAGTATTCAAAGGCGGAGATATTGACGCCGCACTGCAAACCGCCCAGGAGACAGTGGAATTTCTGATGGCGGAATAATGCGTGAATATCGCTGTTTGGCAGTCTCAGAGCAAATGGTATAACCCTTGATTGCATTTGCACATCTCGCCTGTTTGAAAGGGGCGCTGAGCCATGCCGGCGCCCCCTTCCACATTTTTTCGGGAGGAATAAAGAATGCTAAAGCAAAATCTCATCCGCAGCCGGGGCCTGGACCGAAACATCCGCCGAAAAGGCTGGCTGTTCGTGATCCCGGCCACGCTGCTCATTCTTGTGCTTTGTTTTTATCCCATGGTCCAGGCATTTATTCTATCACTTCAGTCCGGCAAAGGGAACGCGCTTAAATGGACAGCCTTTTCCAACTACGAGCGGATACTAAAGGATAAGACATTCATTGCAGCCATCCAGAACACGCTGTTTTACCTGGCAATACAGGTTCCAATCATGCTTTTGCTTGCGCTTATTCTGGCTTCGATGCTCAATGATAAAAAGCTTCTGGGCCGGGGCATTTACCGTACGCTTATCTTTCTGCCCTGCGCCACGTCGCTTGTCTCCTGCGCCATTATTTTCAAGCAGCTTTTTGCTGCCAATGGCTTTATCAACACTCAGCTTTTGGCAGCCGGCTGGATTCAAGAGCCCATTCCGTTTTTGACAGATGCCGTGCTGGCCCGGCTTGTCATCATCATTACCATGCTGTGGCGCTGGACGGGATATAATATGGTGTTCTATCTTGCAGGGCTGCAAAATATCGACTCGCAGGTGTATGAGGCCGCCAGGATCGACGGTGCATCAGTGGTACAGCAATTTACGGGGATAACCGTGCCGCTGCTGCGCCCCATCATTTTGCTTACCACCATACTTTCCACCAACGGTACCCTGCAGCTTTTTGATGAAGTGTTCAATATGACCAACGGCGGGCCCGGGAATGCAACCATCACCTTATCGGTGCATATCTACCGGCTTACGTTCCAGAATGTGCCGCAATTCGGCTACGCGTCCTCCATAGCATATGTGATATTCCTCTTAGTGGCGCTGCTGGCATTCGTACAGTTGAAGGCAGGTGAATCCAAATGACGGCAAAAGGCGCCGCATTCCATGTACGCCCCAGCCGGGCCTTCAAGCACCTGTTTTTGATACTCGTTTCCCTGCTGTCCGCCTTCCCCTTTTACTGGATGGCAGTTTCCTCAACCAATATATCTACCGATGTGGTCCTTGGACGGATGCTGCCAGGATCGTACCTTTGGGAAAACATCAAAACCCTGTCTGAATCGGGAGCGCTTTTTAGGGCTTTCTCCAATTCCTGCCTATATTCCCTTGCCACTACCTTCGGCGCGCTGCTCATCAGCTCCATGGCCGGGTATGGCTTCATTGTATATCAGGATAAAGGTAAGAACTTTGTCATGGGCCTTCTGCTTCTTTCCATGATGGTTCCTACCGCCGCAACGCTGATTCCCCTATTCCGGTTTTTCAGCCAAATCGGACTGATCAATTCGGTAGCCGGGTACATGCTCCCAATGCTGGCCACCGCCTTCCTCATCTTCATGTTCAGGCAGAGCGCACACACCTTCCCGCAGGAACTTACGCAGGCCGCCCGTATCGACGGCCTTAAGGAATTTCAGATCTTTGCGCGAATGTTCGTGCCGATCATGAAGCCCACCTATGCCGCCGCCGCCACCATCACCTTCATGAACAGCTGGAATGCCTACATGTGGCCTCTGGTGGTGCTGCAGCAGCCGGAGAAGATTACCATGCCCATCTTCGTGGCCAATTTGCAAACCGGTTACGTACTGGATTACGGCATGATCATGCTGGGGGTCACCATCACCACCCTGCCTACCTTGATCATCTTCTTTCTATTGCAAAAAAGCTTTGTGGAAGGCATATTGGGATCGCTGAAGTAAAAAAAACCATGCTCCTTGCCGTATGGAAGGAGCATGGCCACATTTCAGGCTATAACTTGGGAAAACCGCTTAGCTTTGCAGCTGCATTTTTGTCTGCCGGACCTCGTCGTCCTTTGCCATAATGGCAGGCTGGTAGTATCCTTTTGTCTGGGCCAATTTATATAGCTCGTATTGCGATGCCTCACACTTGTCCCTGATCTGCTGAATGGTGCTGCGGAGCATGGGATTGGCACATTCAGATATGGTGTTGGCATAAACGGTGAGGCTGCTTTTCACAGAGGCCAACGCGTCGTTGACCATTGCTTTTTCCTGGAACATGATTCTTTCCCTCCTTTATTGCAGGAACGACAGCAACTGCTGCTTTGTGTTTTGAGCATCCTGGGCGGATTTCTGGAAGTAGGCTTTTATCTGCGGGTCCGTTGCCTGCTGGGCATAGGCCTGCATCTTTTGATAAGCTGTGTCATGCGCACCGATGAGATGCCTTAGATTTTGCAGCTCAATCTGGTTCAACTGCGACATAGTAAGGCTCCTTTCCATGTTTTGAAATTTCACTGTTAGTATTGCTTTTCAAAGACCGGTCATTCGCCTAAATGAAGATTTGGATGATTCTCATGTAAGTTTTATCAACAGACCTCATTTTTGAAATCAAAGAGGAATACAACACGCGGGTGCAAGAGATGGGGGGCTGACCACATTATTATTCTATGGCCCGAAAAACATGCATTGCAAGGCCTTTAATGCTAACGAAAACCACCTGTCAATAAACTTTCATTTATCAACAGGTGGTTATTTGGTGAGCCTGGCGGGATTCGAACCCACGACCTTTTGATTCGTAGATAAAACATCTAAGTATTCAAACCCTTATATATCAAAGGGTTTTCAGCCTGAACACTTTGGGTTTACTGGCAGTTTTACTGGCAGTTGAAGAAAATTCGTTTTTCTCCAGATATTTTTCGAAAGATGCCAGGGAACCGGCCGCCTTCATTTCGGAAAGGTGCGTGTATATTTTTAGGGTAGTGGAGGCGTTGGAGTGGCCCATCAAACGCTGCGCGGTTTTGATATCAACGTTCGCTTCATAGAGCATTGTACAATAGGTGTGGCGCAGATCATGGCAGCGGATGTTCACAAACTTATAATTCGGGCGGTCTTCTTCTTTCACCCAGCGATAATACTTGCCCCCATTGTAGGCAACAGAAAGGCGGTAATTCACGCTGTCCCAAAGGCGGTCAAAAGCTATTTGGGTCAAGCACTTCCCTTTGGCACTTGCAACAATAGGGCCCTTATCCTTTTTCACGGCCAAGAGCGCATTATACAAAGGCTTTACGATAGGGATTCTGCGGTATCCAGCTTTCGTTTTCGGAGGGGCGATCACGCACCTACCACCTTCAAACCTCAGGGATTTATTCACGATGATTTTTTTATATTCCCAGTCAATATCAGTTTCCCAATCAAGGGCGCAGGCTTCACCACGCCGCAGGCCGGCGAACAGCATCAGCATGGAAAAGATCCATCCACGGTGCGTATGCGGCATATCGCAGATCAGGTCCATTTCCCAATGCTCCAAAGCGCGGTGGGTATCTTCGGTACCTTCAGGCTCCTTCAGATCATCGCAAGGATTGTATAAAATGATGCGGTCCTTGCGAGCTGATTCAAAAAGAGAAAATAGAGTATTATATGTCCGCTTGATGGTGCTCTTGGACATGCCGGAACGCAGATTCAATACCTGCTGCACATCGGTAAGCACAACATCCTTCACACGCTTTTCAATGCCCAATGTATCCACCAGCAGATTTACATCGCCCACATACGCCGCATAGGAGTTCGGTTCCACATCGGCCTTGTGGGTTTTAAGCCACTCTTTCCCCCATTGATCCACCGTTTTGCCAAGCTGAGAGACACGCAGGCCCGCTTCCAGATCGCGTTTGAAGGCATTTAGTTTTTGCTTTGCTTCGGCCTGGGTGGTGCCGTAAAACACCTTGCGGTCAGGCTTCCCATTCTCATCCTTGAAGCGCAGCTCCTTTTGAAAAAGCCCATCCTTGCGCGGAATCATGCGCTGTTTCTTTGGTTTAGCATCCTGCTGTTTTTGCGTGGGAAACTGAATGATTTTTGCTGCCGGCATGGTGCTTCCTCCTTGATTATCAGATCACAATGCCATATAATGAGATGGCAAAGCCTAGTGACGGCCGGGGATTGCAAGCCCGCTTCGGTGTAGTGACCGGAGCGGGTATTATTTATTTTTCAGGAGGGTATATCACTAACATCATTGTGTTTATTGGTGTAACAGTAAATTTGAAAATGAATCCATCTTTGTTAACCTCGCACACCTTACCAAACAGAGGGTCAGGTTCAATATTTTGAATTAGGTATACCAGTACAGCAAGAGATTTTTCAGCATTATAGCCGGAAAACGCCATCTGAAAACAAAGCATCATTTCAGTAGCTTTACTTTTCACATATGCATTGCTCGGGTCAAGAGATAACAAATATGATGTAAGGTGACCATCTGTATACGTTATGCTGAAATCAAACCCATTTGATGGGGAATAGTTCACAGTAACAATCTTACTTCCGTCTTCATTATCATTGGATTCAATTTCAAAATCCTGACTGACTGTGATTACGCCGTTTGTGTCAAGATATTTGTAGTAGTTATCAACCAAAGTCACATCATCAAGCGCAGGAAAGTTTGCTGGTTCGGCAAAGGAGACTGAAGAAAAGAGAAAAAGAAAAGCTAAGAATACCAAACAGGTTGACCTTTTCATATGTACACCCCTTCTATCATCACGGCATCAAGGCCGTGGTAATCTACCTGCTCACCAACGGAATATCCAGAATCCATATGCCATGCGAACGACAACATACGTCCATGCGCCGCAGCCTTCGCATAAGTCAAGATCGCCGGAAAGAATGACGTCACGTTTTGATAGGTCAGTGTTATTTAATTTGTTGTAACATTTCAAACAGTATTCAGCCATGATCACTTCTCCAATCATACAGAAAAACCCTAGTTTTACACATATTAATAAACAAAATACTTTCAATATGTTGATAATTATACTACAATACTAATACTAGAAATAGCCGGGAAGCGGGCGGTACCGATGGCCTGATGTGTGCAACCCTGGGAACGCAATTGCGTAGTGAAGCGGAAAGAGGTACAATATACGCAAACAAGCGTTCGTGTATGGAGGTACAACCATGGATTATAAGGCGGCAATTATCCAGTTACTTGATAAATTCGGGGATGAGAATACGCTCCAAAGAATCTATAAATTCATTGAACGGTTGTACTGTACAATCAAGGGGTAAAAACTGCGGGCCGAATTAAAGGCCCGCTTTATATATTTTTTCAATCATTTTTTTAAACATGAGCCATTCATCGTCGCCCAACTTTGCAAAGGCCTTCATAATATTCTTGGCATATTCATTTTCACCGGCCATCACTTTATCTACAAGTTCTTCATCGGTATCAGGCGGGAGGTACATTTGGCCTATCCCGTCTTTTAACCATGCGTAGCTGACACCATAGGTAGCACATATGAGCTTTATTATTGATTCAGGAGGTACAACCCTTCCAAGCTCAATATTGCTTATTGCATCACGAGATATGCCCATCTTATTACCAAATTCAAGCTGGTTTATCTTTGGTTTCTGAGCCTTACGTATCTCTTTTACTCTTTCGTGTATATTCATTTTATATACCACCTCTTTCAGAAAGCAAGTATAACAAAAATAATTGTGGTAGTCAACACAAAAATATATAGTAATGTGTTGACACCGGAATTTTATTGTATTATAATTCGCATATCAACACATTATGTGAGGTGAAAACAGTGGATAAGGACGAAAAACAGAAAATTCTTGAGATGCTGGAAAAGCTTCCAAAGGAAGCGCAGCAGTTTATGCTCGGATACGCGGCCGGCGTGATCGCCAAGAGCGCCGATCAAGATAACGAAAAAGACTGCGCGTAAACGGCCGCACTGTATCGACATTCATGATGTACACAAGAAAAGCGAGGAGGCAGAAAATGAAAAAGGCATTCATGATTTCTTTGGTTATCATCCTGATGGCAATGGCAATGACAGCCCAAGGGCAAAGCGGATTCGCTGCGGATATCAGCGGACTGGTGCAGGACCTGAACAACGGCGCAATCGCAGTGGTAGAGATCAACGGGGAAATGGTTTTCGTGGTCGACGCCGATGAAGTGAGCCTATACATCCATGATCCGAGCACAAACGAACTGCAAAGCGTGAGCGTGGATGAACTGGAAGCGCAAGGCTTCAAACTCTGCTATGTGATCTATGACGATGTGTACCAGCTGGAAGATTTGATCAACTAAAGAAGCGGAGGACGGTGGAGGAAGTACGGAAGAAGGGAGGAACGCACATGAAACCTTTATCTACGACAAAAGCGACAGAACAAACACAAATCGAACGTTCCGCTGATGAGATGGCTAGACGTATTGTTGAATTGGCACTTGAAAGTAAAAACGTCAACGAAGTTGTTAGGTTATCAGAAGCTCTCGTGAAACTGTCAGCAATTAATCAGAAGTTATGGCCGCTTAGCCAGATTCTGCAGAAATGATATCGCTTCCTGTAATGCTTGCGGCTTAAAAAATACCCATAAAGCGGCGAATACAACACCAGCAAGCCAATACAGACCTTGCAAAACTTTCAACACGGCGCCATCCGGGTTGGCACCCAAGGAAGCAAACGATTTAGTGGGAAGGTAAACGATAAGGCTAATCCAGTACAGGGGGTTAATGGCATCTAAAGCACGTCCACGGTAAGTGCCGATGGCTTCATGAAACCCGGCGTAAGTACCTTGAACATGCTCCTGTATCCTGGATGGATAGTATGCATACATACCAATAAACCCGGATACCGCATTTCCATATCCGGTAGGTTGCGTGAGATATAAACCCTTCTCCTTCACTCCCGCTGCCTTCATCATGCGTATGGTTCTATCCTTGGACCGTGCCAGCTTCTTATCCCAGCCAGTGTCGCTTGTTGCTACCCATTTCTCGTAACTGCTGCACTGGAGAGCAAGATACCATGCGTTAGCCAGATTTATGATTCCCTTGGTAGCTACGATTATTATGGCATAAATCCACCACTGCATTATACACAACTCCCTTCTGTCCCAAATAATACCACGGATAGATGGGACAAGCAAGGACACCAACGGAGGCGGTACCGGATGGGCTGCCAATATGTGAACTTCATCCCCTGGGGCCGGGACGATGGGGCCGAACAATGCAAACTGGACGGCCAACAATGCGACAGATTGCAGCAGGGTCAATGCCGGTTTAAGCAGGTGAATGAAAAAAGCAAGCAGGGAGGCGCAGCGCATGAACGATCCTTTGGAAGGATGGCCGACGATGATGAGCATCAATACGCTGGCCGACCTGCTTGACATCAGCTATGACACAGCACGGAAGCATGTACAGGATATGCCGCATACCAACGTCGGGTTCGGGACGCAACGGGAGAACCTGCGGGTGAGCAAAGAAGCGGTGCGGGCCAGGTTCTTCCCGGAGACGGTCAAGGCGAATCTTCGGATTGTGAGGTAGGGGCATGGAATTCTTGCAGTTGACACCGGAAGCGCAAAAACATGCGTATCAGGGGTACGTGAAGGCCATGGATGATGATCTGAACCGGGATCATGTGGTGTCTATGGAGGCCTACGGGCAGGAAGCCAACTGGGACGGGCTGGACTTTGATGCAGACGGGAACGCCATACCGTAAAAACCCTGAAATCCATGAAAGGGTGGCAGTGAAGGACTGGACCTCCTACCGCCGCCTGCGGGCGGCACCTTCCCCTCCAGGGGAAGGCTTTGGGGAAAACGGTGAGTGAAGGCCACCGATGATATAAACGGATTATCGGCCAAGTACAAAAGAAAGGAGGCGAAGGCATGCAGAGCGCGCTTCCGCTATTCATTATCCCGGGCGCCGTGCAGCTGGCCCCGCCGTTCCCACTCCTGCGGCCGGAGCCGGATCAGCGCCGGCGAGTGATCAATCATCCTCCCTTCGAAGAGCAGAACCGCCCTTATGCTATTCGTTTCACCGTTTGCGCCACGGGAGGCTAGGTACGCAGTAAGGAGTGAACGGGAAGAATGATATCCCGCCATGGCGCTCCCTTTGCCGGGCGGGTGAAAGCCTCCGCCACGCGGAGGACGCAGCGAGAACCACAACCATCAGCTGATGTAGGAAGTGAAGGCCCATGAAGAAGCTGACAAACAAGTAGAGAAAAAGGAACCAGCCAGCGGGCCTGACGGCCCAAACGATCTTCAAAATGTACAAGTCCCCGCCGCCATACAACATGACGGCGGGGATAAAACAAGAGGAGGGTCAACGGTGAAGGGAACGCCACTTCTCAGGGTTAAGGGGATTGCCCAGGACCTGGATGTATCCGAATCGACCATCAGGCGGGCGATCAAGGAAAAGGAACTGGCTGCCATCAAGGTGCGGGGACAGTATAGGATCCGGCAGGATGATTACAGCAAGTACCAGGATACTTGCAAGGCCAGGGCGCAGGCGTAGGAGCTGCGGACTATCACGAAGGAGGAAAAATATGAAAAAGGTTCTTTTGGTTCTCTGTTTGGTTGCCCTGCTGTTTGCACTGGTTGGGTGCACGGAGGCCCAAAGGGTATCCGAGAATGTATCCAAAGAGGCAGACAATTTCAATGTGACGCGCCGATTCATCGCAATCAATGCACGCACTGACAAGCCAATCCTTGAGATCATCGGAAACATGTCCATACAGAAGGCATCAGATGGTGATGTGGATATCATTGTTGAGGTCGGGCCGGGCCTCTATAAAAAACATTTTGTCAGTCTAAATAGCTGGACGATCTATTCCGTCGAGGACATCAGTGGCGCGTACGTCGACAAGTACCACTATGAGGTCAATATCTTGCCGGAAATGATCGTACCTATCACTTTTACCAACAGCCGCTGATGATGCCCAGCTTGGAGCCGGGAGAAGGATAAACAAATGAATGAAAACGTTGGAAATATTGTGGTGATTGTAGGCATGCTCATGCTGATTGCCGGGGTATGCTGGGCGGCCATCTGGCTGCCGGGACGCAAGGAGCGGAAGGAAGCGCGGGAAAAAAGAAAACTGGAAGGGATGTTTCCGACGCCGCCAGGAAAGATTGCGACACCGCCTGAGAATGTCAAGCCGCGAATTCAGGTCAAGAAGGAAGGCGTTAAAGAATTAGGTGATGCGATGGATGTAGCGGCCATAGCGGCTGGAGAATTTGGAAAAAGTCTCAATGATACAATGCAGGCGCAGGATGAAGCCACGGAGGAAGTGGAAACCGTGGAAGCCTGCCGGCCACTGGATAAGCCAGATCTACCTGAGGTGGTGGAGGATGATCACCAGCAGCAGGAAGCCAGCAGCCACCTGGGATACGATGCGCAAGAGATTAATCCGGTGGACAAGCCCGACGTGGTGACCATCACCAATCCCATAAAGCTCAGCCAGCGGGAAGCACTGAAGGCCGGGAACGACAACAGGGCAGCGACAGGGCAGGCACACGCGGAGCTTACAGCAATGGACCTTCGTGAAGAAGCCTTGAGCCAGGATGAAGTGGCAGCGCTTCACGGGTACGCCAACAGGGACAGCATGCGCCGGGCGCTCAAGCGGTACGGGTACGGGCTGGACGGGAAGAAAAAGGCGCAGGCACAGGAGGCGTCGTGATAACTCCTTTCGGCGCTTTGCGCCACCTCCCTCAAGAGGGAGGCTTACGGGGAACTCCTTACGACGTCTGCGGGCGGCACCTATCCCACAGGTGGAGGCTTAAATACAAAGGAGGCTGGGAACGTGCGGGAAGCTACAAACATGGATTTGAAGGCGGCTGTGATGCCGGGCACGGTTGTATTGCGGTACATCCTGACGCGGGAGCAGGTTGAGGAACTGGCGGACAAGCTGCCCAGCGCCATCAAGACGCAGCGCAAGGTGGTAAAGCACATCATCGGGGAAATGAAACGGATGGCGGAGGGTGACACGCTGTATATTGAAGCCGTTTCTGCCGATGGGAAAACAACGGTCGGGCTTCACCGGATCACCAATGTCAAGGGCAGCGTGGCGATTAAAGAGATCCAAAGCGATTTGCCGCTGAATGTGGTGCGGAGGTATCTGGCGGTCAAGGGGATCGTGCACAGTGACGAGATATGCGCATGAAAGCAAAAAAAGAGCCGTCCGGCGTGTAGAGAGCGCCGGGCGGCAGATAGTTCGGGAGCAAGCGTTAAGCCCCGCTTTCATGATGATATCACAGACATTTCGATAAATCAACCGTGACCGGAGGTAACAGGATGATTACACGCAGGGAATTGCTGCTGGATCAGCTGGCCATGGTGACAATGATACAGCAGATGCTTTCGGACCACTGGACGGCCAATATGCCAACGGTGGGAAGTGAAGGCCCATGGGAAATTGAACGGAGCCGGGCGCGGATCCTGCGGGAATGGGTACAGGAGATGGACGCCGGGGTACCGAGCGAAAAACCGGATGTATGGGTAAAGCGCGTCAGCGTTTTGAAAAACGGCCTTGTCATATCGGAGGCCATCAGGCGGAGGCTTTGCATCCACGGGGAGTTGAATGAGCCCTTTGAGTTTTGCCGGGGTGCATGGGAGCGGGAAGCGGACAAGGAGACCATGATCCTTATTTGGATTGAGGAAATCAATAAGGACCTCCAGGAGGCGGGCGCACATGAAATGGGACATGGGGAGAGGTCCGGTAACGTGGAGGATGTCGGAAGGGCAAGCGCGGCTGACGGTGGTAAGCCACAAGCCGCTGCAATGGAAGCCCATGGGATGGATGGAAAGGCTGGCGCGGTGGGTGCTGGGCAGGGTGGGAGGATACGGAACGTGGAGATAGGGTCCGGGAAAGGGGATCGCTTCTGCGGAAGCGATCAGGGCTTTCCTAACGCCCTGGACCTTCGGAAGGATGCCTTTGAGCAGGTGAGGATGATATGACGAATGCGGAAGCGGTCGCCTACACCAGCCGGCCGGGCGTTCGGGACCGGATACGGGAAATGCATGAACGGAAGCTGAGCGCCCGGATGATCGCCATTGAGATCGGAATCACAAGGGACAGGACCAAGATGATTACCGCCATTCTCAGGGACATTTTCGGGGTAACGGAGAGCAAGCGCATCATGTGCGGGGAATGCGGGGATTTCAAGCCGGATGACCATCGCACAGGATGTACGCGGTGCGGGATATGCAAAAGAACGGGCGCCAGGGTGGAACGGTGCAGCTGGTGCCGGGTGGAAGGAGCGCAATAGCATGGAAATGATACAGATACTTCGGGAAATAACGGATGTTCAGGATTTGATTCAGGGATCGCCTGCCGGAAAGCTGCTGGATGATACAGCGCAGAAGATCAAACAGGAAATCGTGCGCAGCACAATTAAAGCCGGGCAGCGCCAGCAGTATAACGCCGTCCTTTCGTTCGCCAAGCATTGTGCTGGATCACCCAGGGAGGCAATGGCAGGCGCCTATATGGCGGATATTTATGGTGAACCGCACCAGGTTATGATTGATGGGTTTGTTGCCATAGCCTTCATCAAACCGTGGGAAGGGCTTCCGGAAGTAAAGAAGGGAGTAAAGCCTATTGACGCCGCGGCGGTCTATGAGGGTGCGAACAAGGGAATGCCCACTCCACTGCCGGACCTGTATGAGATGATCGCCGCCAATAAGGTTTACAAGGCGACGGAGGGAAAATTCGATTCATCGATTACAAAGATTGGGATCACCTATGCCAACACCGACTATCTGATCCGGATCATGAAGATGCTCAACATCACAGGTGGGGAATGCCTGGTTAATAAAACTGTGGGGCCTATCTACTTCGAGACATATCAAGCCAAGGCGCTTGTGCTGCCGGTCAAAGTATTCGGGGACGGGAAGCCTTTGACGCTGCCGGGAAATTCAGACGCAAAATGGCGGGAATGGATAGGGAACATGGTGCCGGTTCAGGCTGCCACCGCCATGGGGAACGCGCTCCTGGCCACGATGCTGCCCAATTGCATGGGGGACTGGCATTGGGATGTGGACGGGAATGAGCTATGGGTGCGGCCGGAGTATCACCGGATAGAGAAGGCGGTGTGACCATGGACGATTATATGAAGTTTCTTGAATCAAAGATGGTTATTGCCGCCGATTCGGGTTTTGAGATTGACCGGGACCAGCTGAACCCGGCCCTGAAACCCCATCAAAAGGATGGCGTATGGTGGGCGCTCAAAGGCGGGCGCCGGGCGCTGTTTGAAAGCTTCGGGCTGGGAAAAACCGTGCAGGAACTGGAATGGTGCTATCAAGTCATCAAGCATGAAGGCGGACAGGCGCTGATCGTGCTGCCGCTGGGAGTGCGTCAGGAATTTGTGCGGGATGCGGTGGAACTGCTGCGCATGGATCCTCCCGTGTATGTGCGTACCATGGCGGAGATAAAAGCCTGTAATGCTCCCATCCTGATGACCAACTATGAGCGGGTGCGGGATGGGGATATTGATCCTGCCTATTTCACGGCCACCTGTTTGGATGAAGCCAGCGTGCTGCGCAGCTATGGAAGCAAGACCTATCAAATCTTCCTGGACAAGTTCCGGGGCGTGAAATACAAGCTTGTGGCGACCGCGACGCCAAGCCCAAACAGGTATAAGGAAATCATCCATTATGCCGGATACCTGGAGGTGATGGACACCGGGCAGGCGCTGACGCGGTTCTTCCAGCGGGACAGCACCAAGGCCAATAACCTGACGCTGTACCCGCATAAAGAGGAAGAGTTCTGGTTGTGGGTCTCCACCTGGGCGCTGTTCATTACCAAGCCCAGCGACTTGGGCCATGATGACACGGGGTATGTGCTGCCGCCGCTGGAAATCCGGTACCACGAAATCCCGGTAGACCACGGGACGGCCGGCACAGATAAATTCGGCCAGGTCAAATTGATCAGGGATGCCGCCATGGGATTAAAGGATGCCGCCAAGGAGAAGCGGGAAAGCATCGACATCCGGATTGCCAAGATGATGGAGATCGTGGAAGGGGCACCGGAAGATCATTTCTTGCTATGGCATGACCTGGAGGCGGAAAGGCACGCCATCAAACACGCAATGCCGGAGGCGGTGGAGGTTTACGGAAGCCTGGACCTGGATATCCGGGAACAGCACATCATTGACTTTTCCACCGGGAAAATCCGCCTGCTTGCCACAAAAAAAGAGATCAGCGGGCAGGGCTGCAACTTCCAGCACCATTGCCACCGGTCCATCTTTGCAGGGATCGACTTTGAGTTCAACGACTTCATTCAGGCAATCCACCGAACGTACCGTTTCATGCAGATGGAAAAGGTCATCATCGACATCATTTACATGGAATCGGAGCGGGAGATACTGAAAGCGCTGCTGGAGAAGTGGCGCAATCATGACGCCATGCAGGCGAAGATGGCGCAGCTTTTGCGGCGGAACGGGTTGAACAATAAGGCCATCATTGAGCGGATGGGCAGGAGCATCGGTGTAAAGCGCGTGGAGGCGCAAGGGCGTTATTTCAAGGCTGTTTTGAATGATTGCATCCTGGAAACGGGTCAAATGCAGGAAAACAGCGTGGACCTGATCACCACCAGCATTCCTTTCAGCAATCATTATGAATATACCCCGTCGTATAACGACCTGGGCCACAACGAGGACACGGAAAAGTTCTTCGATCAGATGGACTTCCTTGCGCCGCACCTTTTGCGGGTATTGAGACCGGGGCGCATCTATGCCTGTCACGTCAAGGACCGTATATTGTTTGGAAATGCCACAGGTACCGGCATGCCCACGGTGGAGCCCTTCCATGCGCTCACTATCATGCACTATATGAAGCACGGGTTTCAGTTTATGGGGCAGATCGTTGTGCTGACGGACGTGGTGCGGGAGAACAATCAAACCTACCGCCTGGGATGGAGCGAACAGTGCAAGGACGGAAGCAAGATGGGCGTCGGGTGCCCAGAATACATCCTCCTCTTTCGCAAGCTGCCAAGCTGCCGGGAAAAGGCCTATGCGGATGACCGGGTAAGAAAAACCAAAGAGGAATACACCAGGGCGCAATGGCAGATAGATGCGCACGCATTCTGGCGCAGCAGCGGGGACGTACTGATTTCAAAGGAGGAGCTGGCGAGGGTGCAGGTGGACAGGCTGCAGGATGTTTTCAGGAAGTACAGCCGTGCAAACGTGTACAGCTACCAGGAGCATGTGGAAATCGCCAAGCAGCTGGACCAGATGGACAGCCTGCCGGCCACCTTTGCGGTGGTGGCGCCGGGAAGCTGGTCGGATGAAATATGGGATGACATCAACCGCATGCGGACATTGAACAGTGAACAGGTACGTGGCGGCCGGCAGATGCACGTATGCCCGTTACAGTTAGATATTGTTGACAGGCTCATCAACCGTTACAGCAATCCGGGGGATGTGGTGTATGACCCGTTTAGCGGGTTGATGACGGTACCTGTGCGGGCGGTGGCGCTGGGAAGGTACGGCATCGGGTGCGAACTGAATCCGGATTATTTCAGGGACGGGGTCGGGTACCTGAAGGAAGCGGATGCGGAACGGGGCATGCCGACGCTGTTTGACTTCATTGACGTGGGGAAGGGGGCGTGAGGGCATGAAGCTTGTCAAGTGCCACAAGTGCGGGGCCACAATCATCAGCGATGAAACGCTGCTGCAAAACATCATGGACAAGATCGACTGGTGCTATCAGCAGGCCGAACGTGCCAAAACGCCTTCCCTTCGCCATGAATACACCTGCATGGCCACAACGTACCAAGTGATCTTCAAGGCATTCATGCACAACATTTCAGCGCAGGAACGGGTAAAGCATGAAGATACAGAAATATTGACGCAGCTGGTGAAGTACATCCACGTACAAGGCATGATGACCGATGAGCAGCTGAACGCCATCAGGACAAGCGCCAGGGCAGCAGCGCACAGGAAAATAGAAGAACACTCCAAAGAGACCGCCCGCCTGTACGGAGATTTTGAGGCTGCATGCAATAGAACCATGCGGGATCCTACAGCAAGGCAGGCAATTCGCAGGGTCGACAGGATGTAAGGGAGGCACACAAGATGAAAATCAACCCTATCAAAGCCATCTGCAAGCAGGCCCGCAGGATCATGCTGATCAATGGGCCGGATGGAAGCCAGTGGATAGGCGTGCCGGGCGCGTTCTACGCGGTAGACCGCGGACTTCCGTTAGACAAGCACAACGTTTGCGCCCTATTCGACTTTTCAGAGGATGAGGCGCGGGCTATCAGAATCCTCCAGGAGGATACGGGGGATTACCGCTTCCGGCGCGATCCCATCATGGGAGAAGGGCAGCCGTGCGGGAGGGTGCCCCTGTCGGTGAACGTCATGGGCAGCACCTACATGCCGCTGTACACATCCGCGGGGATGCTGATGATCACCACCGATAAGTTAAAGCCCGTGGAGCGCCGGAACAAGACGCTGGAGTTTTACATACGGCAGGCGCCAGGCGTGACGCTGATGCTGGCCATCTACCGGGACATGGAGGATGTCGCCGCGCTGATCGAGCCGGTGAAGTTCAGCGAGGCTGAGGAAGCGCTGCAAAAGGTGCATATGGCCTATGGGTTTGATATCAGGCTGCGGGACACCGGGGAGCGCACGGCGGAGGATGGCATAGATATCAGGCAGGTGGAAATGCCGGGGATACCGCCCAAGGGTAAGGGGGACGCCGGGGCGGAGGATATGCGGAACGCGGAAGAAGGCGGGGAGGGTGAGGAAGGATGAATAAGGCAGATTTGACGCCGGATAAGGCCGCTGAATTGCTTGAAGCCATAATCACGCCTGCGGAAAGGTATGGAGAGCCTTTTCCCATATGCCCGCGTGATGCTATGCGTGTTCTGCTGGATGGGTACCATCGGAATGAGCTTTACAAAGATACTATTGTGCAAAAATTCTATGATCTTGAACAGCAGCAAGACAAATTTATGAAAGAGTACCCAAAGCATGAAGAGCTCCACAGGACAAAAAGAAACACCTATATTGACGCGGGGTTTTGGGCAAAGCGCCTATGGAGTGTACAGAAGCCTTCAGGGGAGGTGGAGGAATCATGAGCATTTGCGATACCTGCAAGAAGCGGACCTACTGCAAGACGAAATGCCGGCAGCACCGGGAAGAAGCGGAAAGAAGGCAGCGGGCCTTGTACTATCAGATAATGGATAAATTGGGGAGACTTGCACCATCGGTGAAGGCATTGCATTCGGAATTGTTCATGGGAGGCAATAACGACCTCCTTCCGCCGCCTGCGGGCGGCACCTCCCTCCAGAGGGAGGCTGGGGACACCTCATCCGCCGCTGCGGCGGTACCTTCCCCTCAAGGGGAAGGCTTTGAGGGAGGATGCTTGATGAACGGGGAGGTGTAAGTTAGATATGAACACACCCAAGTTCGAAAAAAGGGAACCAAGGCCCTATGATTATCAGGAGATGACCTGGGGGAAATTCATTCAGCTCTTTGCATGGGCAAAGGAAGCTGTAAAAGAAATAGGCTTCCCGATTTACCTTGTGGGATCAGTTTTACATAAAGAAGTTCCCAGGGATTTTGATATTGTTATTGAGATACCCGAAAATACATTTCAGGAATTGTTTGGGGATCTGACAGAAGAAAACTGGGAACGGATTTTAACAAAATCAGCTGGTAGATTCCATAAGCATTATTGGGACTGTCAGAAATGCTTTGGTGAAGAAGGCTTTGTTCCATTGGATTGGAAGGTGTATCCGGACAATTGGTTTTCAGGTAACGACAAACTTTTATTGGCAAAACCATAAGGGAGGCACGGAAGATGAACAAAACCAAGATTGATTGGGCGGATATGAGCTGGAACCCTATCACCGGATGCCACCATAAGTGCGCGTACT
Source organism: Bacillota bacterium (assembly GCA_023415715.1). Taxonomy (GTDB): domain Bacteria; phylum Bacillota; class Clostridia; order Christensenellales; family Aristaeellaceae; genus JAEWAH01. The sequence goes on from JAEZJP010000206.1 coordinate 49,143, forward strand.
GCTATGCGGAAAAGATCGCCAAGCGTTTCGGGAAGATGATGCCGGACCTATCTCCATATCCGCGAATGTTCAACGGGTGCCACATGCTGGAGGGCGGGCCCATCGATGGGAATCCGTATCCCTGGCTGTTTGAGCCGACTTTCCACGCTCACCGGATTGATGAACCGATGATGGTGACGGATCCGCAGGACATTTTCACCGTTTCCATGGGCGATATGCTGGGGGACTGGGTACCGAAAGCGTGGCAGGAAGAAGTGCTGGCCACTATCCGAAAAGCCTACTGGCATAGGTTCATTATCCTGACCAAGAACACCATGGGGTATGTGAAGCTTGCACAGCAGAACATGACCTGGCCGGACAACGCCTGGGCCGGGTTCAGCGTCACCACGCAAAAGAGCCTGGAGGAACAGGCCTTCGGGATGACCTGGGCACCAAAGAATTGCCTGATTTCCATTGAGCCAATTCATGGACCAATTGACCTATCTGCCGTGCAGGTGCCGGGGAGATGTGTAACGCTGGATATGCTGAAAGGAATGCGGTATTGGTTTGGCGGCGGGGAACCTGGAAGACCGGCATTGAAATGGGTCATTATCGGGGCCGAGACGGGAAACAGGATAGGCAAGGTGATCCCGGACCGACGCTGGGTGATGAGCCTGAAAAGGCAGTGCCATATGGCAGGAATACCACTATTCATGAAAGATAGCCTTCGGGATCTGATGGGCGCAGACTTTGAGCAGGACAAGCCTTGGAAGAAAGGGTGAACAAGCATGCCGATACTAAATTACACAACGAAGGTGGACGCCATCACAACCATGGGAGAGATCAAGATCATCCTGCGCAAGCATGGCGCCCGCAAGATCCTGGAAGAGTTCGCCCAAGACGGGACCGATGACGGCCGGGTGGAGGCGCTTTCGTTCACCATCATGACGCCGGACGGAGAAAAGGGATTCAAGCTGCCGGCTAATGTATCCGCGGTGTACACGGTGCTGCAAAAGCAGAAGGTCAAGTGCGATTGGGAGCAGGCTGAGCGCGTCGCGTGGAGGATCATCAAAGACTGGGTGGCGGCGCAGATGGCCATCCTGGAGGCGGAAATGGTCACGTTGGAAGAAATATTTTTCCCCTATCTGCTGGACGCCGCAGGAGAAAAGACGCTGTTTCAGGCATACAGGGACAAGCAGTTGCTGTTGGGAGGGGCGAAGGTATGAGCAGGATCAAATATGGTGACGAACATCATGGGACGGAATATCCAAACTTCTGCCCGGATTGCGGAACAATCAAAGGCGGTTATCACGATCTGGGGTGCGACGTGGAGCAGTGCGATACATGCGGCGGGCAGCGGATCTCCTGCGAATGCCATTCGGTGGCTGATACTAGGTATGAGGCCTTGACCATGGTGATCGAGGAACGCGACAGGCAGGATGCAAAATGGGGCCAGCAGGATCATACACCGGCTGTTTGGGTAGGAATCCTGGGTGAAGAGTTCGGGGAATACTGCCAGGCTGTCAATGAAACCGTGTTCGACAATGGGCCGCAGGAACGCGCAAAAGGCGGAATTGAGAACATGAAGAAGGAACTGTCCCATGTTGCCGCCGTGGCTGTCGCTCACATCGAATGCCTAATCAGGAACGTCGGGGAAGGGTGAGCAGAGATGATAGTAGGTATGCGCGATATGGTAATTGTCAGCATGGAAACCGGCGAGAAAATAAGTATCCAAGACATCCCAACAATTTCTGCAGATGGAGCTCAGCCGGATGAAGAGTTTATATATCCAATGGAAGAATACGAAATAACGGTTGAGCTTAACGAGGTGCCATATGGGCTGATGCAGTTTGTTCGGCCTATGGAATATCCGTTGATGCAGCCTGTTCGAACGCATAGACGGACCAGGGTTCAAAAGAAGTGGATTAAGCGATATGGATTGAAGCCTATAGGAAAGTTCGAACAAAACAGGATTATGCAGCGGATGAAAGGATAAGACGGGATGAAGCGCCACTGCCACAGCTGTGGAGGGAAATTGAAAGCCAAAGGCCCTGGGCTGTTCGGAATCCTGCGGGTTAGGTGGTACCAATGCACGCAATGCGCAGCGCTCGAATGGGTGATGTGCAGAAAGAACGATTAGCATCACGCTCATTTAATAGGAAGTTTTTTTGAAAAAGCCCCGGGGCTTTAGGTAGGTGCTTTCAGCGCCGCCTATTAAACCCGGCTTGAATAGGGTATTAACAAACGGGCCATATCCATTCTGATCAGCTTACGGAAGATAGATGTTGTACATTCGTGGGGGGTACCGGGGGGAGCCGCAGCTTCCCCCGGTGTAGATACGGAGGAAGAAGCATGCGGTACAGCGCAGAGGCATTTGAGGTTCTTTTCCAGCAGCCCATCGGTGATATGGCGGTGGAGGGTCTGCGGCACAAGCATAACGTGGACAGCATCCGCACCAAGACGATCAAAGCAGGTCCTATGCTGGAGTGCGAGATATATCCCATGCTGTGCAACCGCGGGGAGATCGCCGCGGCCAAACTGGAGATGAAAAAGGCGGGCACCCGGGAAGCACAAAAGAAGCTGAACGCCAGGAACGCATACAAGAAAATGCGGCGCAAGCTGGAAACCAACTTCGGGCCAAATGATCTGTGGGTGACGCTCACATTCCGTACCGCGCCGGATGAGGATCAGGCGGTCAAGGCAGCGAGGAACTTTATCAAACGGATCCGGAGATGGCGGAAAAGGCACGGGCTGCCGGAACTGAAATACATCTATGTGCTGGAATACGAAACGGAAGGCCAACAGAAGAAGCGCATCCACTTCCACATGGTCCTGTCCGGAATGGATAGGGACGTGGTGGAGGAACTATGGGATAAAGGATTTGCAAACTGCCGCCACCTTCAGCCGAACGAAAACGGGCTGGAAGGCCTGGCGCGGTACATGCTCAAAAGTCCAAAGGGCGGCCGGCGCTGGTGCTGCTCGAAAAACCTGAAGGATCCCATCATCACGGTAGCAGACAAGAAGATCAGCAAGCGCATGGCCGGGCGCATCGCCATGGCGGCGGAGGAAGAAGCCGGGGAACTGTTCGGGCGGGCCTATCCTGGTTATGAACTGATCGAGTGCGAGGTACGCCGCAGTGAATTTATTGCCGGCGCATACATCTATGCGCGGATGCGAAAAGTGGATACCGGCGCAGGAAAGGGAGTGAAGCACAGATGAGCCAGACAACGAAAGAACTGCTGATTGCATGTAGATCAGCCGCGCAGGAAATTGCGGCGATTGAAAGGCAGCTGCAAAAGGCAGGTTCAAGCGGTGGCCCAAGGGGATATGGTGGAGGAATACGCCGGGAGGTGTACCACGATAAGGGCAAGGAATGCGCAATATCACCACGCATGACAAACAATCCTGCAGCTGCTGCAACGCAGCGGGAAGATGCGTATATAGTCAAACTTGAATCACGGAAGGCAGAACTGCAAGATCTGCTGAGTGGTTTTGAAATGATTGTAGATAAACTTGCCGATGGAACAGCACGCACCATCCTTAGGTATTACTATTGCGTGGGATGGACGGATGAAGCCATTGCCGTGGAACTGGAATTATCACGGGTTGCGGTGAATGAGAAGCGGAGAAAGGCAGTAAAATATTTGTCATAATATTTTCCGTACTTTACAAAACTTTATAGATTTTTACAAAGTACATGGTGTATTATGGTACCGTGAAAGGTTGTCCGATGGGCAGCCTTTTTCTTTTGCCTGCGCCTGGTCAGCCTCCTGCTGGGCGTAGGCATCAGTGATACAAGTTTGTGCGGGCGGACTTGGCGGGATACGCTGAGGCCGTGGGAATCGCCGTATTTATGGAGTGGTGGGGCCGCGGCGCGGTGGAGGAGGCATGCAGAACGATTATTAAGACTTGTCCAGGATGCGGATGCGTCATGCAATATGGGCAGAGGAGATGCCAAGCATGTACTGACAAGCAAGCAGACCAGAAGGTCATACGCCGTACTAACTATGATGAGAGACGCACACCGCAAGAGGTACAGTTTCGTAACAGCATTGAATGGCGTATGAAGCGGCCATATATCCTTCAGCGTGATGGTTATCTATGCCAAGAATGCAAACGCCATGGAAGGATTACTATCGCAACAGAGGTCCATCACAAAGAACCGCTTTGGATGTCATGGGATAAGCGTTTGGATGATGATAACCTTGAAAGCGAATGCCATAGATGCCATGTGAGGATTGAACCGAAGCGAACCGAACCACCCGGGGGTGGGTCAAAAAGTTCAATGTAAGGGATTCCGAACCACACAGGGTCCTAGAATCAGAGAGAAAAGTCCGTTTTTGAAATCGCATAAAATTATATAAAATTTGAATTTTGGAATTTTATGGGGCATCATGCGCGTGCGCGGTGATGAAAAGACAAAATCACGGGCCGCGCTCATTCAATCACGGATAGAGCTTTTTATATGCGTCAAAAAGTTGCAAAAGGGGGTGATTTTGATGCCGGGGAGAAAAAGAGAGCCTGTTTCGGTCATTCAATTCAAGGGAAAGAGCCACCATCTGACCAAAGAGGTCATTGAGGAACGCACGAACGGGGAAGTCAAGGCGTCGGCTGATAATGTGAAGCCCCCGAAATACCTGACCAGGACGCAGAAAACGGAGTTCACGGAGATCGCCGACCAGCTGGTGAAGCTCGGGATCCTGAGCAACCTGGACTGCGACATCCTGGCCATGTTCATTGTGGCCAGGGCGGAGTGGGTGCGGGCAGGAAAGGACTACGAAAAGGTCAGGCGGTGGGCACGGTCCAATCAAAAAACGGAAGTCAGCAAATCAAAGGCGGAGGATAGCAAGGACCAGGTGGCCAGGGAACTGGGGATGGTGTTCAAGCCCTTCGGTCTGGATGAAATGACGAAGGCCACCAACCTTCGGGACAAGGCTTTCAAGCAGGCCATGCGCACTGCCGGGGAGCTGGGGCTTACGGTATCCTCCCGCTGCCGGCTGGTGATACCGCCGCAGGAGGAAAAGCCTAAAAACAAATTCTCAAGGTTTGATGCCGGATGAGCCGGACAGCTGACAGGGCGACAAAGTATGCGGAGAAGGTGGCGGAGGGCAGGATTGATGCCTGTAAGTCGCATATACAAGCCTGCGTGCGCCACCTGAACGACCTTTCGAGGCAGGGGAAGCCGGATTTTCCGTATTTGTGGAAGCCTGACAAGTCGCAGCGGATCATCGAATTTGCCGAAACGCTGACCATTGCTGAAGGCGTGAAGCCGGAGCCTTTGAAGCTGTACGGCTGCCAGGACTTCGACCTGGGCGTGCCCATGGGATGGGTGCTAAAAAAAACAGGCAACAGAAGATTTAGGCGCAAATACAAATCTGTTGCCAGGCAAAACGGAAAGAGCATGGAGAACGGCATTACAGGTACATATATTGCAAGGTTCTCCGGGTACAACTACGGCAAGCTGTTCACGGCCGCGAATAAAAAGCGCCAGGCCCGCATTGCGTGGGAGGAAATGCAGAAATTCATCTGCATCGATCCGGATCTTTCAGAACTTTTCAAGGTGCAGGATTGGAAGTCGGTCATCACGGCGCTGGCCACAAAATGCACCATTGAAGCTCTTTCCAAAGAGGCGGGGCTTGATGACGGATTCCGGGCCATATTCGCCAGCGTGGACGAACTGCACCAGGCAAGGGACGGCAGCGTATACAACGCTATCTACCGCGGCACACGCGCCTTGGCGGAAACATTGGTAAGCGCCATCACCACCCGCGGGAAAATACTGAACGGATTCTGCCGGGAACTGGATGATTATTGTTTGAAGATCCTCAGCGGGAATGCAACCGCGGAGGATTTTTTTGCGGATATCTACACCCTGGATAAAGAGGATGATCCATTCAACCCGAAAGTATGGATCAAGCCAAACCCCATCCTGATGCTGCGCCCGGGCGGAATGGAGATACAGGCCAGGGACGCGCAAACCGCCAAGGACATGGGCGGGGACATGCTGGCCGACTTCCTCACAAAGTGCTGCAACATGTGGGCGTTCGACCCAACCAAGCAGTACATCGATCCGGACGCATGGAAGGCTTGCGAAACGGAACTGACGCTGGCCGATATGAAGGGCCGGAAGTGCTGGGCCGGAATCGACCTTTCAAGCGGAGGCGACCTGACAAGCATCGTGCTGATCTTCCCGCTGGATGACGGAAGATTGTACGTTTGGTCACATTCCTATATGCCGATGGGGCGCTTCCAGGAACACATTATTAAAGACCTGGCGCCTTATCAGGTATGGAAGGATAAAGGGCTGCTGACCGTCACAGGCGGAGTGGCGGAGTACAAAAACGACTACAAGTTCATTATCAAGGAGTTGGGGCAGGCGGTAACCGAAAACAGCCTATTGCTTCAGGGAATTGCCTATGACCCGCACAACGCGGACGGCTTTTTGTCTGACCTGGAGCCCTTCGGCGTGCCGATGATGATGATCAAGCAGTCGGCGCGGGAATTGGACGCTGCCACGCAGCACTATCAGCTGGAGGTAAAAAGCAAGCGCGTGGCCTATGACCGCAGGAACGAACTGTTGTCATGGTCCATGACGAACGCGAAAACCATCAGCAACAGTTTCGGAGAAATGAAAGTAGACAAAGAAGGCTTGCGCAGCCGGATCGATCCGGTGGACGCTGTGATCGATGCCGTGACAATGATGCAAAAGCTGTCTGGTGAAGCGCCGCCAGTAGACAGGGACAAGGCGCTGACGGATTACATGAAGGCCATGGGATGGCTATAAAAAGGCGGTGATCAATTGTTTGAAAATGCACGAAGGCGGTTTGCCAATTGGCTGAACCAAACCGAAAAGCTGACGCTGGAGCAGCTGGTGAACCTGCTGAATTTAAGCGGCGTGTCCCGGAAGGAAATGTGCGAAGCAACATACTTCGCCTGCATCCGGATCCTTTCGGAATCCGTGGGCAAGCTGCCGCTGAAAATCATGCAGAACCTGCCGGACGGAGGCGTAAAGCCGGCCATAAACCACCCGCTGTACAATGTGCTGCGTTACCGCCCGAACCCATACCAAAGCGCAACGGCCTTCTGGAACAGCATGGAGCAGGCCAAGCACCACGACGGGAACGCGATCGCGCTGATCTGCGGGGCGGGAAGATTAACGAGGCTGTGGCAGCTGCCATGGGCAAACATCGAAGTATGGTGCGATGACAAGAAGATCTTCGGCGAGGAAAACAGCATATGGTACCTCTTCCGGAGCCCGAAAAACGGACAGCTTTACAAGTTCAATAACGATGAAATCATACATTTGCGGTCCACCATCACCAGGGACGGGATCATAGGCGTTCCGGTGCGTGACTGCCTGAGCGTGCTGATACGCGGAGCCGCGAAGTCTGACGCGCTCATTGAAAAAATGTATGATACGGGTTTCACCGCGAGAGCGGTTCTGCAGTACACCGGAAGCCTAGATGATGCCAAGGAAAAAACGCTTGTCGGAAAGATACAGGAGTACGCCGAGGGGAAGGTAGATGTTGCCAAGTCGCTGATCCCTATCCCTTACGGAATGTCTGTAACACCGCTAAACATCAAGCTGACTGACGCCCAGTATGTGGAGGTGCGCAAGTACACAGCCCTTCAAATAGCCGCGGCGTTTGGCATCAAGCCGCACCAGATCAACGACATGGAAAAGACCAGCTATGCCAGCGTGGAAGCGCAGCAGCTGGCCTTTTATGTGGACAAGCTTCTTGTGGAACTGAAGGGAAACGAAGAAGAAGTGCAATACAAGGTTCTTTCCTCGCAAGATCAGGAAGCAGGCTACGTGGTAGGTTATAACACCAACGCCATTTTGCGGGCGGACGCCAAAACGAAGATGGACAGGCTTGTAAGCGCCGTAACCAACGGCATCTATACCCCGAATGAAGCCAGAGCGCTGGAGGACAAGGGCAGCAAACCGGGAGGGGACAGGCTGTACATCAACGGGGGAGCTGTTCCGCTGGAACTGGCGGGGCAGCAGTCTCAGCAAAAAACACCGGCCGCAAAGAGCCAGAAAGGTAGGGTAAAACACACCAATGAAAAACTGGTATGAGATCAAAAATCAGGCCGACAAGGTGCTGATTTATTTTTATGGCGACATTTGCATGGATGAATGGGGCAAATGGACCAATGATGACAAGTGCCCTTCGGACATCATAACGGCGCTGCAGGACGCGGCCGGGAAGCCACTGGAAATGCATATCAATTCGGGCGGGGGCAGCGTGTTCGGAGGCCTGGCCATTTATCACACCATCAAGGCATACAGCGGCCAGAAGAAGGCCCACATTGACGGAATCGGCGCCAGCATCGCCAGCGTGATCCCCTGGGCGGCAGATGAGCTGATCATGCCGGCCAACGCCATGTTCATGGCGCACAAGCCCTGGACGTTTGCCATGGGCGATGAGGATGACATGGAGGCCGCAAAGCAATCCCTGCAGACCTGCTACAAAGCCATTCTGGCCATCTACGGGGAACACTTGGCGGAAGGCCAAAGCATTGAGGACCTGGACACGCAGATCAAGACAAAAAAGGAAATCTGGCTGACAGGCACGGAAGCGGCGAAGATGTTCAAGATCACGCTGCAAGAGCCTTCGCAAATGGCGGCCTGCATCGGTACCGCGCTGGACCACTGGAAGAATACCCCGCAGGGAATACCCCGGGCAAGGGCGGAACCCAAGCAGCCTGGGCAGCCGGCACAACCCGAACAACCCATCACACCCCAAACCGACGCGCTTGACCTTGAACTGGCCGGCGCGTTTTGTTTTGCCCAAAATGAAAGGAGCCAGGAAAAATGAACAAGGCAATGAAAGACCTCCTGAACAAGATGGCCGCCAAGGTGGAGGCCGGAAAGGCTGAAACCGACGCCGCCAAGAAGAAGGCCATCGTGGATGAGATCAACGCGCTCAAGCAGGACTATGAAACCGAGAAGGCCCTGTACGAAGCGGAGGCTTCCCTGGTGGGAAACACCGGAAACCTCAAGACGAATGAAGAGCCCAAGGGCCTTTCCGACATGCTCAAGAGCAATGAGTATGCCAAGGCGTTTGCCTATGCAGTGCGCAACGGCATTACGCCTGCAAAGGGCGGATCTGATGAAAAATGCAAACCCCTGTATGATGCACTGACCATCGCGGGCGGAAGCCCGGCCGGGCAAGACGGCGGCTTCCTGGTACCCGAGGATGTGGACCATAACATCCGGGAACTGATGCGGCAGATGAACCCCCTGTCCGCCCTTTTCACGGTGGAGCCTGTCAGCACCAATTCCGGCTGGCGCGTGAATGACACTGCCCCCACCACCGGATTTACGGCCCTTGCAACTGAAGTACCGGCTGCGGAAATTGCGAAGGATGACCAGCCGGTATTCGGAAAGGTGACCTATGCACTGACCACCTATGGCCTGATCCTGCCCGTATCCAATGAACTGGCATCCGATGAGGCCGCCAACCTGTTCGCCTATCTTTCCCGCTGGTTTGCCAAGAAGCAGGTCATCACGGAAAACACCATTTTGAAGGCAAAGCTGGAATTGCTTGCCGCTTCCAACATACTGACCACGCAGGATCCCATCGGGGCGGTCAAGAGCGTGCTGAACAAGAGCCTTGACCCGGCCATCAGCGTCAACGCAGTCGTATTGACTAACCAGAGCGGATTCGATTACCTGGATCAGCAGACCGATGGTATGGGCCGGCCCATTCTGCAGCCCGACCCGGTAACCGGAACGCCGATGATTTTCAAAAACCGCCGCGTTGTCATGATGTCGGACGCCATGTTCCCCAACCGCGTCGTGACCGCAGTGGGAGCCACCAAAGGCACCTACTACCCCATCTACCTGGGAGACTACAGACAGTACGCCACGCTGTTCCAGCGCCAGCGGCTTGAAGTTCGCTCCACCGACATCGGCGGCAAGGCGTGGGAAACCAACAGCGTCGAGGTGCGCGGTATCACCCGTTTGGGCGCTTCCGTGTTCGATTCCGCAGCCGCCGTCCGCCGCGAAATCTTCATTCCCGGCTAATATGAAGCATGTGTACCAATAACCGGGGCGCGATACAGCGCCCCGGTTTTCATGAAAGCGAGGTAATCACATGGTAAACCCCGTTGTGAAAAACTACGTCGACCAGGTCACCAAGAAGTGGCATATCGGCGGAACGCTTGTACTGGAAAACCACGGTTTGCTGGAGGGCATGGCGCCCATCAGGCAGTACAAATGGACGGCTGAAGAGGCTGCAGTTGCCGATACCGATGGCGTTGCAAACAACCTGGCCATGGGCGCCGCGGCGAATACCGTAAGCGCAGGGTTTGGAGCGATCCCCTGCGCCCGCAACGTTACCATGGTACCCAGCGCAAGCATGGGCACCACGAAAAAGGTCAAGGTTACCGGGCTGGACATTGCCGGCAACGTCATCGAAGAGGAATTGACCTTTAACAATTCTAGCGCGGTGGTAGGCAACAAGGCGTTCGCCTCCGTTATCAGCGTGCTGCTGCCGATCCAGGAGCATACCCCTGCTAAGCAAACGGAATATATCACATTTGATGCGGAGGCATCCGGGACATCCGATTGCACGCTCAAGGTGGAGGATACCGTGATCACCGGGGCGGGCGCCATCACACTCACCCTTGCGGCTACCGCCGCGGCGCATGACACTGTCACAAAGGTTGCCCAGGCGTTTGCGGACCTCATCAACGCAGACGAAACCCTTTCGGCAAAATATGTCGCCAGTATCGAGGCGGGCAAGTTGACCATCACAGCGCTGGAATTCGCGGCAAACGATACCGCATTGGCATTCACATTCAGCGCAGGCACATCCGGAATCACCGCTTCTGCCGGTACCCAGAACGGAACGGCCGGCGTGGCAGTGGACAACGTTGACATCGGCTTCGGTGACAAGCTGGGCCTTCCCCTTAAGCTTGCGGGCGTGCACCACATTGGCACCTACCTGAACGGAAGCGCTGAAAACACCGCGCCGACATTCGCAACGAGCGCCACGGCACTGGAATCCAACACCGTGGACCTGAACAGCAGCCTGGACGGGACAAGCGTTGAAACCCTGTTCATACAGCGATAAACGAACGGACTGAAAGGAGGGCGGACGGATGACTAAAGCGGAGTTTGTAACCGCTCTATCTGCCCAAATACCTGGGTATGTGCGCATCACGGTGGATCAGTCGGAAGCCGCCCTAATGGCAACCATCGCGAACGCCGCGGCTGATTTTGTAGAAGACGCAACAGGAACCTATGTGCCGTGGGACAATGGGCGGGCCATGATTGTCGCCCTTTCCATCTCATCGGATATGTACGACAAACGCACCTATACCGGGGCAGCTATCCAGAACGTCACACGCCTGATGATGGATGATTTCTTGTTACAGCTGAAGCTTAAAGCCCGGATGGCAGAACAAGCCGCTTTGGCGGCGGAGGCGGCCACATGATAGAGCAAGCCGGGGAACTGCGCCACATGATCAGCATCGTAAAGGTCGTAAACACAAAAGACGCGGAAAGCATCACCACGTCTTCCGATGTGGCCGTGTGCACCTGCTGGGCATCGGTAAAGGATGCCGGAAGCCGCGAGTTCTATCAGGCGGCAGCGCAGCAGCTTGAGGATGTGGTGAATTTCGTCATCCGATGGAGAACGGACATCAAGGCGGGAATGGTGATCGTATTCGACGGGGCGCGTCATGAAATTAAACAAGTAAGCCGCCTTTCACATGCACGGGATTATATTCTGCTCAAAACCAACAGGCGGGCGGTGATCGCCGGATGACGATCAAAACACGGGTAACAACCGCACTTGAGAACACAGGGATACCGGTATTTTTCGGGGCGTGGAAGCCGACAACGGAAGCAGAAGAACCGCCAGATATTTACCTGGTATTCACCACCGTGACACGTCCGAACAGATATGCGGACAATGTGCGCAAGGGATGGAGGCACTATATTTACCTAAATCTTTGGGCGAAAGTGCCATACTCCAGTCAAAAGGATTCCGTTATATCAGCGATGGAGATTGCTGGATTTTCAATCATTGACATTGAAGATAGATTGGAAGAAGAAACAGGCATGAACCTTTGCGCTCTATCATGCTTCTTCCTGGAGGCGGTTTGATGGCTGTTGAAATATCGGGCATGAATGCCATACTGAGCGATATCGAAAAGATGATACCGACGGATACGGATGTGGACGCGGCACTGATTGCTGGAGCGGACATAATCACAGAGAACATGCGGGAACGGGCACCCGTGCAGCCTGGAGGTGGAGAACTCAAGGAAGCCATCAAGACGGGACCGCCTAAAACTACTTCCAGGGGACGGACAGTGACATCCGGGGTACACAAAGCAGATTTCCACGAAGAGGACTATTATCCTGCCTATGTGGAGTATGGGCATGGAGGACCGCATCCGGCGCCGCCGCACCCATATGCGCGGCCAGCTTACGACGAAAAAAAAGATGAAGCCTGGAATGCGGTAAAGGCCGCAACAATAGCACAACTGCAAAAGAAGGGATTGTGAGAAAATGAATCCTATCATCGGATTGGAAGCGCTGGTCACCGCGGAACAAACCGCCGACACCAGCAGTGCCCTGACATACGGAACCATTGAACCCATTGAGGGGCTTGTGGACGTGCAGCTGGAGGATTCCAGCGCTGACAGCGAGCCGAAATACGCTGACAACGCTGAAAAATTCAGGCTGTTCAAACAGGCAAAGATGAAGTTGACCATTGAACTGCTGGCCACCGAAATCGCGACGTTGGCGAAGTTTTACGGCCATACAACCGCTTCCGGAGTGACCACCAAGAAAGACAGCGACACCCCGCCCTACCGTGCGTTTGGATTCAAGGCTGATGATGGCGCCGGGAATCAAGACGGCATCTGGCTGAAAAAGTGCATCCCTGTGAAGCGCACCAACGGCATGACCTACCACACCAAGGAAGGAGACAATACCGCCGTCCAGACGGTCAAGGTGGAGTTTGAGTGCATACCCACCATCAAGGATAAGGAATACCAGGCTATGTGCAACAGCGGAGACGCTGCTATGTCCGCAACCTGGGCGACATGGTTCGCCACTGTGCCCGGAGTAACCACTTGATAAACACGACTGACGCGGCGGCCTCGTAAGGGGCCGCCTTCTTTTCGCAAGGAGGACACCATGACAATTGAACTTGGAAAGAAAAAATACACAGTTGAAGGCGTGCCAATCCGCGCATTGGCGGAGATGGATGAAGCCTGGGACGTATACCGAAAGCTTGTAAAGGCCGCGTCAGGACAGGATGCCGGGGATTCCGGATTTCATCAGATTGTTACACCACTGGCTAAATGGCTGGTGGTCCTTTTTAAAGATCAATTCACCGTGGATGAAGTTATGGACAACTATCCAGCAGATCGATTCATTGCCGACGTGGGCCTTATGCTTCAAGCTGTGGCCGGACGCGTAACTGATGCCCTTACCGCTTTCCCTACGAAAGCAAGGCCGGTACAGAAAAAGGGAAAAAGCCGTATCGAGACCTTGCTTACAAGATTTATTCCGCGTACATGGAAAACGGACGCACGCCAGATGAAATAGGCGGATGCGATGCGATTGCAATATTGAAAGTCATGGCGTGGAAATGCGCCCAAACAGAAGAAGCTACCGAACCGAAACCTAAGCTGCTACGCGATATTTTGAAGCGCTAAGGAGGCCGCATTATGGCTGAAACAATTAGAGAAATGGTCATCCGCATGACCATGGATGCCGGAGGAATGCGCAAGAGCGCTGATGAGGCGAAGCGGCAAATCAGCCTTCTCAACAGCGAATTGAAGGCGGCAGGCAGCGCCAGCGATGGAGCGGCAAACAAGCTGAAGCTTTTGGGTGAAAAGCTGGGCTTGCAAAAGGGACAAATCGAAAACTATGCAAAAGCTGTGGAACAGGCAAAAAGAAACCTCGCAAACGCCAGCACGGAAGCTGACAAGCTTGCAAAAGCGAGGGACCTGAGTCGCATGGAAACCAGTTTAAAAAACGCACAGGCGGCGGCTAAAAAAACCGCTGATGAAATCAACCGCATCAATGCCATGAAATTCACCAATTTCGGGAATGCCATGCAGACGGCCGGAAGGCAGATGCAGAGTTTTGCCCGAGGGTTTAACCTGTATATCGCCGCGCCTTTGGCTGCGCTTGGGGTTGGAAGCTATAAGGCATATACCACTTTTGAAAGCGCATTTGCAGGCGTGCGCAAGACCGTGGATGCCACGGAAGAAGAGTTTGCCATCCTGCAAGAAGGCATCATTGCCATGAGTGAAACGATGCCGCAAAGCGCAGCAGAACTGGCCGGGATCATGGAGATGGCCGGGCAGCTTGGCGTACCCAAAAATAACCTGCTGGAGTTTACCAAGACGATGGCGATGCTGGGAGATTCCACCAACATTGACAGTGTGGGCGGAGCGGAAGCCCTGGCCAGGTTCATGAACATCACAAAATCAGCATGGGGAGAAACCGGAAAGTTGGGTGCGGTACTGGTCGCATTGGGCAACAACTTTGCCACCACCGAATCTGAAATCCTTGACATGTCCACAAGGCTGGCAGCGGCAGGTACACTGACGGGGTTTTCTGCTACGGAAATCATGGGTCTTGCCGCCGCAATGAGCAGCATGGGCATTGAGGCCGACGCCGGCGGAACCGCAGCCGGGAAACTCATGAAGGAAATGCAGCTTGCCGCTGAAACAGGCGGGGAAGCCGCAGATATGTTTGCAAAGGTGATGGGCACCGACGCGGCGGGGTTTGCTGCCAGTTTTAAGACCGACGCTGCGCAAACCATGATAAACTTCTTTGCCGGACTTGCAAGCATTGATGAAAGCGGGGCCACAAGCGTTGTAGCGATGCTTGATCAAATGGGCATCACGGAAGTGCGCATGAGTAACATGGTTGCCACGGGTGCAGCAAACGTGGAATTGTACTCCAACGCCACAAAAATGGCTGCGCAGGCTTATGATGATGGCGCAGCCCTGGTGGAGGAAGCCAGTAAAAGATACGCCACCACTGAATCACAGGACGCCATGATGTACAACAAAATGGAAAACGGCATGGCAGACCTTGGGGAAAACATTGCCACAACGGTTGAACCAGTAAAAAACGCGCTGGACGATCTGCTCAGCAGATTCAAAAATTTGAGCGAAGTGGATCAGCAGAAGATTGTCAATGTGATGGGCGCGCTGGTCCTATCTGGAGCGGGGTTATTTGCCGTTGGGAAAACGGCATCCGCTGTTGGAAGCATCAGCAAAGGGATAGGATATTTGCTGGAGCATAAGACAGGAATTGTAAACACGCTGACAAGAATCGGAACGTCACCATTATTTATTGGAATCGCCACTGGCGCTGCCATATATGCCCTCATAGCCTTTCTTGATAGCATCCCTACCGATGCAGAAAGGATCCTGGGAAGCCTCGCGAACATCCAGATCAATATTGACGAAAACAGCAAGAACGCCACGCTGGCGGCGATTGCGGAGGTAAAGGCCGCGGCTGATGCGCTATCAGGAGAAAAGGCGCAGGAATACGCAGGAACATCCGCCGCTGTTGCCGCTGGATATGGCACGTCTACCATGTTTGGTCAGGCACTTGAGTACGAGCGGGCAAAAGCGGAAAAACAGGTATCCGATGTGTCATCCATGTATTCCGAACAGGTGGATAACCTGAACAGGCAAATTGGAGCGGCGGTGCAGGCTGGTGACGATGCGCTTGCAATGGAATTATCAGGACAGCGTGACATAGTACAATCGGAATGGGATTCGACCGTAAGGATGGCCCAAACGGAATATACCAACATAGTAAGCGCTCTTGTTAACGGAATGATGTTGGCCCATCCGGAAGCAAAGGCGGCAATGGAGAAAGCCGCAAAAGAATATGACGTGCTGGCGATGATGGAAAAGGCGCTTTCCAGCAATTCGGATGAAATGGGGCAGGCCGCATGGGATACACTGCGCAGCAACATTGTACAGGGACTATCTGACCTGGGATACGGTGAGCAATTCGACCTGAACACGGATTCTTATGCCACACTGCTATTAACGGCCAGGGATGCAGTGATGCAATCACTGAAGGACAATACCGCTCTTGCAAATGAAGGATCGTACGCATATACCTTGCTCAATACGCTTATGTCAGCGGACGGAGCAACGGATATGCTTGATTTCACGCAACTGCAAGGCACACTAGATGGTATTGTAGAAACGCTGGATTTCAAGCAAGCTGCTCAAAAGGCCATCGACAACGGAAATGCAGACCTGTTTGGAGAAAACCTTACGCAGGGCCTTGCGGACGGAATGGTAAACTCCGCGTCAACTACCATGCAGCCGGCTGCGAACACGGTAAGAGATACAACGCTTGATGCGCTCAGGACAGCATTTGATATGCATTCTCCCGCACGTGTAATGATCCCGGAGGGAATGAACATCCCTGCCGGGCTTGCGGAAGGTATCACTGCCGGCGCAAATTTGGTATATGCGGCTATGAATGTCATGCAAGCGCGGCTTGTATCACAGGCGGCCATGACCGCACGGATGATGTCAATAGCGTTCGCTCAAAACCTGAACCTGAATCCGACTGCCGGAGGGATAACGGGAGCAGGAGCAGGAAACGACGGCACATCTATCACATTCGGAGATGTCTACGTAAAAAGTAAGACGGATGCGGAAGTAATGGCGCGACAGATCGCAACACTCAACAGGAGAAACAAAGCCGGTTACGGATCGTAAGGAGGCGGGCAGATGGCCGAGCCTTATTTTGTTTGGAAAAATGTCAACAGCAGCACGATGGGGATCATCGTAAACACGTACCCGGATTTTTCAAAGCCAGCAGAGCGGGTGAAGGAAATCACAGTGCCGGGCCGGGCTGGGACGCTGACGATGACCGAAGGCGATACGGTGCTGGATAATGTGGTCCTGACATGCGAATGCACCGTACCGCCCACCGCGGACCTCGCAGCGATAACCAACTGGCTGAGAGGAACCGGTATTGTGATATTTGGAAATGATGCCACGAAGTGCTATAAGGCCCGACTTGACAACCAACTTGACTTTGCACGAATGGTATCAGTGCAGGCATATCGCGAGGTTGCGATCCCGTTTACCTGCCAGCCGTTCAAATATCAAACCACTCCAGATGCCGACATTGTAAAAACCGTATCCGGACAGACTGCCTCCAATCCGGGGACGGTTTTTTCTTTGCCCAAAATCAAGGTAGAGGGAAGCGGAGACATCACCATTACCATTGCCACACAGGCGATACAACTGACTGGGATTTCCGGAGGCATCATCATCGACAGCGAGATGATGGATGCCTACGACCTGACGGCCACAGCGCTTTTAAACGAACAAATGATAGGCGACTTTCCGATCATCCCGCCCGGAAACTTTGCAATCAGTTGGACCGGGACGGTTACAAAAGTCACCATTACGCCACGGTGGAGGTGGATTTAGTGATAACCCTGCATTCTGCGTTGACTGAAGACTGGGCGGGAAATGGCATATGCGTGCTGCTTCCCACGGAATGCGAGATCGAGGAAGAAGCGGGAGGCCTATATGAGCTGACCATGACGCACACGATCAGTGACGATTTGCGGGCGCGGGCGATAGAACGCGGCATGCTTATCAAAACCCCGGTGCCGGCCCGCGAAACCCCGCTTATTCAGATCAGCGCGGAAGGACACCCGGAGCAGGCGGAACACGAGGTATGGGATACCAATAAAGACACAAAGGTGTGGTCCAAGCCCAGCACGGGAACGTCGTACTCCACATGGAGTGATATGACGGAGTACAGCAAGGGTAACAAATGCACCTACCAGGGCAAAAACTACGCATGGAACGGCCCCACAGAAACCACGCCTACACCACCAGGAGGCCACTGGAAGCGTGTGGCTGCCACAAGCAACGTGCTGAAGGCGCTGGAGTCTGGTGAGGAGCTTATCTATCACGGAGCGTATAACGACACCTGGAGCCATGTCACCACATCGGACGGAGTGACCGGATACATCAAAACTGCCGACATTGACTATCTTCGCACAGAGCCATACATCCCGGCCAGGCCATCCAGACAAGAAGCTGTTCCAGCGCGTCAAGTGAGGGAGCAACTTTTTCGTATATATAGCGTTGAGGTTGACAGTTCAGAGCAAAACGTGATTGTGAAGGCCAGGCAAATCAGCTATGACATGACGGGGAATGTCATCAAGTCTTATGTAGCTGCAGATGAAACGCCACAGGATGTACTTGATGGAATATCGCTTGACCTGACAAATGAGAACGACTTTCGCTTTTACACGAACCTGACAGGGACTGTAAAGCAAGACTATGCCAGAAAGAATTTAATTCAGGCCTTGCTTGACCCTGACATCGGACTGGTGCCCATGCAGAACGCTATGATGGTACGCGACAACTATGACGTATTCATACTTGCCGCTGTTGAGATAGACCGTGGCGTGCGCATCAAATACGGGAAAAACTTGTTAGGGATTAACGTTACAGAGGACCAGTCTTCGATCATCACGAGAATCATACCGGTTGGAAAAAACAAAGACGGGAAGCCTCTGCTTCTGCCTGAAGTTTGTATCGACAGCGAACGCATCTATGATTACCCGACCATCATCGCAAAATCCATTGACTATGATGTACAGGTAAAAGACGCCACAGAGGATGAGCCGGAAGTCACCACCGAGCAGGCGTATCAACTGTTGCGGGATAAGGTTGCGGAAGAATTCGCCAAAGGATGCGACCTGCCGGATATAGATGTTGATGTTGATTTTGTTCACCTGGGTGACACGGTGGAGTATGATGCTTTCCGTGAGTTGCAGCAGGTATTTTTGTACGACACCATCGGAGCAGACTATCTCCCCATGGGAATAGATCTGGCCATGAAGGTGACCGGGTACAAATTCGATTCTATAAGAAAAAAATACACCAAAATAAAACTGAGTACTAAGATTGTCAAGCGGCAGGATGTGACTGCCGCTTTTGAATTGCCTGACGGTGGGATCGGTGGAACCAAGATTGCCTATGGTGCTGTAAACAGCCAGCACCTGCGGGATTTGGCGGTACTCACCGCACATATAGCGAACCTTGCTGTGAATGCTGCCAAAATCCAAGACGCGGCGATCGAGACGGCAAAAATCAAAGACCTGGCCGTTATAGCTGCAAAAATCGCTAATCTGGCTGTAGAAACCGCAAAAATCAAAGACTTGGCTGTAACAGATGCCAAGATCAGCAATCTTGGCGTTAGCTATGCCAAAATCAAAGACCTGCTTACCGATACGGCCATCTTTACCCAGGGCATCGGTGATGAACTTTACATCAACCGGCTTTACGTGACCGCTGCGAACGTCGCACACCTGGAAGTTGGTGAACTGGTATATAAGGACGCCAATGGAGACCTGTGGAAGATCGGAGTTGACGGAAGTGGTAATGTAACGGCCACCAAGGTGGAGGTTGAATACCAGAACCTATCATCCACTGCGCTGCTGAATATCAGCGAATATGTGGTCGAGAAGTCAGAGACCGCACCATCATCGCCTTATGTCGGTAAATTGTGGTTAAAGCCATCAACAGGCATCGTATCCAGGTGCACAGCTGTCACACCCAGCGTTGTATGGGAGGCTGTAAAGGCTGGAGAACTGCATACCAGCTACATTTCGGCTACCGAAAAAGGGTTGGAGATTCTTTCGTCGGGGATCATCGAAGTAAAGGCCGGGGGTGCACTCAGATTTAAGTCGATGGGTAGTCTTAGCTTGGAAGCCGGAGCATCTGTAAACATTCTCACCGATGATTTTAAAATAATGAGTTCGTCAGGCGACCGAGAATTGTTAGTAGTAGATGAAAGCAGCGTCCGCGTTGGAGCGGACATCCTGGAGGCTCCATCGATTAAAGGCAACGTGCTAAATACTTTCCCAGGCGGCACGATCCCCTGGAAAGGCAGTCCGCCAGCTAGTATTAATAGCATTGGAAAACATTTTTTGGCTGATGGCACGCTTACGATTCCTGATGGTACGTATCCAGGGTTTACTGTAAAGAATATCAAGGGCGGCAGACTAACGATCAAATTTTCCAGCGGGGTAAAGTTTACCAGTCCTGTCCTTTTTTACTACTGTGACGATATAAACATTTACGCAGACAACAAAGACACGGCTTATATCACGCCAAACGACACCGTTAGCGTTGGAATGCTATATGTAGTGGGTTGTAAGAGATTCCGCGCTTATCGCATTAACTTGTCTGGAACTACGCGAACATCTGCTGCTGACGGAACTCAAACAGGGCTATACGTCATGTCCAGTGAGGCAACTATAGATAGTTGCAGCATTGATAAAACATGCGCCAATGCTGCGTTGATTGATGAAAATTCGACCGTGTATCTTAATAGTTGCTTTGGTGGTATTGTTGGCGGGAACGTAGTAAGTTCGGTTGCAAACTTAGGTAATGGAGTGCGGTCGCTAAATGGCTCTCACGTCGAGGTAAACTATTCAACATTTGCGTCTGTAAATGGGGACAGTTCCTACCGTGCCATACTCAATGCAAACGGAGCAACTCCCACCGGGAGCACAGGGACCACGCCGGCAGCACCGCAGACAAAGACGTATGCTGTCAGTGCTGGATATACAGTTAAAACAACGTCCGATGGGAGCAGCAGCGTAACATGGGCAAGTGGCGAGCCAAGGCAGGGAAGCTTTTGGCAAGAGGAAATAGTAGGAACCATATATGACTATGTTCATTACAACGGATTTGGCCTACTGCTTCTATCGGGAGCTGGAAGTATTGTCAGCGATCGCCCAAGTGGAAAAACAATAGCATCAGCACGCATGACGATCAGGAGAGATGCTGGAACAGGAACGAGCGGAGATATAACATGCACGCTGTACCGTCATAACTTTTCATCTGCGCCGACTGGTGCACCACTTACGGTGCTTTCCACTGTTGCCGCTAGCGATGTAAGTATTGCGCCGGGCGAAGAAGTGACAATTGAGCTCAACGCAGGTGCAGTATCTGCTCTTAATGGAGGGACATGCAAGGGGTTTGGCTGGCGTAACACTGGAGGATATGGACGCTATGACATTTACGGAGAGCTTGAAGTAACATATACGCTGTAGGAGGTGCGCATGAAAGTATATCTTGACATCGGAGAGCCTGATGAAAAGGAACGTGTTCCAGTGGTTGTAACTGCAGTCCACGAAGATGGAAGTTATGACTACAAGGGCGAATATTGCAGCGGATACCGCGCGGTCCAGACTCTCTATGATGAAAGTGGAGTGGAAGTGCAGCCGTCCGTGGAATCGCAGGAGATAACGCCGGAACTGCTGGAAGCTCTGAAAATATTACTTGGAGGTGAATAGTTTGCCAGACGCAAAGGCCACAGCAAGAGCGCTTCGTGCGCTCTTTTCTATTACAGCTCCTGCAGCTGCAAAGGGGGCGCAGGCCAATACGGTGATAGACATGGTCCCGCTGCTCCCAGCCTGGACAATGGGCGCATATGCCATCGGGGACGTGCGCATGCACAACAATTATCCCTGGCGCTGCTGCCAGGCACACAACAGCGCAGGGAACCCGTCATGGGCGCCCGGGATAGCGCCTGCTCTTTGGGCGCCCTATCACGCCACGGACGCAGCCCATGCGCTGCCATGGATCGCACCGACCGGGGCACAGGACGCCTACCAGGCGGGAGAATACATGATCTACACGGACGGCAAGACATACCGCTGCAAGACAGCAAACACCGTGCATAGCCCTACGGCTTATGCGCCGGCGTGGGAGGTGGCTTAATTGAGCAAAAGAGATATCATCGCGCAGGCTGCACTTGAACGTCTCGGGTGCGGCTATATTTATGGCGGAACCGGGGCTTATTGCACTGTAGCCTACCGGGAAGCTAGGGCCAAACAATACCCGGAGTACGCCGCAAAGATGAAAGCCAACTGCCAGCGCATGAGCGGGAAAAAGACAACCTGCGACGGGTGCAGGTGGTATGACGCGGAGGCAAGGCGCGGCAAAAAACTTTATGACTGCGCCCAGTTGGAAAAGGCCTGCGCAAAGCTGGCAGGGTATTTGCTGGTATCAGGGGCGCACAGTCAATGGACAAAAACAAACTGGCAAGCAAAAGGGCCTATTGATGCCTGCCCGGCCAACCGCGCAGGACTGGCCTTCTTCTGGATGGGCAGCGATGGCCGTATGAAGCACGTAGCGCCGGGGATAGATGGTACCTATTTCATTGAGGCACGCGGCCATGATTACGGCGTTGTGAAAAGCACCTATGCTGCCAGAAAACCGACACACTGGGCACAATTGCCCGGACTGGATGGTGATACCGTGGCAGAAGATACACCAATTACAGAGCCGGAAGAGCCAGTAACAAGCACCATGCCAATGCTGCGAAAGGGAAGCAAAGGCGATTATGTAACATGCATGCAAAACCTGCTGATGGACAAAGGCTGCACGGTCAATAGATTCGCGGAAAAAGACAAGGGAATTTTCGGGCCTAAGACGCTTATCATGCTCAAGACCTTCCAGGGCATCAACGGCCTAAAAGTGGACGGCATTTGCGGGCCCATCACCTGGGCGGCGCTGCTGGAGGATGGTCCTGAAGATCAGCCGGATGATGAACCGGATGTCGTACTTGTCAGCTGCAACCTCATCAACGTGCCGGAAGCTGATGCCGACGCGCTGATCGCCAAGTATCCGGGCAGCACGAAGGCGGTGGGATGATGTGACCAGGAGGCATCATTATCCCAGGGAACCTTGTACAAAACAAAAGAGGCGGTATGAACGCATGAACAACAAAAAGAGGCGTCAATTGATCACCAGGGCAAAATGGATAGTGGCCAGCGTCGGATGCACGGCACTGGCCATTTTGGTATGCGCTGGGCAGGAACCGGATGAATCAAGAACTGGAATCGACAGGTACACAGGCATAGTTCTGAAATGCGGGGCGGCGCTATCCGCATTTATTGCCGGTGGAATCGGAGGATGGGCGCCAATCACAAATGCTTTGGTTGGTGTAATGGCCATGGACTATATCACGGGGGTCATTGTTGGGATTGCCGGAAAGAGCAAGAAAACATCTGATGGAAAGCTATCCAGCAAAGTAGGATTCATTGGCCTTGCAAAGAAGGGATTCATCCTTGCAGTGGTGGCGCTGGCCCATATGATCGATACCGGGGCGGGAATGGGTACGAACATGGTCAGGGATTTGGCCTGCGGCTGGTACATCGGGAACGAAGGCCTTTCTATCTACGAAAACATGAAGCTGCTGGGTGTGCCATTCCCAGCGCCGCTGAAAAAGGTGCTGGAAAAGATCAAAAAAACCGGAGAGCTGCCAAAGCCTCTGGAGGATAAAGAAAGTGAAGGTGGAAACTCATGAAGAAGGTTATACCCATTCTACTGTTGATTTTGGTCATGACGCTGACGGTGGCCCTGCCGGTCATCGCCTTGGCGGAAGAAGCCGGGGCCGCGCTTCCCAATGATTACATGACGCCGGAGGACTTCGCAACATTCGCCGGCCAAGTGGTATTCGTGGTGGCGCTGGTTCAGTTCTTGAAAATCCCCGCGGACGGTTGGTTCGGCGGGCACATCAAAACAGAATATGTGGTGTACATTGTATCCGTCATCGGGCAGGTGCTGGCCAGAATGATCCTGCCGAATGTCGCCGGTGTATTGACATGGGGCGCGGTTCCAACAATTCTTATATGGGCGCTGTGCGTAGCCTATGCCGCCATGAAGTCTTATAGTGTGATCATTGCAAAGGTGGAGGGAAGGAAAGCCGCGCTAGCCGACCAGAATGAAGTACAAACAAAACAGCCCAACGCGGAGGGCGTATAACCTATAGGTAATATGATCCCCCGGTGATGAGCCGGGGGATTTTATGGAGGAAAATATAATGAATACATCAATAGAGCTGAGACGTGGACAATCAATCCTCTCTACCGGGAAAGATAGCGATATTCTTTTAGGACCTACAATCACCGCTGAAAACCTTGCTGCTGAGTTACAGAAATACAACGTTAATCCGGGCAGCATCGCATACAACCGTACTTTTTACTTTGACCCCACCAACATTAATGCAATCCATGTGTTTTTAGATGCCGATGGAAAGTGGTACGACGCCACCGGTACGGAGGTAGAATGATGAATGATTTAAAGCCGCTGCATGAGGCGAGGGTATATATAGATAAAAAGATCGGTGTAGTTAGTACGCAATTGGCCGAAATTACGAACCAACTGAACGGACTGCTATCCGTAGTTCTTGACAGCGGTGTATGTGGCCCAAATGTAACGTGGACGCTTTATGCATCCGGGCTGTTAAAGATCAGTGGCACCGGGTCAGCTTACGATTATGTTAAAGGTCTTAACATCGGACGCACTCGCCAACAGATTGAGGACATGGTCGCTGCTGGCACCCTCCCAGACTATTATGGGTTTGAGGCAGATGGCGTTTACGACGTGGCAAACGAGCAATGGGTTGCGCCGTGGTACAAATACCGGGCTGAAACCGACTTCATCACGCCCGAAAATCCAGATGGATACGTAACCTTAGAAGACTACAATACCTACAACCCCAAGGGCTGGCGCTATAACCGCATCCAGGTCGATCCGGGCATTACATATATCGGAAACTGGTTCTTCTACCGTGTCTGTGGCCCGACCGAGTTGGTAATTCCGGAGGGTGTTACCGAGCTTGGTATTTGGTGTATTCGATTTTCAACAACCTTGGATACTGTTACATTGCCTGATAGTCTTACGACCATTGGATATAGGGGTGTATCGCGTGACGAGGTGCTTACAACTCTTAATATCGGTGACGGACTTGTGTCTGCGGGGGATTATGCTTTCGCACAGAATCCTTATCTTACCGAATTGATTTTTCCTGACACCCTTACGACACTGGGAGAATTGTGGTGCGAGGAAGACGCATCGCTGCAAAATGTTCGGCTTGGCAGCATAACGACGCTGCCGGATAGATCGTTGCTATCCAAGGCATATCTGACGAATGTAATATTGCCCGACACGCTTACGACAATCGAAGAATATGCATTTTACAATTGTTCGGCGTTATCTCAAATCAATATTCCTGCAAATGTAACGACCATCGATGCGAATGCCTTTACCGGATGCACAGCCCTACACACCGTATACATCGACAGCCCGACCGTTGCCGCTGGTATATCGGTGATTGGCAGTTATGGCAATGTGGTTGGAAATGCAAGGTATATATATATTCACAAAGATATTGCTACAATTGGTGCATATCTGTCCAATTACTATTACAAGGGCGAGTTAATTGGAGATTACTACAAGCACACGCTGTGGGCATATGCAGAAGAGTTTGAGGCCGCTGGCATGCTTGGGTCTACCGCCCATTACGAGCTGTCTGAAACGGAAACACCAGGCGAATTTGCGCTTGCCATTAAAGGCTCCGGTGCTATATCTGGCACCTATTCAACTATGCCTTGGTACAGCTATAAGGCGTCGATTGTTTCCGTAGATGCACAGAGCGGAATTACGTCGCTACCTGCGAGTTGCTTTAGCGAGTATCCGACGCTTCGGACTGCCGCTTTACACGTGACCACGCTGCCCAATAACGTATGTTACAAATGCGCGGCTTTGAGCAGTCTGGACTTGAGCGGAGTCACGTATATTGGAAATCAAAATTTCTGGCAATGTACGTCGCTGACGTCCGTCATCATCCCGTCTTCGGTCAGTTCCACAGGAACGTATTGCTTCTATCAGTGCGCGGGACTGAACTCGCTGACAATCCAAAACGGCATAACCACGATTGGTGCGGATGCGTTCAACGGATGTATGGCGCTGCAAAGCGTTACCATCCCGAACAGCGTCGTCACGATCTCTGCCAGGGCCTTTGCGGGATGTAATGGTGTGACTAGTGTTGTGCTTGGTACTGGAGTTACTACCATTGGGTTGCAGGCGTTCAATGGCAATTCTGGCACGCTGACGATTCCCGAAACAAACGTCATAGAGACCATAGGCAAT
The DNA here is from genome assembly GCA_023415715.1 of Bacillota bacterium. Classification (GTDB taxonomy): domain Bacteria; phylum Bacillota; class Clostridia; order Christensenellales; family Aristaeellaceae; genus JAEWAH01. Next base: position 75,126 of record JAEZJP010000206.1, read on the forward strand.
GAGGCGTTTATCCTGACTACAGGACAGGTTGGTACACTGTATTTACCCGCTATCGTGTCGATAGGCGATAAAGCGCTGCGCAGAAATCTTGCATTCACAACTGTGGACATTGGGTCTGGGATTACTACGATTGGCGCAGAGGCGTTCCGATACTCCAACGCTACATTGTTCATCATTCGGCGCGCACAGGTCGATGTGACAATTGGCACAAATGCTTTTGCGGCAACGCCGCCTGAAAAACTGACGTTTGTTCCGGCGTAATCGTAGTCTATTGCGTACAAATCCCCCGTTCGGATAATGGCCGGGCGGGGATTTTTTTATTTACTGGCAAATTTACTGGCAGATATTCAGTAAAGAGTATAAATAGGCCAAAATAAGATTATAGATAAATAACATAATAATACAAAGCAAAAACCCCGCAAGCCTTTGAAATTCAAGGGTTTGCGGGGTTTTATTTTGGTGAGCCTGGCGGGATTCGAACCCACGACCTTTTGATTCGTAGTCAAACACTCTATCCAGCTGAGCTACAGGCCCAAGACTGTCTTTGGGACAGCTTTTGTATTATATCAAAGATGCTTTGAAAATGCAACAGGGAGAATACGTTTTTTTGAGAAAAAAGGCGTCTTTGACGTTATACTCCCTGATCGCTTGTTCCCGCTGCAGCCTCGGATGCCGGCATTGATGATTTCATGCCTAAGGAAGGCAGCAGCATGAGTGAAGCCACGATTGCCCCAATCACCCACGTTCCCGAAATGGAGAACACTCCCACCAACGCCCCGCTGATGAGAGAAGCGGTCATGAATCCCACCTGAAGAAGAAGGGACTGCATGGACAGGAAGGATGCGCGTTGGCTGTCCGGCACTTCCCTATGAAAAATGGAACCCTCAGCCACATTGGATGCGCCAAACATGAAGTATGCAGCACAATAGGATGCGGCGAAAACAGCCGGATGGCCTGTGAGGGCCGCAGCTATAAGTAACAGAAGCATGACCACCCGCGCCGACAGGAAGAGAAATTTTGGGCTGATACGCCATGATTTCAGCACTTTTTCCGAAAGCAGGCTGCCAATAGCGATTGCGGCAAAGTACGAAAGAGACATCACACCTAAAAAGATGGTTTTATCCTGTCCTCCGCCCAATAGTGAAAGCATTCGCGGCTGCCAGTACACCTCCAGAAAGGCCAGCGCAAAGCCAACGCCTACTACAGCGATAAGAATGCTTTTCAGATTTACGCTCCCGCGAATCAATGATGCACCTTCCTGAAGCTGCCGTTTCAAGGAGATGGATTGCTGCCGAACATCCTTCACATCATCCGGAATCAGTACGGCGGCAAGATATGCGGCTAACAGGGAAAGCACTGCGCGCAGGAGCAGCGGCAAATCGTATGGGCCAAACAGCGGGATCAGCGTTGCACCGATGGATGGCAGCAAGCCGCCTATAAGGGCACCCAGCCCAAGCCCCGCAGATTCGCATATAGAGAGTATCTTCATGCCCTTGGGAAGGTTCTCCGGTCCGAAGACTATTCGGTAGCGGCTGATGAACAACGCTTCCATCGTTCCGGAAGAAAGTGCCCGGCCAACGCCGTAAAGCGCAAGACCGCCGATTGTCCATAAGGGACCAAAACCCGGTAAAATGATGAGAAAGGCAGCTGCCGTCACCACCATGGAAAGAATGAATACGCGTTTCTTTCCGAGCATGTCGGCGGCAACACCAGAGGGGACCTCCAGCAGAACCGCTGCAGCGGAAAATGCAGCCAAGCCAAAACCGATGGTGGATATGGTCAGCCCCTTGGTTAGAAACGCCAGGCTCAATATGGAAGCGAGCAGGCCGTTGCAAAAGCTGCAAAGCGTTAGTATCAGCGCATAGTGCCTTGTTTTCATGGTTTTTCTTCCTCCTGCGCAATGTCCATGCGGTACGCCATCAGCGTTACCTCCCAAGGTTTTGTATCCGGCCCGGCCACCGTATGGCTATTCAAAAAGCCGATTACAAACTGATAGAAGTCATCAGCTTCTTTAGGCGTCAGGTGCACAATGCCTGTCAATATGTCGTTGAGGCCATGCATGTTTTCCGGTTTAAGCGTCTCCCGATTCCTTTCCACCGTATGCATAAAGCCGTTCAATGCTGTCATCAGACCGGCCTTTACCATTTCATCACGCATGGGGGCAAGCGTATCCTTGTATTGCTGGCCGATACTGACAGTAACATCCGCAAGGCGCAGATAATGGGCTTGAATGCCGCGGATCACTTCCATATGATCCGGCTCCACTAAACCGATGGACATCAGCTGTTTCAAATGATGCTGGGCTGCAGAGGGTGTTATGTTCAACCTGCCGGCAACCTCCTTGGCCGTAACGGGATGGCCCAAAAGCTGCATCTCCCGCAGGATTTTTTGGCGCAAGGGCAGCGAATAGATGCGAAGCTCCTTTTCACTTTTGAGAGTAATCATCTTCATAACAACATCTCCAACCACGTAACAACTTTCATCACGTAATATTTTATGTTACGTTATATCAAATGTCAAGTTACAATTTGCATACAAAAAACCGACCGGTTTTATGCCGGTCGGTTCGATGATTACCCTATTCGTCTTTTTCCACGAAGCTTGCCATTACATAGCCTTCCATCGCATCTGTCTTTACCTTGAGCCAGCCATCGGGCAGTTCTTCCAGCACCAGCAGCTTTTGCCCGTAATACAAAAGACGTACGACCGGTCCCGTAAGGCTTGGCTCACCGCGCAGATTCAGCGAGGAGTTTTCAGCGATCAGCGTCACCTTCGCCCGCCATTGACCCGGGGCAGGCGTCTGGGTAAGGGGCATCAGCGTGGGCCTGGGCGTAGGCGTTGCCGGCGGCCCAGGTGTTGCCAGGAAGGCAGCGTCAATGGGCGGTAGAGGTGTCGCCTGGGATGTCATTTTCACAAGCTTCATTCCTGGAAAGTAAAACTCCAGAATCTGCGCGAACGTAACGTTATCCTTAAGCGCCATCCACTCCGCGCCCCGCTGGCTGAGGCCCACGCCATGGCCATACCGCCGCGATTCAATAACAAAGCTGTTTTCCGTTTCCCTGACTGTCACGATTTCATTGTTGTCACCGTTGATGGAAAGATTCAGCGCCGTTTCCACATCGGGAAAAATGTTAAGTTCAACGGTAAGCGCCTGCGGTACCGGCTGCATGGCCGTCCACTGAGGCGCCACGGGCGTTGCTGTGGGAGCCGGCGTTTGCGTCTGTACTGAAAAGTAGGATTCTTCCTCCGGCTGGGAGGGTGATATAGGTTTTCTGGCTTCCGCCCGCACATCAAAGCGGAGCATGGTCATAACCTTGGAAGGCTCGGGAAACCTTGGCGTATGCGCCGTAATGCCATTGATGGCCGTAACGCGGATATTGCCCAGATCGCCGTCATACCCAAGCGCCGCAAGCTGATTAGACAGCGCATTTTTTAAAAGCACTATCAGAGGATCATTCGCCGCCGTGTTTGCGGTGGATCGTGGTACGGTAAAGCTTTTTATAATGCTTAAGGGATTTCCCAAGTCGTAGGGATCATCCTTCATCACGCTGACGTCCTGTTCGCTGCCACCCCATACGTTACGCATAAGCTCCGTCTGGCCGCCGTTGCTGGCCGAGTAATAACACTCTGCCAGACCACCGTTGTAAAAGCCTACAACGCCTTCGGTCTCCCGTACGGCCTGGACGGCCTGCACATTGCCCGGCAGCATTCCCTTGAATACCTGGTCGTTGGTGTTGTCCACTACGTCGTAGTCCTGCGCGCTGCCCGTTCTTTTCAGCGCATAGGTGCGGGCAGTGACTGCCTGGGCTTTCAGCGCTTCCAATGGAAACGAATCACTCATTTCATAGGGAACCACGCCCAGAAGGTACTCCTCCATGGGAATGTGCAGCACGGCCCGCAGCATCCCATCCCGGATGGACACCGACAAATCGCCAGTATACAGGCTGTAGTCACCATTAAGCCTAAGGCCGTTCTCTTCGCCACTTAACACGGCATGCCTTTTCAGAGTTAGCTGCTGCCCGGCATTCATGGCCATGCCCTCGTAGTATAGCATCAATGTGCCTTGCATACTGGAGATGGTGATCTTTGATCCACGCTGAAAACTAAGCCCGCCGGGCTCCAAGGAATAGCTGCCATCCAGCGCAGCGTCTAGCCTGTCGGTTAGCGCAAGCCTTGTTAAAAGCACGCGCACCAGGCCGTTTTCAGCCTGAGCAAAGGCGGTGGTAACCGGGGCATGCAGCGCTTGCGGCAGCACAAAAGACAGGAGCAGCATGAATACAAGTGTCAGCACCCTTGCCCTTTTACGACTTCCATGTTCGTTCCGCATTACGCTTTACCCTCCCCATCCGCCTTTCTTACATTAAATATTCAACGTGTTACAAAAGCAAATTACTCACCGATATTAAGTAACAGATTTTAGGTCTATGATATATATTACCATTATACACCAAAAAACGTCTTGACGGGAATGCGGCAGGCAATTATTCTGCCTGTCTTCCCGTCCAATATTCCACAAAAGCATCCAGGCTTCGGACGGCGGAGCGGATATCCCCATAGACGGGCAGGCCGTTCTCCTCCAGGTACTGCACAAAAGGCAAAAAGTGTTTGCCGGCGTTGACTGAAACGACAACAGGCTTGTGATGCCGCTTCACCGTTTTTATAAGCAGCGGCCCGATGGCATCCTCATCCATGAAGCTATCCTGCAGCGTTTTGAGGTTTTCAATATGAGGTACAATGGCCACAAACATGCAGTCCACACCCGGATCGGATAGTACGGCATCGATGTACGCGGCATAGCCCACGTCGTCGGTCATTGGCGTCAGGTCCAGAAAGGCAGTCCCGGCGCTTACCAGGCCGTGGGTATTCAGTTCCCGTATCCGCGAGGCGGTTTCCGGCGCGAATTCAGCAGGCTTCAAATACCGCAAAAGATCCGCGCCCATAGTAGCGTCCAGGCCGGCGTTGACCACCCCGGCCACACGGCAGCCGCATGGCTTACGGCCGGAAAGCATTGCAAATGCTTTTGTGAAATGATAAAAATCGTCCAATTCCTCTGTCAGCACACAATCAGCCTGAAGGCAGGCGGCCTTGAACACATCATAGCTGCCGGAGATGGAAGCGGTATGGGAGGCGGCTGCCTTGGCCCCTGCCTCCGTGCGGCCTGATTTATATACGATTACAGGCTTTTGGGAGCGCCTCGCAAGGTCGAAAAACCTACGTCCTTCCCCCGCGCCCACGCCTTCCAGGTAAAGGGCCATCACTTCCACCGCACTGTCCGCTTCAAAATACTCCATCAGGTCCGGCAGGTTAACATCCACCTTGTTGCCAAAGCTGACAATGGTGCTGAATATGGCAGCGTAAGGATTCCGTTCCACGCTGGTGATACCCATGGCGCCGCTTTGGGTCAGCAGCGCCACATTGCTCTTTTCTCCAAGCGGGATGCGCATGCGCTTTTCGTCAATGAACAGCGTGTTGACGCCCATATCTCCATCCCGCGGCGCCCGGAAAACGCCCATGCAGTTGGGTCCGATCACGCGCACGCCCGGCCGCCTTGCTTCACTCATGCCCATGACAAAATCCTCATACCGCATTTCCGCAGGGATGCCGGAGATGAGGATTACCGATTTCCCGGGCGGCACCTGCCGTACAAAATCCAGGGAATACTGGCCCGGCGCGGCATACACTACCAAATCGTAAGGGCTCGGAATATCGTCAAGGCTCTTGTACAGAGGATAGGTGCGCCCCTGTATGACGGCTTCGCCGCCTTTGGGGTTCAGGCAGTACACATCGAACCTGTTAAGTTCCGCAAACAAGGTCACGATATTCCTGGCCATGCTGTATTTTTCAGCTTTGGTGGAAACACCCGCCACCACAATGCCCCTTGGGTGGAAAAAGCCTTTGAGATGGGATGCGTCAGGTATTGCTGTGATAGGCGCCGACTCATCCGCAGGGGTAAATTCCGCGTAACCGTCCACTGCCACGAACCGGCCGTCCTTGGAAAATACGATAGGGTTCAAATCAAGAGCCTTCAGGTAGAAGGAAGGCTTGCGCTCCGACAAAAAGGAAAAGGCGATCCCCAACTCCGATATGCGCGCAACACCTGCAGCAATCATGTTCAGATACTCGGGGTGCCCCATATCCGCATACTTGTGCCTGATATTCAAGCCTTGTGTAAAGCTTTGCGCGTCATCAAAGCTGACAGGCGCCAGGAACAGGTTTGCAGGATCATAATATTTCGCAAAAAATTCCGCGTCATCCCCGCCCTTGGACAGTGTTACCACCGGCCCGAAGGAAGCATCCTCCTTCATGCCGATCATGATCTCATTGCCAAGCGCCTGGGTGAAGCGGATGAATTCAACGATCAGAAAGCCGTCAATATGTGGCTTTTGATCCTGTTCGAAATGGGAAAGAACTTCTTCCCGCATTTGTTCCAACATAAAACGCACAAACAACGGATCGCGTATGGTCACCCGCTTCACGCCGCCATAGCGCTGGTTGTGAGCCATGTCTCTGGAAACGATTTTGATCATCAGATCCTTGCCCGGAAACCGGGAAAGCATCTGCTCGGTGACTTCCTTTGGTTCCTGTACGAAAACATACTGGGGTACATCCATCCCTGCCAGCCTCAAAAGCTGGTAGACCTCGTGTTCATGCAGCGTGTTCCGCCCCTGCGCGTGCGCCGCATGCATAATACCATCCATGCGGTCCATTACGCTTTGCTCCCAAGCCATGCAGATTCCTCCTTGTCATGGTTTGATCCTAACGGGTTTTAATGCCGGGTCCTTTCAAGCCAAGAGCTTTGTAATCAATTCCGAAAGCGGCAGATACGCCATGGGCACGAAAATGGCCGGAAGCAGGTTTCCTACAGACAAGTGCTTGTCATACAAAAGATTGAGGCCGATGCCTATGATAAGCAGTCCCCCAACTGCGCTCATTTCGGAGATCAGCGCAGGGGTAAACAGTGGAGCAGCCCACTGGGCCAAAAGAGCAATGCTGCCCTGATAAACAAGCACAGCCAGCGCCGACATCGCAACGCCCGGCCCCATGGTGCTGGCGAATACGATGGCTGAGATACCGTCCAGCGCGGATTTGGCAATCAGCGTGCTGTGGTCTCCCTTCAGGCCGCTTTCCAGCGATCCAACAATGGCCATGGCTCCCACACAATAGACCAGGCTGGCTGTGACAAAGCCTTTGGCAAAGGAATTATCGCCGGCGTCATGCTTACCGGCCAGCAGTTTTTGCATGCGCTGCCCCAATTGATCCAGCCGCTTCTCAATGTTCAGCAGTGCGCCCAGCAGGCCGCCGACGACTATGGAGATGATCACGGCCATCATGTCCTGTGTCTTGATGGCGCCCATAATGCCTATTACCAATACGCACAGCCCCAGGCCCTGCATGACAGTATCGCGAAGCCGCTGGGGAATGCCTTTACGCAGAAGGATGCCCAAAAGGGAACCCAATAAAATAGCTGCCGTATTGATAAGCGTGCCGATCATAAAATATCAGTCCTTCATATGTATATTTCTATCCGCTTACCCTGTATGAAAAACAACATGATGCAAGGAATGTATTTGTTGCGGTGCCGGATTGGAAAAAACCTGCCCGGAGAAAACTTCGGGCAGGCTGCTTAAGCATGAAAAGAATAAGTTATTGGGCGACAGCTTGTTCAGCGGGATAAACGCTGACCTGCTTCTTGTCTTTGCCCAAACGCTCGAAACGGACGACGCCGTCCACCTTGGCATACAGGGTATCATCCTTGCCGATGCCCACGTTCAGGCCGGGATGGATGTGGGTGCCCCGCTGGCGGACAATGATGTTGCCGGCCAGAGAGAATTGCCCGTCAGCCCTTTTCGCGCCAAGGCGCTTGCTCTCGCTGTCGCGGCCGTTACGGGTGGAACCAACGCCCTTTTTATGGGCGAAATATTGAAGATTCAGCTTGATCATGTCGGTTTCCTCCATTCTTGTATCGACAGGTGGACATGTTTGGGATATTGCTCAGCCAGGTCGCCGATGCCCTGTTTCAAACATTTCAATAGAACCTGACTGTCATGGCGCTGTTCCTGTGTAATATTCTCAGGAAGCAGCACCTGCAAATATGCATCCTTGGGCCGTCTTTTCACCTTGGCCTGAATATTGGCCACGCTTTCCAACGCATTGACGCAGGTTGCCGTGAGGGCGGATACTGCGGCACACACGATGTCGCTGCCCAGTGAGGCGTAATCCGCATGGCCTTCGCAGGTAAATCCTGAAAAAACATCCTGCGCGGTTAGCAGCGTGACGGTGGTCATTATGCTTTAATGGCGGTAATCTCTACCTTGGTATAAGGCTGGCGGTGGCCCATTTGGCTTGCGGAATTCTTCTTGCTCCTGTAGATGCGAATGGAAATCTTTTCGCCCTTAAGATGCTGAAGAACCTTGCCTTCCACCTTCGCGCCCGCAACCACCGGGGTACCGGCTGTGACGCCCGCTTCGCTGCCCAGCAGAAGCACATCAAAGGATACGGGGCTGTCCACTTCCTGATTGAGTTTTTCGACAAAGATCACATCGCCTTGGGATACACGGTATTGCTTGCCACCTGTCGCAATGATTGCATACATGGTGCAGCACCTCCTAC
>JAEZJP010000208.1 GCA_023415715.1 Bacillota bacterium
CTGCTAAACTGGTTTCAAAACAAGTAGCATAAGGGTCTGTTAGAAAGTGGCCTGTCCCAGATAATAGGACAGGCCATTGTCTAATTATTCTATCGCGATAGGATTTCGTACCTGCGGGTACGACCAAAGGGCTTTCCGATCGGTCCATCCAGCTCAATAGTCGCATTGCTTCGCTGCCGCTTGCAGCGATCCTTTTCGCTGGCCTCCTCCACCCCTCCCTTTTCCGCCACAGGCGGGGTCGGGGTTTCGGAGCCTTTGGGAACCTTCGGATATTACGGCGCTACCCAGCCGTCACCGCCACAGGTGACGCAGATAATCTTCCCTTCGCCAAGGCAGCTGGCGCAGACGTAGGCGCCATTGTATAGCACATCCGCGCCTGTTCCGTATCCAAGGCCATTGCAGAGAGTACAATCACGTTTATAACCTGTCCCGTTGCAGATGGGACAGGGAGTATTTTCGTTGGAGGCGGAGGGAACGGAAAAATCGGGTGCTCCGATAGGTCCAAGAAGATCATCCAGCGAGGAATCGGAGAAGGGGTCCGCACTGGAGGAGGGGGAGGAAGGTGCAGGCAGATTGGTCAAATCAAGGCAGAATATGCCGTCAAATACCGTAGCTGGATCGCCCGTACCCCAGATGGTGCTTTCAAAAGCTGCCGAGAATTGCCCCGAAATGATGCTGCCGTCGTCGCTGACGCTGTCGATTTGAAGGGTCCAGTCGGTTTGACCGCCTGTGATGCCGAAATAATTATCGCCCTCGGCAGCGGCGGCCAGGGAGGAGTAGGACGTGGCAAGTGTAAAATCGGAGTAGGCGACGCCTGCCGCGCCATAGGCATTGTCTGTACTATTGGAGTAGAAACTGCCTGCCTGAGCATCAAAGGGAATGTAGATGGTGATGGCCGAAAGGGGAAAGCCATTATTGCTTAAAAGGGTAAAGGTCGGTGCGTAACCCAGAAGCTGATAAAAGGATGTAAGTCCCATGGAACATGGCACATCGTTGACAAGAGCCGTCATGGTGTTTACAGCAATGGCTACTGCTTGGGCCGAAGTATGTGCATAGGATACAAACGGGATGATAGTAAGGAGCAACAGGAGCGCCAAAAGTTTTATTTGTATACCTGATAATTTGCGCATGGGTTCGTCCTTTCTGCGGAATAAGCTAATATATAAAATATTAGATAACGTATTTCTGTAGAAAACGAAAAACTCCTGTCTTAAGACAGAAGCAAGGCTATGTTTTCTAGCAAAATCGCTTGATATATTTATCTAAAGTACTCTGAAAAAGTTCGGGGAAGGCTCTTTTCCATAAGAACCTTCCCCGCTATACCTTTTTAACACTTTATTTCCTGAAACATTTTCTTCCGGGATACCGGGCAGCCAGTCCCAAACAGTCCTCTATGCGCAGGAGTCGGTTATACTTGGCGACGCGCTCGCTGCGGCTGGGTGCGCCGGTCTTGATCTGCCCGGCGTTGACCGCCACAGCCAGATCGGCAATGGTGGTATCTTCCGTTTCACCCGAACGGTGGGAGATGACAGCGGTATAGCCGGCGTTATGGGCCATTTTAATGGCCTGCAGCGTTTCGGTTAAGGAGCCTATCTGGTTGAGCTTGATGAGGATGGAGCTTGCGCAGCCCGAATCGATGCCCTTTTGGAGCCTTTGCGTGTTGGTGACGAACAGGTCGTCGCCCACCAACTGTACTTTGCTCTTAAGCTGTGCGGTGAGCTTTTTCCAACCTTCCCAGTCCTCCTCGTCAAGACCGTCCTCGATGGAGGCGATGGGGTATTTGTCCACCAGGTCCTGCCAGTAGGCGATCAGTTCATCGGTGGTGTAGCGGGTTTTGTGTTTGGGAAGAAGGTATCCGTTCTCGCTTTTCCACTCGCTGGAGGCGGCGTCGATGGCCAGCATGAAGTCGTCATAAGGCTTGTAACCGGCTTTTTCGATAGCCTTGAGCAGGTACTGGATGGCCTCCTCGTCGCTGCTTAAGTTCGGCGCATAGCCGCCCTCGTCGCCCACGGCGGTGGAAAGGCCATCTTTTTTCAGCAACCCGGCCAGGGTATGGAAGACCTCTGTGCACCAGCGCAGCCCTTCAGATAAGGAGGGTGCTCCTACGGGCATGATCATGAACTCCTGTATATCGATGTTGTTGGCCGCGTGTGCGCCGCCGTTGAGCACATTCATCATAGGTACAGGAAGCGTATCGGCATTGACGCCGCCCAGGAACTTGTACAGCGGCAGATTGATGGCCTTGGATGCGGCCCTGGCACAGGCCAGGGATACGGCCAGAATGGCGTTGGCGCCCAGGCGGGATTTATCCGGCGTTCCATCCAGCCGAATTAGAGCAGTATCAATTTCGGCGGTATGGGATGCATCCATGCCGGTGAGAGCTTCCCGGATCTCCCCATTCACATGGCCCACCGCCTTTAGGACACCCTTGCCGCCGAACCGGGAGGGGTCCTTGTCCCTCAGTTCAAGCGCTTCAAATTGGCCGGTGGACGCACCGCTGGGCACGGCTGCCTGGCCATGAATACCGCAATCTAATGTAACGACAGCTTCCACTGTGGGATTGCCGCGCGAATCAATGATCTCCCGGCCGGAAACGTTTGTAATGGTGAAGCTCATTGTATTTCCTCCTTGAAAGCAGCTAGTGTCTTACTTTGCTTTGCCTTGGCTGGCCACGCTTTCCATTTTTGCTTTAATCAATTCTTGATCTCCCAGGTATTCCTTACCCATTATATGGAACTGTGAATCCAGCGTATATACAAGTGGAACGCCGGTGGGTATGTTCACCTCCATAATCTGCGCTTCGGTGAGATTTTCGAAATGCTTCACCAGCGCCCGCAGGGAATTGCCGTGGGCTGCAATGAGCACCCGCTTACCGGACGCCATCTGGGGCACGATCACATCCCTATAAAAGGGAACCACACGGGCAATGGTATCCTTCAGGCTCTCCGCAAGGGGCAGCAGAGATTTATCCTCATTACGGTACTGAACCTGGGCTCTGGGGCTGCGCGGATCTGTTTCCTCCAGCACGGGCGGGGGCACATCAAAAGAACGCCGCCAGATTTTCACCTGATCCTCACCGTAGCGCCGGGCGGTCTCAGCCTTATCCAAACCCTGCAGCGAACCGTAATGGCGCTCGTTCAAAAGCCAGGATTTGATAACCGGAAGCCACTCCCGGTCCATTTCTTCCAGGGTCAGATTCAGCGTATGGATGGCCCGTTTGAGATACGAAGTATAGCATACATCAAAATCGAACCCGCTTTCCTTCAAAAACCGGCCCGCATATGTGGCCTCCTGCCTGCCTTTTTCGGAAAGGTCAACATCCGTCCATCCGGTAAAAAGATTCAAGCGGTTCCATTCGCTTTCTCCGTGCCGCAGCAATACCAGTTTCATAGGAATGCCCCCTTAATCCCTATTGGGGTTAGGATATGCTAACTTTACATAATTATACTGCTTTCTGGGAAAAAAAGCAAGGATTTCAACCCTTTTACCATGAATGCCGGTGGCGCATGCAGCGGCGTATAGTTTTATCCGCTTCGGCAACAATAACAACGCTATGTCCAAGGGGGAGGGGGAGACGAAGATGTTTCAGTCTGTCATCAAAAAGCTCAAATACTGGCAGCACATGAACAAAACGCAGCATAACCAGGAAGGTGATGAAAAGCAGGCACCTCCTCCCGTACTTCACAGGGACCTTAGCAAAAACCTTCAGGCCATACGCCAAATATTGGGCAAGAGTAATGATGTGAAGATACATGAACTGCGCTTTGGCAGGGAGGAGGAATACTTTGGAGCGCTTGTATTCATCGACGGGC
>JAEZJP010000320.1 GCA_023415715.1 Bacillota bacterium
CTTTGGGCTGGAAAAGCCTGCGGCGGCGCTTGTCCATAAATTACTACACAGGAGGCCCAAAACAAATGAAAGACCCGCGGATGACTCAATTGGCGCATAACTTGGTAAACTACTCCTGCCGGGTGCAAAAGGGGGAAAAGGTACTGATCGAATGCACCGGCGTGCCGGAGGAATTTACGGCGGAGCTCATTGCCGAGGTGTACAAGGCACAAGGCATCCCCCTGGTCAATTTGAAATCGCCCACTGTAGAACGCGCCATGGCCATGGGCTATACCCGCGAACAACTGGACCTGATGGCCAAGTATGACGCGCTGCGCATGAAGGATTGCAAGGCGTATATAGGCGTCCGTGCCGGAGACAACAGCTTTGAAAGTTCCGACGTGCCGGGTGCAAACCTTGCTTTGTACAGCAAGCATTACGCCCAGCTTGTGCATTCCAACATCAGGGTGCCACAGACCAAGTGGGTGGTGCTGCGTTACCCTGTGCCCAGCATGGCCCAGCAGGCGGGCATGAGCACCGAGGCCTTTGAGGACCATTATTTCAACGTCTGCAACCTGGACTACGGCAAAATGAGCCGCGCCATGGATCACCTGGTGGACCGCCTTCAGAAAACCGACAAGGTGCATATTGTGGGCGAGGGCACAGACTTAAGGTTCTCCATCAAGGGCCAGCCCGCCATCAAGTGCGCGGGGGAACTGAACATTCCGGATGGGGAAGTGTTCACGGCTCCATTGCGCGAATCGGTGAACGGTGTACTTACTTACAACACACCGAGCCTGTACCATGGCCGCACGTTTGAAAACATCAGGCTTGTGTTCAAGGATGGGAAGATCATTGAGGCAACCGGCAACGACACCAAGCTCATGAACGAGATTTTTGATACGGATGCCGGCGCGCGCTACATCGGCGAGTTCGCCATCGGCGTCAATCCCTATATCACTTCCGCCATCAAGGATACGCTGTTTGACGAGAAGATCGCCGGCTCTTTCCACTTTACGCCTGGCAACTGCTACGACGATTGCCCCAACGGCAACAAGAGCGCCATCCACTGGGACCTGGTGTGCATACAGACACCGGAATACGGCGGCGGGGAAATGTATTTTGACGGCGGGCTGGTCCGCAAAAACGGGCTGTTCGTAACGGAGGAACTAACGTGCCTGAACCCGGACGCATTGAAGTGATGTGCATTTTGAGAAATATTTAACAATACATCATGAAAAAGCCCTGTAAAGCCCTTGCAAAATCAGGGAATATTATGTACAATCTTGGGTGGGTCCAAGCATGATATAGGAGGGAAAACAATGTCTGCGAAAGTAGGTATCAACGGATTCGGCCGTATCGGCCGTTTGGTTTTCCGTGCCGCTATGGAAAACAAAAAGGTGGATGTGGTCGCCATCAACGACCCGTTCATCGACCTGGATTACATGGTTTATATGCTCCGTTATGACACGGTGCACGGCCAGTACAAGGGCGAGATTTCCGTCAATCACGAGAACAACACCCTGATCGTTGACGGCAAGCCCATCAAGATCTATGCCTGCAAGGATCCCAAAGAAATTCCGTGGAAGGAAGCCGGCGCAGAATACATTGCCGAGGCTACCGGCGTGTTCACCTCTCAGGAAGGCGCTTCTTACCACTTTGTGGGCGGCGCCAAGAAGGTTGTTATCACTGCCCCCGCCAAGGACAAGGAAACACCGATGTTCGTCATGGGCGTCAACCATGAAAAGTACACCAAGGACATGACGGTTGTTTCCAATGCTTCCTGCACCACCAACTGCCTGGCTCCCTTGGCCAGCGTCATTCATGAGAAGTACGGCATCACCGACGGCCTCATGACCACCGTGCACTCCACCACCGCTACCCAGAAGACCGTTGACGGCCCCTCCAACAAGGACTGGCGCGGCGGCCGCGGCGCGGCATACAACATCATCCCCTCTTCCACCGGCGCCGCCAAGGCTGTGGGTGTGGTTATTCCGGAACTCAAGGGCAAGCTCACCGGCATGTCCTTCCGCGTGCCCACCGCCGACGTGTCCGTGGTCGACCTGACCGTGAATTTGAAGACCCCCGCCTCCATGGATGAGATCAAGGCCACCATGAAGGAAGCCTCCCAGAGCAAGCGCTGGAAGGGCATCATCGGCTACACCGAAGACGCCGTCGTCTCCAGTGATTTCATTCATGACGAGCGCACCTCCATCTTCGATGCCACCGCCGGCATCAGCCTGACGCCTACCTTTGTCAAGCTGGTTGCCTGGTATGACAACGAGTGGGGCTACAGCAACAAGGTTGTTGACCTCATCAACCACATGGCGGCTGTTGACGCGAAGTAAGCGCCGCTGCCTTCAGGCTGCGCATCGCGGTAAACCGCCGCGCAGCATATAGGATATAAAAAGGCCCCCCTTGCTTCCAATTATAAGCGGAAGCAGGGGGGTTTTTGCGGCGTTTGGGGGCGCCTGTATCAAGTAAAAGCAGATGTTTCACACTCGTAAAAGTAATGGAATGCGCCCTGTTTCCCAGCAATGCGGCGGAAACAGGGGAACTTTTGTGATATAATAGGTCCGTTTGTCTAAAACAAATTCTTTTGCAGCGAGGCATCAAAATGCAAAACCGCAGGGACTTTTTTAATGCCATGGCAGAAAAATGGGACGACGTTTGCCATCATGACCCAATGAAGATCAACCGCATGCTTGGCATGCTGAATATACAAAGAGGTTCTTCCTGCCTGGATGTGGGCACAGGCACGGGCGTTATGATCCCGTATCTTAAGCAGCGTTCCGGCGAAAGCGGAAAGATCACCGCCATCGATATAGCCGACCAAATGATAAAGGCGGCGCAAAGCAAATACGCTTCTCCCAATGTAGAATATATCTGCGGCGACGTGCTGGATAGCAGTTTGCCAACAGGTGCTTTCGATGCCGTGGTTTGCTACTCCGTTTTTCCCCACTTCGACGATAAGCAGGCCGCCATACGCATTTTGAGCGGATATCTGAAAAAGGGCGGCAGGCTGCTGATAGGCCATACCCAGAGCCGGGATATGATCAACCATATGCATCAAAATGCGGCTGAACCTGTGAAGGGGGATACACTGCCGGATATGGCGTCCATCCGGACCTATATGGAAGCGGCCGGGCTGGTGGTTGTGAACTGGACGGATGACGGGGATATGTTCGCAGTGGTGGGGAAAAAGAGGCTTTTTTAGTAAGGCCGGTGAAGTATAGTCAATCATAGGAGATGGAACCATGCATATACAAAAGAATATCCTATACGGAATCGAACAGGAAGAAAGGCAAAGGCTGGACGTGATCCTGCCCGACGGTGAAATACAGGCCCTGCTCGTCTATTTCCACGGCGGCGGGCTGGAAGGAGGGTCCAAAGAGGATGTGAGTTTCCTGTACGGGCTTGCGGACAAGGGGATCGCCCTGATCGTTCCCAATTACAGGCTGTATCCCAAAGCGAGCTATCCCGAATTCATTTTGGATGCGGCAAAGGCCTCGGCCTGGGCGGTAAAGTTCCGTGACGATCATCACCCAGGCTCAAAGATGTTTATAGCCGGCAGCTCGGCAGGGGCTTACCTTGCCATGATGCTTTGCTTTGATTCCCGGTATCTGGCATCACATGAAATAAACCTGGATGCTTTTGCAGGGTATGTTTTTGACGCCGGACAGCCTACCGTGCATTTCAACGTGCTTCAGGAGGCGGGATTCCCGGCCCAGGCAGTTTTAGTGGATGAACGCGCGCCCATGTTCCATGTGCGTGAAGAGAAAAGCTATCCGCCTATGCTTTTTCTTTGCGCGGAAAAAGACATGCCGGGAAGGTTCGAGCAGACGTTATTGATGCTGTCCGTTTTGAAAAATTTCGGGCACGGAGAAAAGGTATCCTTCCGGTATATGGAGGGGTATGAACACTGCGAATACGACGATAAGCCCGTATTTCATGAATTGCTCCTGAAGTTTATGGATGAACATTAAGGAAATAGATCACGGCCCCGAACCCGATAACCGTCAGCAAGATGGCGAATACTGCCGCGGTGTTAATGTGCCTGATGGCTTTCCGGCTTTGAGCTTCCTTCCCTTCCATATCAAGCAGCTTCTGTTCCATGCTTTTCAGACGCGTATCCAGCTGGCTTTCCGCTTTCTTTGCGGCGGCAGCCTGTTTTTCCGCATGCTCCTGAAGCATAGCCTCCATTTTATCTTTCGTTGTTTCCATAAGGGAGCCCAGGGCCTTTATTCGTACGCCAAATGTTTGCTCGGTCTGTTTTGACCGCTCATCCTGACTGTAATAGAAATTGTTCATCCATTCCTGGATTTGGGCCTGTTCCCTTTCAAGGTAAGCTTTATATTCGGTGCTTTCATTGGCATACATGGATGCAAGCTCCGCCCGTTCCGCGCATAGCCTGGCTTCAAGATCTACCCTCTCCATCACGGCCCGCCTGGCCGCCTCGCGGCTTTCCTGGATGGATATTTCCAGCATCTTTGCAATTCGGCTTTCAAAGCCTGTAAGCTCCAGGCGAAGCCGCCGGTAAAGGAGGTCATTGCCCGCGGCGCTTCCTTTAGGTTCAGGTGCGGATGATGCCGCGCTGTTTGCCGGGGCCGCCGGCTTTGCAGGCGCATCAGCCGGCTTGGGCGGCTCTGCCGTTTTTACCTCATTCGGGCTGGGGAAAATAAAGGCGGTCTGGACCGATTCCTCAATGCCGGCGATGCTTTTATCATCAAGAACCTGCCCGACTTTCCTGAATATGCCGTTCAGCAGCCGTATGTGGCTGTCCTGCGATACCCATGAAACGTTGGGATCCTTCACCATGTCAAATACGAAGGACATCAGGTCTTTGACCATTTCGTAGCTTAAGGTCTGCCCTATGTATCCCTGCAGATGACGGTGGAGGTTCCCTTTCGCCGTATGAACGATTGCCATTTTGCCAACACCCTCATTAACTCGGTTTTGCCATGTATACAGGCGTCCATGCGCATAAATTGTCTATTTTTGCATTATAACCTAAGGAAAGGGTGATGGCAAGACGGAGAAGACGAGGAGATGGCAAAGCCATTCCTGAAGCGCTTCTTCAAATCATCCCATAAAAGTGAACGATGTTTAGGTCACTGGCCATATCAAGGCCGTGGCTGCCGCAGCCACCGTCAATTTCATGGCATCCGTGGTCCGGCGCAAACCCGATCAGGGTGGTATGCTTCGCTTTCCACGCATTATCAATCGATCTGGCCAGTGTGTCAAAGGCGGAAATATTCTGTTTCAGGGCATCTATTGATTCCTTTGCGTCAGGCCCATGCTTGTGCATGGTACTGTCATAGTTGCCGTTATAAACGGCTATGAAATCATGCTCATCCCGTTTGACCAGTTCCAACGCTTTGTTGTTCACTTCATCAACAGTCGGATAAAAGAAATAGTCCATCGAGCGGTTTAAATATATTTTGCTCATGCTGCAATCATCTTCAGCAACAATTGCGGCCCTTTTACCGCTGCGGACAAGCGAATCGAATATGGTATCAATCTGTATGACCGGTTTTGTATAAGAACGTATGCCGTGTACTTCCGGCATTGCGCCCGTGTACATGGTGCCAAAGCATACGGGGGTAACCGAAGGCATAACGGATAAAAGCGGCAGGGTCAGTTGAATATGCTTAAGAACAGGCGCAAACAAGGCCGTATACTTTTGGTAGATTTCCAGACCAATTGCGTCCGGGTTGTACATGACGATGCGGTCAACCTTACTTTTTCCAATAGATACAGGAAGGTTCGCAAGTACATCCGCGGGAGCGTTCGACTTAAGCGGCGGTTCAATGTTCATCATTGAAGCCAACGATGCGGCGATGCAGTTCAGTGAAATGGAATTATATACATTTGTTTCGCTCATAGTGATCTCCTGTCATTGAAATATGGCTTATATCCCATATCTAGCATATGAAGCAAAATATGTCAATCCATTTCATGCCTTCTGATTGATAATAGGACGATATTATAACGCTCTCTCGTTTCACTCCGGTAACCAAGCGTGGCGGGCGATTGATAATCGCCCCTACATCCATAAAAGAGATAATTGCCGCCACATCCTAAGCATCTGCATACCGGAAGAAGGGCTAACCTACTCTATACGCTGCAGGGGCGATTATTAATCGCCCGCCTGTATCGCTTTATTTACGATTTGGTTTAGGGATAGTCTGCGTCTATTCCCTGATGTTTTTTTCCTCTGCTATTTACAAGTCATTAGATTTTGGAAAGCAACGAGGGGGACCGAAGTCCCCCTCGTTTATAAATCGTGTCGCCCGGCTTTGCCGGGCGCGCGGCTCGCTAAAAAGGTACAGCCATTTTAGCGAAGCTGCTTGGGCGCATACGCCACGCCCGCCGCCATGATGAGTACAAAAACAATCAGGTAATACACAACGGCCATTTGATGCGCAAAGCACGCGGCCACCACCATAAACACGCAGCTTAATACCGCCAGGCCGGGCATCACGATGCGCTTGAAGGTACTGAGTTCCCGTTCCTTCTTCATCATCATGAGGAGTATGGGGATATAACCTGCGTACAGCGTCACGATGGGCAGCTCGGAAGTGTCGAAGCTGAACGGCCCGAACCAGGTTGCGGTGAGCTGTGCGCCATAGAAGTACAACAGCCAGAAGGCGCACAGCAGCAGGCCCACGATGGAGGAATTGGCCGGCATATTGGTGGCGGCATCCACCTGCTTGAACATGCTGGGCTTGGGGCCTAAGCCCCGGACGGCCAGGGAGTAAAGGCCGCGGGTGCAGCCCAGCATGAGGCCGTTCAATGTGCCCAGGCAGGATACGATGATGAACACAAAGATCAGCGTGCCGGCCACCTGGCCGAAGATGTTCTGGAACGCCAGCTTGGCGCCCGCCTGGCCGCCTTCCATCAGCGCCGTGGTAGGTACAGCGCCGGCAAGACCGATGTAGTAGAGGATGTATACAGTAACCACGATCAGCGCGCCGATCATAAGCGCACGGGGAAGGTTCTTCTTGGAATCCTTGATTTCCGAGTTGATGGAGGTGGCAACGATCCAGCCCTCATAGGCGAACGCCACGGCCACCACAGATTTCAACAGCCCGGTGCTGGTACCAACAGCTGCATCCGCAACGCGGGAGAAGTTCTGAACCGTCATGCCGTTTGTTAGGCCGATCACCGTGCCGGCCACGGCCATCAGGGTAAGGGGAATCAGTTTGATCACGGTGGCTGTCACCTGCAGCTTGCCTGCTATGATGGGGGACAGCGCATTCACCGCATAGATGGCAACAAGGAAAAAGCCCGCGATGACCATACAGGAGCCGCCGGTAATATCCCAGCCCAGAAGAACGCAGGTGTATCTGGCGGAAACCCAGGCCAGCACGGAAGTCAGCGTCGGCTGGTAAATGGTCGCCATGAACCAGCCCACGTAATAGCCGTATTGTTTGCCGACGGAAACCTCGGCATAGTCCACCACACCGTTGACTTTTTCATGCCGCGTGGCCATGGTGGCAAAAGCATAAGAGCAAATGATCATGATCAGGCCCACAATGCCCCAGGCCGCAATACCCAGCGGCATGTTGCCGCCTGTAGCCTTCAAAACCGCTTCCGCCTTGAAAAACACGCCGCTGCCGATGACGATGCCGACCACCATGGAAATTGCCGTGAAAAGACCATACTTCTTCTTAAGGCCGC
>JAEZJP010000207.1 GCA_023415715.1 Bacillota bacterium
ATTGATGGGAGCGCGGGAGATCACTTCGATCTTGCCCTGCCATTCATAATGCTTTTTCAGCGATTCCTGGCGGATGTCCATGAAAGCACACTCCTTTTCAATAGAAAGGGCATGTCGATGCATGCCCAAGGTCCCATCTGGCGGGGAATTCTTTTTGATCAGGAAAGAAGCTTTGTAATAACGGCATTTACAAGCCCGCTGTCCGCCTTGCCCTTAAGCTTAGGCATCAGGGATTTCATTAATAGACCTTTGTCTTTTGCAGTGGGTGAGGCAATGTTCAATTCCGCAAGTGTATCGGCAACGGCCCTTGTGATTTCCGCCTCATCCATGAGCTTGGGCGCGAACTCCTGGTATACCGCCATGCGGTTTTTCGCCTCGGCGATGATTTCAGTGCGGTCTTTGGGCGCGGTATCAATGGTTTCCTGGCATTGGCGGATTTCTTTCAAGACTATGGCATCCGCTTCTTCCTGCGTCAGGTCGGCCCGTTTATCAATAGCCTTGTTTTTCAGCGCGGACAGGAGCAGGGAAAGGGCGTCCTTGCGCTCTTTATCCTTATTCTTGAGGGCTGCCATCATCTCGGCGCGCACTGTATCGATTCTTGACATGAGAATACCCCCTTGTGATGCTTTTGTGATAGTGTAGCGCCTTTTGGCTTTTTTGTCCAGCGGAAGCGGAGATAATGATGGGCACTTACATAATGCTTGAAGCTGTTGTATTCCATAAAAAAAGAAACCGTCATTTCTGACGGTTTCCAAGCTGGAGCGGGTGATGGGAATCGAACCCACGTGACCAGCTTGGAAGGCTGGAGCTCTACCATTGAGCTACACCCGCATGATGGCCGTCTGTTTGAAAACGGGCGCAACCGCGGCCTGAAGCCGCTTGCTTTGTCGCCTTCGCTTGCCATTTCAGTTACTTACATCTGGGTAAGCTCCTTCATGGCAAACTCGGCTCCTAGCCTTGCACCCGTTTTGAAACAGACTGCGTCTGGGGTAATTGTGGAGCGGTAGACGAGATTCGAACTCGCGACTTCCACCTTGGCAAGGTGGCACTCTACCACTGAGCTACTACCGCACGCTCCGCAGGGTCAAAGGAATTGGTGCGGACGAAGAGACTTGAACTCTTACGCCGTTAGGCACCAGATCCTAAGTCTGGCGCGTCTGCCATTCCGCCACGCCCGCAAAAACCTAGGATGTTCAAGGACTGGGAAGGATGTTTACCCTTATACAAGCCTTGGCGCCGCTCCCGGACTAAGCCGCGAAAAGAATATTACCACATTTGGCAGCCGGCTGTCAAGAACAAATTCACGTGAAAAAAAGCGACTTAGGGCACATTGTTTACCGAATTATGAAAAAAAGAAAACTTGACCTATTGCCAGAGCAAGGATTCGCATGGTATAATCTCCTTTGTGACAAACGGACGGTCCTCTGCCTGGAAAGGTTTTTGGCCGGGCACGAACGTCTATGAGGGAAGGAGGAACTATCATGAGCGAAATTATCCGTTCCATTGAACAGGCGCAACTCCGTACCGATCTGCCCAAATTCAACGTTGGCGACACTGTACGTGTATGGGTCAAGGTTGTTGAAGGCAGCCGCGAACGCCTGCAGGCGTTTGAGGGAACCGTAATGGCCAAGCGCAATGGCAGCATCCGGGAAACATTCACCGTCCGCCGTGTATCTTACGGCATTGGCGTGGAGCGTACATTCCCCTTGCATTCCCCCCGCGTGGACCGTATTGAAATCATCCGTAAGGGCAAGGTGCGCAGGGCTAAGCTGTACTACTTGAGGAATTTGCAGGGCAAGGCTGCTAAGATCAAAGAGGCCAACCGCACCTGACAAGAAAAAACAAGGCTGCCGTATCTGGGATTTTTCCCGGTCCGGCAGCCTTTTTTTATAGGCTTCTGATGTAGCTGGGGAACTGGGCCAGCACGATTCCCGGCTCCTCCAGGGTGATATCCCAGCGTTTTACCCATTCCAAGGAATAGAAGCCGTCATATCCGCCGTTTTTCAGAAGGTCTACGCACTTTTTCAGCGGCAGATCGCCTTGACCAACCATCTTGTAGTGGACACGCTCCTCCTCCCACACGCTGTCTTTTATGTGGACGTGCTTCAAGTAGGGCTTCAAATTGTCATACGTCTCTTCGGGGTCTTCCCCAAGGAAACGGTAGGGGTGGTGCACATCCCACAGAATGCCGACGCTACTCGAGCCTATGGATGTAACGAGCCTGTTAAGCTTCTTGCTGTCGGCCCAGACGCCATGTGTCTCCAACACAAGCATAATACCTTGGGAACTGGCATAGGCGGCCAGTTCCTGCGCTGCCTCCCGCACCAATCCTTCATCCACGCTGCCTACGGGCTGGGGAACGGGCGGGGCGGCAAACACCCGTACATAAGGCGCTGAAAGCTTATGGGCCAGATCCACATATGTTTTGACTTCCAAGGCGGTGCGGTCAAGGTTTTCCCGCTGGTACAAAAGGCAGTCACTGTCCAGACAAGGAATGGAAAGCGACAGCGCTCTCAGTTTTTCCATTGTATTTCCCAATTGACCGGATCCAAACTCAGGTACAGAGGGTGCAGAAATGTCCTTGCCCACGCCCCTTACTTCAATGCCGTCATATTGTAGGTCATGGGCTGCGGCGGCAATCTCCCCCCAATTCCAACGGGGGCAGCCCAGGGTGGAAAAACTGATTTTCATAAAGGCAAATATCCCCCTGAATCCATAAATTCGCTGCCTAATGATACCATTCCAAGAAAAAACGGTCAAGCATATCATATAAGCAGAAAAAAATACAACAGTGGCAGACATAAGCTGTATTTCGTGTTATAATGTACCATAAGTGCAAATTTCCTTCCCCTTGTCATTAGCCACAGGAAGATCATTGCCCGGCACATCGGCTCTATCGTAGGGAGCATAGGGTAAGTGAAGGGAGGCAGACAGGCGGTTTGGAAACCCGCCGGGTTACGGTTATCCGCTTCCGTACTGTAGGCAGAAAAAAGAGGATCGATACATGCGAATGATGGTTACGGTACTGTTGGAAAAAAACACGCTGCCCAGGGATTATCGGCCGTGGATCAGCAAGCTTTTGCATACAGCGCTGACCAGGCAGGGTGGCGAACAGCTTAAGCAGCAGCATTTTGGCAGCGCGTCGGGGAAGCTGTTCAGCTTTTCCGTGTATTTGCCCAAAAGCCGTTTTGGGCAGGATATCGTGCTGGAAAGCAACTACATCAAGGTTATTTTTTCAGCCTTTGATGAAAACACGTTCGATGATTTTTTTCTGGCCATGATGGGTATGCAAGGCCAGAGAGTAGACATGGAGGAGAATGCGTTTCAGATATCCTCCGTGGTGCGGATCATTGAAAAAACGGTTCAGGATTCTCAGATCAACATCCATATGCTTAGCCCTTTGGTTGTTCGTAGCGGAGCGGTGGGCAAGCAGGAAAGCCATGGATGTCTGGGTGTCCGGGATCCGGAATTTGAGATGTATTTGCGTTCTGCTGTGGCGGGAATGCTGCCCGTGGCCAACCTGAATGCCGAAATGCTTACGACGCTTCATGTTGCCGCAAGCGACGATTCAGGCTGCAAGGAGGCCCATGTGCTGCATAAGGGCAGATTCTACAGAAGTACGCTTGGCAATTTGCAGCTAAGCGGGGAACCTGCGCTCCTGAATCTTTTGTACCACGGGGGCATGGGGGAACTGCGGGAAGAAGGATTCGGGCTTTTTGAACTTAACACATGATCAATACATGGTATTATTTTGCCGCCGAAGATTTCGGCGGTTTTTTTTTGAAGATATTGGCTTGATCAATCGTTCTTTTGTCAAGGGAGCACCTCTTTTCCATGATGGCCCATTTGTGATATAATCAGGAGCGAAACGCGACGGGAGGAACGGCGAGAAGTGAGAGGCGTACGCAGACGGGGTATTTCCTTTGGCACGGTGTTCATGCTGCTTATTACGATATCGGTGGCAGGCGCCTGTGCTGTTGTGCTGCCCCGGCTTGCCGGAAACATGGAGCAGAGGGTCGATACCCAACAGATTGCTAACGCCATCACCAGTTCGCTTGATCTGCCGGAACTGTCCTTGTCGGATATTCCTATCTTTCCAAAGCCTGCTGATACGGGAAACGCTGCCACCATGCCGCCTGGCGCGTTTACCATGAACGGTGGAGCGGTTACCCAGGCGCCCACGGTTACTTCAGACCCATCGGTTACCCCGGCCCCAGGCCCAAGAACATTTACGCTTACCGCTGCTGGCACCATGACCTTTGACACGGATGTCCGCAAGGCTTTTTATAGCAGCGAAAGCAAGACATATGACTACACCCCGTCTTTTGCTTTGTTAAGTCAGGGATTTTCTTCTGACCTTAGCCTGGCCACACTGGAAAATATCCTGGTTAACGACGGAAAGCTGAGCGACGTCAATGTGACGACGGATGTGCTTGCCGGGATCGCATCATCCGGGCTGGACATGCTTGCGATAGGACACGATCATGTTTTGGATCTGGGCCTTGAGGGGCTTAACAAAACGGGGGCCGCCGTGCGCAATGCAGGTTTCACCGCTCTGGGTATTCAAACAGAAAAGCAGGAAGCGCAAAGCGCATTGATTATCAACCTGAACGGAGTTCAGGTGGCCTTCCTACATTATACGGATATCATGAGCAACGCAGGGAAGAAGGCCATCAAGGCGGATGATTGCGCCTACGCCGTGCCTGCTTATCAGCCGGAGGTTGTCGCGGCGGATATACAGTCGGCGAGAAACCAGGGGGCCCAGGTGGTGATCGTTATGATCCACTGGGATTCCGGCAGCCAGAACAAGGCGACGCAGGAGCAGCAGAATATGGCGCAGTCGGTTGCCGATGCCGGTGCGGATATTCTTCTGGGCGCTCATAGCAAGGTGGTGCTGCCCATTGTATACCTGACCGGCAACAGGCCGGACGGAACCAAGCGGCCTACCCTGGTATGCTATTCCCTGGGTGCACTGCTTACCGGTTCCAGAACATCGTCGAACATTGCCGGCATGCTGCTTCACCTGAATATCTCCTTTGATCCGGCTTCCGGGATGGTGGCCTTTGACAAGGTGGAATATACCCCTACTTATATCTGGCGATATAAGGAGAGCGGGCATTATATATATCAGGTGATCGCCAGCAATCAAAAAGCCCCGGAGAACATGGATACAAGCCAGCGGGATGTGATGCAGCGGGCACTGGACCGCATTAACAAGCAGATGACGGATTCGCCGGCCAAGCTGCGGGTTGCGGCAGAGTAAAGCATAAACCTTATGAAGTATGACGCCCCGCTCTCCTTATTGGAAAGCGGGGCGTTTATGTAATTACCATTTACACGTGAAACTTTTACTATCTCATTTGTAATGAAAGTATGGGATATCGCGCCTGCGGGCGCGACCAGGGCTTTCCTCCCATCTGGCTCAATCGTCGCACTGCGAACGAGAGTTCGCAGTGCTCGTTTCGCCAGCCTCCTCCGCCTCGCTTCATTCGCCACAGGCGGCGCTTCGGCTTTGGAGCCCTGGACCTTCGGATGCAATCTCCCCTATACATTTTTTGCTTTAGCGGAATCTCCTTGTAGTAGGCTTGGGCAGGGGGCCGCCTTTGCCGCCGAATCGTTTGGATACGCGGCGCGTGATCCTGATTACCAGGAACAGCCCGCCGATTGGCAGCAAGGCCATGACAATCAGTTCAAGCGTGATGCGTGGGAAGGGATTGGGATCATCATAGGTTTCTTTAATGATCTCCTCTATGGACTTGGGTGCATTCTCGCGTATCTGAATGCTTCTTGAAGCAACCAGGCCATATTCCACCGGGTCGCTGCCATCGGGAGGAAAGTAGGTAAGCGTGCCCATTTGCTCCCCGGCATTGATGGGGGCAGCAAAATCGCGTATGTACTCGATGATAACATACTGCTGGAGGTTTCTTGCCATGGACTCCACTTGGGTGCGGGTGGCAACAATGGCAGCCGTGGCCGACGTATCCAGGGGTACCAGGTTCAGCGGAAGGCGGCCCAGGTCCTGATCATCCTTGGAAAAGCCGGTGGTCTCCAAAACGATGGGGTTCATATCGTACAGCTCCACCGGCGATACGCTGACGTATTGGGAAAAACCGTATTCCATCAGCTTTTTCGTATCGGTCCACCGGCCTGTGCTGCTTGTATAAAACACAACAGAAATGAGGCTTACGCCGTCTTTCGATGCGGAACCAACATAACAGTAGCCGGCCTGGTTATGAAATCCTGTTTTGATGCCGTTGGCATAGCCGTAATAATACTTGTTGTTTTCCCCTTGCACCATCAGCGCATTGTTGCTGTTACTCACCGTCCTGGCCTTTTGCATATTGCTTTTTGGAAGCTGATAGGAAGTGGTTGCGGCGATTTGCCTGAAGGTGCTGTTATTCATCGCTTCTTTGGCGATGATGGCCATATCCCGTGCGGTGGTGTAGTGGTTTTCGTCTTGCAGGCCGTTCGGGTTTACAAAGTGGGTGTCGGTGCAGCCCATATAATTTGCGGTCTCATTCATCAGGTCCGCAAAGTCCGGGATAGAGCCGGATATTGCTTCGGCGATGGCGTTGGCACCCTCGTTGCCGGAACGGACCATGGTTGCATACAGCAGGTCTTCGAACCGGATTGTCTCACCGGCTGACAAAGGGATCACTGACGCATCCTCCGGCAGGTTCACATCCTCATCGCTGATGGTGACTGTTTCATCCATCATATCATTTGATTTTCCAATGGTTAACCCTAAAAAAACCGTCATGATTTTCGTGGTGGATGCGGGAAACATTCTTTGGTCTGCATTTTTTTCGAAAATCACTTCCCCGGTATTGGCCTCTATGAGAATGGCGGAAGTGGCAATCAATTGATCTTCCTGCAGGTTCTCGGGGTGCTCCGGATCATATGGATTGGCGTCGGATGGCTCTTTAGGCGGTATAAATTTGTCTTGATCCCCTTGATCTTCCGCCAAGGCTGAGAACATAATGACCGGCAGGAGTAGAAAAATGCATAGCCAGGCTCCAAATCGGAACGCTAACTTGGTGTGGCGCTGCATGACATCCCTCCTGAAACTATCGCTTGTTTGGAATCCATAATTAAATAGTATAAACGATTTTCGATTTTTTGTACAGCGAACGGCTTTTTGGATTATGCAATGTTCCCGGCATACTTTTTGCTCGGGTGGCATAGAATACAGGGGGACATCTAGTCAAACCGAATAGCTGCATTTTGGAAGGAGCAATTGGAAGCATGAATATCATCCTATGGCTTGTCTTAGGCGCGCTGGCCGGCTGGTTGGCCAGCATCATCATGGGAAGAAATTCTCAAATGGGAGTAGGTGCCAACATACTTTTCGGTGTGCTTGGCGGCATCGTAGGCGGCTTTTTGGCATCGCTCTTAGGTCTGGGCGGCATCACGGGTTTCAATCTGGGCAGCCTGCTGATTGCTGTGGCCGGCGCATGCCTCGTCCTTTTCATTGTGAACATGGTGCAGAAAAAAGCAAAATGATTTGCCGCGAATTAGCGGCTAGCATCATGATAAGGAGGACAGGCTTATGCCGCCCAAACCTAAAAAGCAGGACGAACCTCGCTATGATCTGGAAAATGTGGCTTCCATCACCGAATGCACCGGCCTCATTCCCTCCGCACTGAAGGATGAGGAAGAGGCGGATGCCTATGGGGATTTGTATTCCATCCACAAACAGATCCCATCCGACTGATTTATGGCTCCATATAATAACGTGGCACCAGGTCAAATACCTGCGTGCCATGTTTTTTTACCGGATTTTTCCCTTCATTTTACATGTTTGAAAAAGCGCTTGACGTATATTGCCAGCAGTGTTATTATATTCTTGATTTTGAACGTCATTCATATATATGAACGATCACAGGCGGTGCGTGCATGCCGGAAACGCTGAACCGAACGCTTTCCCGTGGGCTGGAGATGCTTGAGCTTTTAAGCGAGAATCCCGACGGACTGGAACTGCATCAGATTGCTAAAGCCATGCAAATGCCAAAGAGCAGCACTCTCAACCTTTTGCATACGCTGTTTTCTTATAAATATGTCCGTAAAATTGAAAATTCCCCCAGGTATCAGCTGGGTCTGAAACTGTTTGAAGTGGGAAGCGCTGCGGTGAACCATGTGGATATCACCGGCGTCATCCGGCAGTATATGGCGGATATCTACAGGTCCTGCAACGAGACCATGCATTGCGGCATATTGAGCGGTTTGGACGTATTGTATATCGACAAGATGGAATCCACCCAGTCCATCCGCATGTCAAGCCATGTAGGCGTGCGCATGCCTCTTAACGCCACGGCCATGGGCAAGGCTTTTCTGGCCTGTTTTACGGAGGATGAGGTGCGCAGAATGTATGAAGGCCGGGAATTAAGCGCCTTGACACCTCAAACCATTACCGATATGAACGCTCTTATCAGGCAGCTGGAGGATATCCGCCAGGTGGGATATGCTACCGAAACCCAGGAGAGCAACATGAATGTGAGCTGCATCGGTGTAGCCATCAGGGATCGTGACGGTCATCCGGCCTATGCACTGAGTATTTCGGCGCCTTCCTTCCGTATGGGGGAAAGTGAAATTGCCGCTTACGGGCAGATGCTGCTTCGGGCCCAGCGAAAGATACAAAGGGTGCTGCGGGCGGTTTAGGGAAAAATCCACCTTGTGGAGAATGCCTGCCGTGCCGGTTTTAATAGATCAAGCATTGAATAAGGAAGGCGTTATCGATGGACATGTTGGAAAAATTATCCCTGGCAGGTCTGGTGCCTGTTATCAAGGTGGAAGACGCAAAGGATGCCGTTCCCCTGTGCCGTGCGCTGGCGGAAGGCGGGCTGCCCGTAGCAGAAATCACTTTCCGTTCCGCGGCGGCAGAGGAAGCTATCCGCTTGGTGCATGAGCAGCTTCCCCAGGTGATCCTGGGCGCGGGCACAGTATTGACTACCGAACAAGTGGATAGGGCTGTTGCGGCCGGCGCGGCTTATATCGTGTCGCCCGGCATTAACCCCAAGGTCGTGGAGTATTGCCAAAAGAAGAACGTTCCCGTTCTCCCCGGCTGTGCAAACCCTTCGGATATTGAGACGGCGCTTTCCCTGGGGCTCAAAACGGTGAAGTTCTTTCCTGCCGAGGCGTTGGGCGGCCTGAACCTTATCAAGGCTTTGAGTGCCCCTTACGGCAATGTTACCTTCGTGCCCACCGGCGGCATCAGCGAAAAGAACCTGGTGGAATACCTGTCCTTCCCCAAGGTTGTAGCCTGCGGCGGCAGCTGGATGGTGCCCCAGGATGCCGTGGATGCAAAGAATTGGGAAAAGATCAAGACCATCACAAAGAGCGCAGTTGCCCTTTTGCTGGGCTTTGAGCTGGCGCACGTCGGCATAAATTCCGGCAGCCCTGAAAACGCCATGCGGGAAGCGCAGCTAATATGCAATCTCCTGAATTGGGACATCAAGGACGGGAACAACTCCACCTTTGTAGGTACCGGCTTTGAACTGATGAAAAAGCCCTTCCGGGGCACCCTTGGACATATCGCCATCCGCACCAACAGCATTCAAAGGGCAAAATGGCATCTGGAACAGAGGGGCTTTGCCTTTGACGAATCAAGCGCTTCCGAGAAGAATGGCAAGCTTGCCGCCATTTATTTAATGGATGAGATCGCCGGCTTCGCCTTCCACCTGCTTCAAAAGTAATCAATGGGGGAGATAAGTAAAATGAGCTGCAAAGTTGTTACCTTTGGTGAAATCATGCTCCGGCTGAAAAGCCCGGGCTTTAACCGCTTTTTTCAGACGCCCAGCCTGGAAGCCACCTTTGGCGGCGGGGAAGCCAACGTATGCGTATCTTTGGCCAACTTCGGCATGGAAACCGCGTTTGTCACGCTTTTGCCCAGCAACGACATAGGCGAGGCATGCATAAGGGAATTGCGCGGGTTCAGCATTGATGTGTCCAACATTGTAAGAAACAACAACCGCATGGGCATTTACTTTCTGGAGACCGGCGCGGTTCAGCGCCCCAGCAAGGTAATTTACGACCGGGCGGAGTCGGCCATTGCCAAGGGAAAGCCCGGCGATATCAACTGGAACAAAGCGTTTGCTGGCGCCGCCTGGTTCCATTTTACAGGGATCACTCCCGCCATAAGCCAGGGCGCTGCTGATTTGTGCCTGGAGGCTGTGAAGGCCGCCAAGGCTGCTGGGCTGCATGTAAGCTGCGACCTTAACTACCGCAAAAATTTGTGGAAGTACGGCAAGACGGCCGCCGAAGTCATGCGGGAATTAACAAGCTATGTGGATACGGTGATTGCCAACGAAGAAGATTTTCAAATGGCCTTGGGCCTCAAGGCCGAAACTGGCGCGGAAGTGGA
>JAEZJP010000132.1 GCA_023415715.1 Bacillota bacterium
GGTAGCCACGATCAGCCCGGCATATGGGTATGTGAACACATGGGGCAGTATGCCCATGCCCATCAGCCCGGCCACACAAAACGCATGCGCGCCCGCAGCCACGGCCCTGTATCCTACCTTGTCCGCAAAAACGGAAGCAATAAGGTCAACGGCGATTTGGATGATAAAGTTCAGGGATATCACAAGAGCCAAATCGGCAAGCGACACATTCCATTCCCTTTGAAATGTCAGAAACAGCAAGGGTGCCAGATTATTGACAATGGCCTGTGTTACATATCCCAAATAGCTGGAAATGAGTGTATGCTTATAGGTCAAACGCATGGTGTTCTCCTTGTGTGCAGTCTTAACAAGGATAGCACATACGTAGCTTGGGTTCAAGTAGTGTAAGTCCAAATACACACTTATCCCCTTGCGGCATCCCGCAGCCGTGGTATAATGGAAAAAATAACAACCGGAGGCGTTCATATGGCGCTATTGCAGGTGGAATTCTTTTCCCATGTGCTGGGCCGCTGCACCGGCATGAACGTAATACTGCCCCAGGAATCAAAGGGGCCTTTCCCCACGCTGTATCTTTTGCACGGCCTGTCGGACAATCATACCATATGGTCACGCCGTACAAGCGTGGAGCGGTATGCCGATCAATATCCCCTGGCTATCGTCATGCCCGACGGCGGGCGCAGCTTTTATACGGACATGGCCGAAGGCGATAGGTATTTCACATTTATTTCCGAAGAACTTCCAAAGGTTTGTGAAAGCTTCTTCCCACTGTCCAAAAAACGGGAAGACCGCTACGCGGCAGGGCTTTCCATGGGCGGTTACGGAGCCATGAAGCTGGGGCTTTCCTGCCCCAACCGTTATACGGCGGTGGCCAGCTTATCCGGCGCGCTGCAGATGGACCCCAAATATCACACGGAGCAGTCCGATGAATTCATGCAGGAATTGATCCGCATCTTCGGCAGCCCGGAGAAATTCGCCGGCAGCGAAAACGACCTGTTCCATTTGGCCCAAAGGCTTGCAAAGCATCCCGAAAAAGCGCCGAAGATGTACGTAGCCTGCGGCACGGAAGATTTTCTGCTGCAGGGCAACCGGATGTTCAAAAGGGAATTTCAAAAGGTGTTCGACATGACATACGAAGAATCCCGCGGCACCCACGAATGGGGCTTCTGGGATGAACATATACAAAAAGTGCTGGCGTTTTTGCCATTGCAAAATCATAACAGCAAGCCATGAAGAACAAAGCAGCGCGGCGCAAGGCCATCAATATCCTTATGGAGGAAGGCCTCTTTCAAACGGCGGAAGAGGCCCTTCCCTATTTCCTTGGCGGGCAGGTATACAGCGGGCAGGAGCGGATCACAAGCCCTGCCCAGCTTGTAGCCTGCGATAAGCCCATGACTGTGAAGGGCAGGGAACTGCCCTTTGTGGCAAAGGGCGGTTTGAAGCTGCAGGGAGCCTTGCAGGATTTTTGTATATCGGCAAAGGACCGCGTTTGCATCGACGCCGGCGCCTGCACCGGCGGCTTTACCGACTGCCTGGTAAAAAACGGGGCATTATTGGTATATGCCGTGGAAGTGGGCTTTGGCCAGCTGGCGGGGAGCCTAAGGCAAAACCCCAAAGTCGTAAATCTGGAGAAAACCAACATCAGCGATGAAAAGCTGCTGTCCCTGTCGCCAAGACCTGACCTGGCCAGTGTGGATTTAAGTTATCTTTCCCTGCGCAAGGCCGTGCCGGTGTTTGCAGACATCATGGGTTATACGGGCGAGCTAATGTGTTTGGTGAAGCCGCTGTTTGAAGTGGAGGATGCCGTGGCCCGGCGAACCGGCATCCTTAAGGACGACGCCTATCTCCCCCTATTGTTAAGCCTGATACGGGACTTGAACGGACTTAACCTTACGCATGTGGTGAACGTAACCAACAGCCCCGTTACCGGCAACCAGGGAACGCTGGAGTTCTTTCTGCACGTGAAATTAGGGGAACAGGCGGCTGATATTGACTTAAGCGTGACCGCGGCGGAAGCAGTTCATAAGGTGCTCAAACTGGACAGCTACAGGAAGGTATAAAGAAACTTTATCATTCATAAACGGCAGGCAGGCTATGGATATACTCCTTTGATAACTGGCAATGTAAAAGATAACGGATATGCCGGAATCGGGGAATAAATCCATGGCCCGCCCCGTTTTTTGGGTGAAGGGCAAACGTCCTAATGCCCCGGTAAACAATGATTTAATGAGGGTGGCGGAGCAGCGAGCCGATTTTTTGTCCACGCGAGGAGCCAGAAGGGAGGCGTAGCAGCGCTACGACGACCTGATGAGCGACATCGCGGGGGCGGAAAAGCGGCCGCCTTATACACCGCCCGAATAAATCAGTGTTTACCAAAGAAGGAGAGAACGGAAAATGGTGAATACGAAATTACGCCATTCCCCTCTTCACAAAAGATGGGCGGCCCTGGTATTGGTCCTGGTACTCCTGTCCACCAGCGCCACAGCCCTGGCAGCCGATGAGTTCGCCGTCGTCTACAACACCTCAAACCTGAACCTGCGCAAAGGGCCCAGCGCCGACAGCGCATGGCTTGGCGCCTACCCTCCCGGCACCTGGGTTCAAATATCCGAAGCGCCGGGGAACTGGTATTCCGTGGTCACGCCCGATGGAAAGACAGGCTATATGAGCCGAAATTTTCTGAACCGGGGCATCACCGAATACAAAACCATCGCCACTGTTTTAAACCCCAAGCCCACCCAGTTTCTGAATCTGCGCAAGGAGCCCAACTATAACGCCCAGGTGCTTGGTATCTATTACGACGGCACCCCGGCGCCAGTCTTAGGCAATACCGGCGGATGGTACCTTGTGTCGGTGGACGGAACGCTCGGCTACTTCCGAGGCGAATATCTGAAGCTGGACGCCATGATCGGCAGCGATGACATCGCCACTATCGTCACCCCCAACAACACGGGCCTGAACCTCCGGACAGGGCCGGGGATGCAGTATCCTTCCATCCGCCAGTTCAAGGGCGGCCGGTATGTGATGGTGTTAATCCGTGGCGACGGATGGTGGAAGGTTTCCATTGACGGCTACCAGGGTTATATGAGCACCGACTTTTTGCAGGAAGGCATCCTGCTAAACGGCGGCAGCGGCGGAGCAGCACCCAAGGAACCGTATGCTTTGGTCAAGAATCCAAAATCCACCCAGGTGCTGTACCTTAGGGAAAGCGCCAGCCAAAGCGGAAAGGTCATTGGCCAGTACAAGAATGGCACGCGCCTGACTGTGAATTCCCAGGGCAGCGAATGGAGCTATGTCACCGTGGATGCTACGGGCAAAACAGGCTTCATGATGTCCGCCTATCTGGCCTTCTACAATCTGCCATCCAAGCCTACGATGACCGTTACCCATCCGGATGGAACCTTTGTCAATTTGCGAAGCGGCCCCAGCATGACCGGGACCAAGGTATTAAAACGCATGAGCGACGGCGACAAGGTGGAAGTGCTTATTCCTGGATCGGATTGGGTCAAAGTGCGCTATGGCAATATTACCGGCTATGCCGTTGCATCATTTCTGAAATAATGATATTTTATTAAACCCAAGTAGGAACTACGTTCATGCGGGGAAGCGCTTTTTCAAAGAAATCATTATATTGAAAGATCACCGTCTCCGTATTGACGCAGGGGTGGAAAGCGATCCGGGAATAATCCCGGATCGCTTTGTCACATACAAGCGTAACCTTATGTTCCCTGTCAAACAAAAGCCCAAGCGGGCTTACCGCGCCGGGCAGCAGCCCAAGCATTTGAGGTAGAAGCTCATCAGGGGCAAAGCTTAAGCGGGATACCTTAAGTTCCTTACTCACCTCCGCCGTGCGGAACTGCTTATATGGATGCATCAGCATTAGATAAAACTGCGTTTGCTGCCTGTTGCAAAGAAAGATGTTCTTACAGATCACCACATCCGGCATGATGAAATCCATCTTCACGCAATCATCGACGGTATGTGCCGCCTCATGTGTATGATGTTCAAAGGGAATGCACCAATCCTGAAGGGTTTTGATCACAATATTCCGGCTGTCCATGATATGCCTCCGCTATTTGGATATACAAATATCAGTATACGCCTCCATATATGGCTTGTACAAGCCATGGGAAGGAAAAAACAGCCTCCCCCGCTTTCTACTGTTCTTTCCCTGTGGTATAATCAGGGAAGAGAGGCAAACAGAAGCGGGGGGAATGTTGTATGAAAAAGAGGATCGGCATCCTGACCAGCGGAGGCGACTGCCCGGGCCTGAACGCAGCCATACGCGGCGTAGCCAGGGCGGCTTACGAACTGTTCGACGCGGAGATCATTGGCATCCGGGACGGCTATCGCGGTTTGATCGAAGGCGATTATCAACTGATGGAGCGGAAGCAGTTTTCCGGTATCCTCACCCTTGGCGGCACGATTCTTGGCACCAGCCGCCAGCCGTTTCGAAACATGCGTGTCATCGGCGAAGACAATGTGGACAAAGTAGCCGCCATGAAGGACAACTATAAAGCCATGAGGCTGGACTGTCTGGTAACACTGGGTGGCAACGGCACTCATAAGACGGCCAACCTGTTAAGCCAGGAAGGCCTCAACATCATCGGCCTGCCCAAGACCATCGACAATGACCTGTACGGCACTGATTTCACATTTGGTTTCCACACGGCGGTAGACATCGCCACGGAAGTCCTGGACCGCATCCATACCACCGCCTCCAGTCATGGCCGGTGCATGGTGATTGAGCTGATGGGCAACAAGACCGGCTGGCTGACGCTGTACGCAGGAGTAGCCGGCGGCGCAGATGTGGTGCTGCTGCCTGAGATCCCCTATGACATCAAGAAAGTTGCCAAAGTGGTGGAAACAAGGGCCAGCGGCAAAAAGCCTTTCTCCATCATTGCCGTGGCGGAAGGCGCCATGGACCTGGAGGAAGCCAAGCAAAAGAAGAAGGAGCGGGAGGCAACAAGGGCTGCATGCCCCGGCTTCAGCATCGCCGCCCGCCTGGCATCCCAATTGTCTGAAATGGTAGGGGTGGAGGCCCGCTCAGTCGTTCCAGGCCACATTCAGCGGGGCGGCAGCCCCAGCGCTTACGACAGGGTGCTTGCCACTCAGTTTGGCGTGCATGCCGCACAGCTGATTCGCGATGACATGTATGGCGTCAGCGTGGCGCTGATAGGCAATACCGTAACCCACAACGCGCT
>JAEZJP010000198.1 GCA_023415715.1 Bacillota bacterium
GGTGATGGAGCGCATCAATGCTACGCAGCAGGATTATGACGTGATCGTGCTGGCACAAGCCAGCATGACGATACTCGTACCGCTCCTCCAGTCCCTTGGAAAGCCCGTGCTCTATAGCCTTAAAACCGGTATTGCTCGGGTGAAAGAAGTATTGGAAGCATGAAGATCGGCTGATTTATCTATGCGGGCTTTGGCAGATGAGCAAATGATTCGTTCCCTGACCATCGCTAGCCAGGAACTACCAAACCAGTAGATTCTGCTGGAAAGCCTGAATAAAGGGGCACTGAAAAAGGTACGTTTTTCACAACGAAAGACGTTCCTTTATCATTGTATCCTTGAGATCTGGTCATCTCATTCCAAGAAGCAGAGAGAACAAGCTGTATAAAAGAAACCGTTTTGTCAGGCAAGGATTACAGCAACAATTCTCTTCATATTGACCACAACTGCGGTTGGGTAAGCACGCAATCGCATGGCAATCAAGCTCACAGAATCTGCTCTTCTGAAACTGTGGGTCGTTTTCATTTCACCGCTCTTTTCTTCGATCCGGTGTCGGATTTCTATTCTCATTATAAATCCTTCGCTATTTTCAAAATCTAGTCTTTCTTTATGAATCGCATTCGATTGGGTTACATTATAAGTGTGTGCTTTGACTTTCCCACCTTGCGTAATTCACGCAGAGGACATACCTTACGACCATGTGGTAATTAACTCTTGTGTCCCAGTATAGTAACGTTATAACCAGGTTAATTCCTGGATGTTTTCTTTAGCTTAATGTGTCTTAATTGTCACTGATTTGGATCAAAAAAGCTGCCCGGCAGAATCCAAGCAGCTATAAATAGGTCGATTTATCTAATTTCTTTTGGGTATTCATCAGCCTTCATTGTTATCTCGTAGTCGATTGGAGCATTCACTAATTCGATTCCACATAGCTTATTGACTTTGTTCCGGAACCATTCACAGAGCTGATCGACACCCAGCTCTTCAATTTCTTCGGCGTGATCATCAAAAGCAGCCTCTACCAGACTTTCAATTTCCATAAGCTAAGATCTCGTCAAATGAGGGACCGAAAGTAAGAAGATCTCTCCGCCAATGTGGAGCACCAGGTTTTTTTGTGGATCCATACCGATCACCCCTTAATATGGCATTGAAACCTTAGCAATACTTAACTCTGAAAGTATTTTTATCAATACAAAACAATGAATGCATTTTAGGGTCTCTCTTTTTGTCTTTGTGTCCGCCGAATGCCCTCTGCCAGGTAGCGCACATGGAAGTTCACCGCCTTGTACCCCCGCTCGATGGTGTCCAGGTAGCTGATGCTGGGCAGCGCCGGGTGACCCTGGTTCATGATGTATATCATGGCCGGTACCTCGGTAACCTCCGCAGGCACGGCAGTGATATCGTTCAGCATCCAGGTGATGCCCTTGATCGGCAGCGTTTCCTTCCGATACAGGGTCGGCCAGCCCTCATAGCGGTCCAGGGCCATCTCGCAGTCCGGGCTGATGGCCCAAAGCAGGATAGGAACCCGGCGTCCTTTACGCGGCTCAACCGTTGCCACACCTCCGTGCCTTCTGGAAATGCCAAGGAACATGAGCTGGTAATCCATGAGCCATCCCTTCCCAATGACCTGCGCAGCCGGGCAGCGGAATGCCATTTGTTCCAGATTGATGTTGGACCCGTATGCAGCGTACACTTTCATGATTTTCACCTTTCAACCCAGCCAGCCGGGCGCTCGTCTTTATAAGGATTGCAGTAGGCCAGGATTTCAACGAAGCTGTCTTTTTCACAGATCCGGGCCACGTAAGCGACCCTGGCCTTTTCGGTTCTGAATGCCCGGCGCCGGACAACGATGGCACCCTTCCTGGTAGCCTCGCACCAGCTCACCTCGTAGGTTTCAAGCATGGTATCACCATCCACTTCATCAATTTCCAAGTCCAACACATAGCCCTGGTCCAGGACCCACCCATGGCCAGTTGCCCAGGATTGCCCCCAGGCAGCCCAGGAGCGGCCCTGCCGCCGCCCTAGGCTTGTCCTTACTTCGCGTTCCGGCCCAGCTCGTAAGCCTCTTGTAAGGCCTTGCGCAGGCTCCACACCGAAACATCATGGAAGTCCAGGCTGTAGCTGTTGCGGGTTTCAATGGTCTCGATAGAGAGGATGTTCCGGGCGATTTCTTCAAGGACCTGGTCCAGGGTCTTTTGTTCGGGCTTCATTTTCGCAGCGCCCCTTTCGTTTGATTGTGTGTAGTTTAACTCTACCGGCCCGTATAAGCCACGTTATAAGTGGGTTCTTTTCGGGTTGTTTCATTTAAGAAAATGCGTCTGATTCGTCACAAAGGAAAAGGCGCCCGGCAGCCCAGGCGTCCGATTTCTAGATTGTGTACCCCAACCATTCCACCGTGGCCTTAACCGCTGCGTAAGCTACGCCCTCGCTTTTGTACAGGTGGCTGCCCCGGTTGGGGTGGAGCTGACGCCCATTCTTGGTGACCCGGACCACCGTCAGTCCGTCCGCCCAAATCTCCGCCCTGACCTCCACAGTTTCCTGCATTTCCCCGTAAAAGGCCACCTGCACCTGGCGGGTGTACGCCTTCGTATACGTTTTGACCTCACCCTCAACGCTTTCGACATAACCGGCTTTAACGAACCTCATACCCTATCCTCCTTTACTTTGGGCGGCTTTACCCCGCCCTGGGCTTTGTTTATCGCCTGGTGATCACTGCGAAGTAGTATCCGAAAGCGTCCCGTGCAGCCCCGTAGACCAGATCTGCATCCACGCCGTGCTGCCGGTCATCGGCCATGGCCGCCGCTGCCAGCTTCATGGCTGCCAGGCGGGTTTGTTCGCGGGTCAGCCCTTCAAACTTGAACTCCCCATCCTTTTGCAGCCTCCGAATCGCGTCCATCGTGATCTTCATTTGCAGCGCCCCTTTCGTTTGATTGTGTGTATATTAACTCTGCCGGCTGCGGAAAGCCACGTTATAAGTGGGTTAATAGTTGGTTGATTTCCTTATGTATATGTGTCCTTTTCGTCACAAAAAGGCCACCCAGGCGAGGGTGCCCAGGCGGCCCGGCGGCACGGCGGGTCAGCCGCCAAAGCCGAAAAGGACGTTCAGTTCGGTGACCATGGCCATGGCGCTCTCCAGGCCGGTGATCATGCAGCGCAGGTCCTGCAGGCACAGCGCCCCATAGCTGGTGGTTTGGACCTCCAGGCCGGTGACCTTCATGCTGGGGAAGTCCTCCACCACATACACCTCCGGCTGCCAGGGAGCGTAGGTGTGCTGCACCGCGCACCGGCGAATGACCTCATCCGTGATTTTGATTTCGATCTCATACCCGTACCTGGCAACGATGGCCTCGGCAGCGGCTTTCAGTTTTTGGGGAGTCATAACGTTTCCTTCCTTCCAGGCGCCCAGGGGCTGGCCCCAGGCGCTGCCTTTCGTTTTAGTTGAATTCGTCCATCAGGTATTCGTACAGGTCCCTGGCGCCATCGTCCATCTTGTCGAAGTCCAGGCCACGTTCGAAGTTGTACAGAATGTGCCCGTCCTTTTTGATCACCAGCTTGGAGATGCGGCCCTCGTTGATTCCGAATTCGGAGGGAGTATCGAAGCTCTTCATGAAGTACTGATAGCCGTTCACGGGACCCTTGGACCACATGGCCTTCACCTTTTGCCCGGCGGACCGGGCTCCCTTTCGTTTGATTGTGTGTATATTAACTCTGATGCCCCAGGGATTCCACGTTATAAGTGGGTTATTTTCGCGTTGGTTCGCATAACTAAATGCGTCCAAAACGTAACAAAAAAGCCCTCCGGGCATAAGGCTTCACCTGGAGGGCTTTGAGAATTTATATAGGTAGGGCGATTCCGGCATTTACCTATTTTCGTTTCGGTAGCAGATACGGGCGATATGTAGGATGGCCATCTGTGCCTCGTTTGGCAGGGATTCCAGTTGATGACCCAAGCCCCGCAGCGGTCAGATAGTATGGCCCCAAGAGTAGAGCGTTCGGGGTTGTCTTGAACACATCGCACATAAGGCAAACCTGAAGCAAGGTAGGCGATTCCTGGCCGCCTTCCCAGGCAGCAACCGTTTCCTCGGACACGTTCAGCTGGGCGGCAAGGCTGTCCATGCTCATATCATAAAACCCACGAAAGCCCCTGATGCGGCTCCCCAGGCCTTTCCCCGCCGCACAGCAGGTGTCAGTCTGGCTATTTCTGGGACCATACCTGGGGGTGCCGTCCAAGCTGCCAGGGCGCCCTTGTGGAGGGAACCAACTGTCATCGGTCAGGCGCTCATCGTTTTCCGGGTCAATCGCGCCTCTATTAACAAATAGTTTTGTTGGTTTCATTTACATCCTCCCGGCAGCAGGGTTGCCGAGCACTCCCCTCCCTTCACACTTGGGTCCCAGCCAAAAGGATAACCAGCACTAGGAAACTTAATACAGTAGACTTCGCCATAGTTATGGCGATTCGTGGCTACAAGAAACCGGCGGAGCGAGGGGGCGTCCGCCGGGCCTTGGTGAGGAAGGGTCAGCTGGCATGCCGCCAGGCGCTGTTCCCTTCCAGGCGCTTCATAAGGTGGAGCCTGGCGGTCTTGAATTCGTCCCCGATCAGGCCCAGGCGGAGCAGCCAGCAGCGGAAGGTGTACTTCTCGTTATCGGTAACTACCGGCTTGTAGGTAGCGGACCGCTGGGTGAGGGCCTGGTGGCTTACAGCCAGGCAGAACTGGATGTAGGCTTTGATTTCCCCAGCGTGGGTGGTAGAGTTGAAGCAGCGGAATTCCACGGTGCCCTTGGAGAATACGCTGTGGAAGTTCAGCATGCGGTACCGGGATTGGGAGTAGTGGATGCTGCTCTCATCGCGACCATTGTACCAGATAGATTTGAGCTGGTCGCGGGTGGAGGGCTTGCTGGAGTTCAGCCGGTTCATGAAGGCCGGGTCTGCCTTCTTGCACCATTGCTGCGTCCTGGCGGCTTCGATGCCCAGCGAATCCACCAGCATATCCTCGCGGCTGGCGAAGATGTTGGCCAGGGTCCGCAGGGATTGAGCGGTGTGGAGCGCCGCATTGATGTGGATGTGGATGCCGCAGGTGCTGTTGGCAACGGCGCCTTCCTTGCGCAGCAGCCGCACGATTTCCTGCACGTTCTCGATGTCGGCGTAGTTGCAGATCGGAGAAACGATCTCGCAGCGGTAACGGACATCGTTTGTGGCGGAACCATCGCGGAGGGTGGCCCGGATGGAGGAATCGCTCATGGCCTTCCAGGTGCGGCCCTGCTGGTCCTTGGCGGTCCAGGTGTCATAGGTGCCGCCCTCGTAGGTGTGCCGTGTTCCGAAGTAGGTGGCCATGGTCTTGGCAGCGTTCTCGCGGGTGATGCCGGTCAGTTCGATTTCGATACCGAAGTTCTGGTTTTTCATTGGTGTGTGCCCCCTCGCTTTGATGTGTGCATATTAGCTCTGTGAGGGGTACTAATCCACGTTATAAGTGAATTGTTATCGCGTTAATTCGCTTATGTAAGTGTGTCCTGTTTGTCACAATAATCAAAAAGCCTCCAACACAAGGTTGATGGCCTTTCTGATCCTATTTAGCTTAGGTATTTTTGTTTGGAATCATGTTCTATAGTGTCAACGCATTGCACCACCTCAAAAATCATTATCAACACATGGCACTTCTATCACCGCATATTTGAAAATCCCATTGTCTACAAGTATTTTGCTATAGTCATGCCAATTGATCGTATAACTGTGCATGAGTGTCCATGGTTGCTCCCTTCCTCGGGTTGTACCTTTACCTACGTTGTTTCCCCAGGACATTGATCCTTTTTTGACCGCTCCTTCATGTATACTGAATTGATAATACCCAACATATGGATTTGTTGGCGGTCGCAGATAATATAAGTCATTGGTCAACCAAATAGCATATGCCTTCCTGAAACCTTTAATGTTCTGAGAGAAAGACTCTAGGCGGCAGATGTCCTTTATACAATCATAGCAGCCAAGATCCTGCGCCCCATGATTCTTCAAAAAAAACAACTCACTTGCAACTGTCGCAGTCATCAGTTTGGTCAAGTGCTTCAATTCAACTGGATATACCTCATTACCAATCCATACAATGATATCGATGTACTTGTTAGGATCATTGACGGGAGGATATTCCAAGCGTATTGATGCATCTGGATACATCAACTGGATCTCCCATGCTAAGGCAAACTGAAAGTCCGCCTCAGAATGGAAAGCAGGCCTTTTCTCACGCAATTTTTCCATAATCGCTCGTATATCCACAAAGCATCACTCCTTTGTTTTGCAGCAAAATAGGTACATATTCATGACACATTCTATCAGCCGCGCCAGTCTGCGTGCATGTTCAGGCATTGGCAATGTTTCACGAAAGGATGCCTTTATTCAGTCTCCATTGTATGATGCATTCACCAATATCGTTCTTTTAGATAATTCAAAAGTTCGCCATACTTATGCAAATTAACTGAGGCGAGCAGCTCTTGCGGAGCAACAATCTGGTATTTGTTTTGATCTAGGATCTGCGATCTCCACGTATCTTCCATCCCCATTCCAGAACACGTATACTTCTTATCCAGCAAGTCGCGGTTTTCAGGCGGTATCACATGAATATGTATAAATTCATCAGCATTGATTCTTTCGCTGGCTTTATACCTGATCATCTGCTCGGCCCAAAGCGTTTGGCGCATTAACTGAAAAAATGGCTCGAAATAGTATATCTCATGGCTCTCATGCTTCAATTGTGCAGATCCATTGATCAATGCGGTATATCTTGCCTTGCGTGTCATGCCGCTGACACCTTCAGCCTTGCTTTGATTGTCGTATTCCTCTGTGAATTTCCACTCGATTGGCAGGATGAAACGCCGCCCATCTTCGTGCAATGCATAAATCAATGCATCGACAGATGTGCAATTACTTCCCCTTGTGGTGTTTTGTTCATTCAGGTGATCAGTATTGCTGGTGGCTTCAAATTGTATGTACGCAGGGAAAGCAGTATCCGTATCGATAACCAGCACATCCGCAAACAGTGGATCGATACTTCTTAGGATTTTCAGCACTTCTACTTTGTCATTACGTATCGGGAAAAGATGATTGATGCATGCAATCTGTGAAGACAATGTGTGCCCAGATGGCATTTTACCGCCCCACCATGCCACCTGATTATCTCTGAAATAATCTTTCACTATTATAAGAATGGGCGGGTAGATGTTATTATCAAAATTTGTTAGAACAAAATCGCGCTCCTTTCCCATATACAGCCCGCCGCCAGCATCATGGTTGAAAATAGCTCCATTAGAAATCAATGATGCAATACGCTTTTTTTGTTCATCACGATATTTCATGAGTGTAAAGACCTCCTCGAAAATTTTAATATAGAAATTGCAGTATCTTGAGGCTTTTTAGAATGTAAGGTACAGCATCTTTCTGATGCGGCATCATCAGCGAACGATTATCTTGTACGGATTCGGCTATATTGATCACCAGGCCAGCTGATTCAATGATCGTCTCCACCTCATTACATTAGTTCAAATTCTGTTGCTTTTGAACTCTCATTTGTAATTAATCGTCCTTACATGAATGATAGCATTATACCACATATGGAGTATATT
Organism: Bacillota bacterium; assembly: GCA_023415715.1. Taxonomy (GTDB): domain Bacteria; phylum Bacillota; class Clostridia; order Christensenellales; family Aristaeellaceae; genus JAEWAH01. Next base: position 7,606 of record JAEZJP010000198.1, read on the forward strand.
TCCGATAGACCTTAAAACAATGACAAAATCGGGCAATTTTGGCTTGCGGAAATTAAAATGAATTTGTCTATTTCGGGAAAATGAGCTATAATTTGATATGTTTGTATGATGGGTGATTTGTATGTGTAATGCACCAAAAATTGTAGGAACTACTGATTGACCTCTCTATCTACAGAATGTGCGATAACGTTGCAAAAACACGCCCTGGGGAAACGACAGTTCCTGAGAGAAATAACGGAAACGAGGCAAATGAAAATGGCGAATGGAAGCAGCACAGCATCAATCGGCTTTGAGCAGCAAATCTGGGCGGCGGCGGACATTCTGCGCGGCAACATGGATGCCGGGGAGTACAAGCATGTAGTTCTGGGGCTGATCTTTCTTAAATACATCTCTGATAAGTTTGACGAGCGGTATAACGAACTGAAAGCTGATAATGATGATGTGGAGGACAAAGACGCCTATACTGAAAAAAATGTGTTCTTTGTACCATCAACAGCGCGGTGGAGCATGATTGCTGATTGGGCACATAAATCTGGAAAAATTGCAGATGAAAACGGAAAAGAAGAATATTTTGATATAGGCGGAATAATTGACCGCGCTATGCGGGCCATTGAAAAAGAGAACAAGCGGCTAAAAGACATTCTGCCTAAGAACTACGCTCGCGACGAACTGGACAAACGCCGCCTTGGAAACGTCGTTGACTTGTTTACCAACATTCAGATGATTGAACACGGCACGGACAAGGACATCTTGGGACGTACTTATGAATACTGCCTCGGGAAGTTTGCCGAGCAGGAAGGCAAACGCGCCGGGGAGTTCTACACGCCATCCTGCGTGGTGCGGACGCTCGTTGAGGTCTTGCAGCCATTCAAGGGTCGCGTGTATGACCCGTGTTGCGGTTCGGGTGGTATGTTCGTGCAGTCCACGGAATTCGTAAAAAACCACAGCGGCAATATCGGCAACCTCTCGGTCTATGGGCAGGACGCCAACCCTACCACCCGCAAGATGGCTTTGATGAACCTTGCCATCCGCGGCATCGAGGCCGACATCGGCGGATATAATGCGGATACGTTTCATAATGATCTGCATCCGACTCTAAAGGCCGATTTTATCATGGCTAATCCGCCATTCAATCTCTCGGACTGGAACGACGGCTCGTTGAACGACGACCCGAGATGGAAGTACGGCCTGCCGCCATCTGGCAACGCCAACTTTGCGTGGCTCCAACACATGATTTATCATCTTGCCCCGAACGGCAAAATTGGCATGGTGCTTGCCAATGGCTCGCTATCCTCCCAAAGCGGCGGCGAGGGTGACATCCGGCGCAAAATAGTGGAGGATGACCTCGTGGAAGGCATCATTGCTATGCCCACGCAGTTGTTCTACACCACGCAAATTCCGGTATCGCTATGGTTCATCAGCCGGAACAAGAAGCAAAAAGGCAATACACTGTTCATCGACGCCCGTAAGATGGGGACGATGGTCAACCGCCGTTTGCGTGAAATGTCCACAGTGGACATCGCCAAGATTGCCGCCACATTCCAAGCGTTCGACGACGGAACTTTGGAGGACGTGAAGGGCTTCTGCGCTGCCGTTACCACGGAGGGAATCGCCAAGCAGGACTTTATTCTCACGCCGGGGCGATACGTCGGCATTGAGGAGCAGGAGGATGACGGCGAGCCCTTCGAGGGAAAAATGGCGAGGCTGACGGGCGAACTCTCCGAGATGTTCAAACGCTCCCGCGAACTGGAGAACGAAATTCGCAAAAGACTGGGGGCGATTGGGTATGACATTTAGGAAGGCGACAATAGGTGACATTGCCTCTGTCCAGACAGGGCCATTTGGCAGTCAACTACACAATAAGGATTATGTGTTAGTCGGAACACCTATTGTAACCGTTGAACATTTGGGACAAAGAAAGATGACCCGCCAGAACTTGCCTTGCGTTTCAAACGCAGACAAGCAAAGGCTTCTAAAATATACGCTCGAGTACGGCGACTTGGTGTTTAGCCGTGTCGGGTCGGTGGATAGATGCTCATGGGTAAGTGAGGAAGAGGACGGATGGATGTTTTCGGGGCGCTGTTTGCGCGTTCGACCGAATAACCCGAACGAAATCTACCACAAGTATCTCTATTACTTTTTCAGTTTGGAATCGACTAAGGACTTTGTGAGGAATATTGCCGTTGGTGCGACAATGCCCTCTATCAATACCCGCCTGCTGTCCGAAGTGCCGATAACTATTCCAAGTATTGAGGAACAGCGGCAAATCGGGGATATGCTATCCGCGCTTGATGACAGAATCGAGGCTAACTCAAAGATAAATCATCATTTAGCGTAGCCGAGGTCAGCAACAGACAGTTCGCCCGACATCAGGCGGGGCAATAGAGTGTCGCGCAGGGTGGCGAGATTTCGGCTTTCAAGAGCATTTTGCCGTATACTCTCCATAAATGGCGTGGCTATCTCGGCAAATTTTCGAACGCTTTCGGAACTTGGAATGTGCAGTTGATATCGTCCGATGGTATCACCCGATACACGTTGTCTACCGCTGCTTCCGTTCATGTTGCGGATGGCATAATTGACGAAATCGGGGTAACGAGCCAGATAGTAGAACATTTCGTTGCAGTATCCGGGTTTGGAGGTGATGACGATGTACTCGGTTGAACCAAAGG
>JAEZJP010000219.1 GCA_023415715.1 Bacillota bacterium
ACCGCCTCCACCCTTTTGCATTTTGTTCCCCGGTGGGAGGGTGAACAGGCTGGACTTACCTGCTATTACGCCACGGATGCTTACATCAAGTGCGCCAAGACAGCAAATGGCATCGTACTTTCCCTGCGTTCAGGCGGAGAAGAAAAGATTGTCGCCTCCTCACCGCTAAACAACATGCAAAGCCCCGTAACGCTTCAGGTGCAGGTGGAGGGCCTGAAGCGAAGCTTCTTCTTCCGGGAGGGAGACAGTCCCTTCAAAGCGCTGGGCACCATTGAGGATTGTGCGTTCTTGAGCGACGAGTTTTTGCTAAGCGGAGCAAAAAGGCATACAGGCACCATGGTGGGCCTGTATGCCAATAATGGAGGGTGCGGCAGCCGCATACCGGCTGATTTTGATTCTTTTGAGTACAACGCCGTTTCGGGATAAGCCGTCACTTTCTGGACAGGTTCATAAGAAAATCATCCAGCTTGCCCCATGGCCCACTTCCCTCGCAGGATACATAGGCGCCTACTGTGATATCCCCATGCTTTACAGGAATGGTGTGAAGTGCGGGGTTTTCCCATTCCTGCCATTTGGTGACCATCATGGGCGCAGTGGCCACCACCTGGCCATCCACCACCGCAAAGATATACATATCCTGCTTGGCCACATTGCCGCCGTGGATATACAGGCTGAAGTCATACTCCCCTTCCCGAAGGTCCGTAACCGTCTGCTCTACGACAAAACCCGCCTTATCCACGCTGTAAAAGTGCAGCTGGTAATCCCCCGACTTCACATCGTTTACGCTGCTGCGGCGTTCCAGTTCCTGTTTGATCCCCTCAAAGCCTTGAAGCTTCCACATGGACATATCTTCTTCCTCAAAGCCTGGATTTTTCAAGTAATTCTGAGTCGTGATCCGAAGGAAGCATTGAACCGGCGTTCCGCCTGCAATACCATCGATCACGTATTCCCCCAGCCCTGCCGCAATGGCATCTTGCAACTGCGTAACGTTCCACGCGGCTGGAATTGCCTCTAATGAAGGTGGTAGAAAAGTACAACTACCGCCCCAGTGCCATGGCCCGGAACCTGTATCAAAAGCGCTCCAGAACGCTGGGACTGGTACTGCCTGAAATGTCCAACCCTTACTATGCCAAAATGTACGCCGCCGCCGAGGAGGAAGCCAGGCAAAAAGGCAATGTGCTGATGCTGTTCCATCCTCCATAGGGCAAATCCATAGACCGTGATCTGGCAGAATTATTAATGGAACGCCGGGTGGACGGTGTTGCCATCAATGGGGAATTTCTGGCCTCGGTCAGGAACCCTGAGGAGTTTTCGCTGGTGCGTGAAATCAGCCAATATATGCCCGTGGTGCTGCAGGGCTGCGTGCTGGAGGAACTGCCCTGCATTACGGTGACAACAGACCTTTCCAACTGCATCGAGCTTTCCGTTTCCCACTTGACGGAACTAAATCACAGCCGTATAGCGCTTCTCGGTGGAAACAACGACCTTTCCATACCGCTCAGCCGCGATGTGGGTTATCACCAGGCGCTGGAAAGAACCGGTCTTGCCTACAGGGCTGAGTACCGCATATTTGGCGAATGCTCCACTCAGGGTGGTTACGATGCAGTCAGGACCTTGCTGAGTGGATTGCCCGCAAAGGAATGGCCCACTGCCATCATTGCCGCCAACGACCTTGTAGCTGTTGGTATCATGAAACACCTGATGGAGCGAAATCTGAAAATACCAAAAGACATCTCCGTCATCGGCTGCGATAATCAGTTTTTCAGCCCCTTCACATCCCCCGCCTTGACGACCCTGGACACGAAGCCCCAGGAAATCGGCAATCTTTCCGTATCGCTTCTTCTCTCCTCCCAGGATACCATTCAAAAAACACATCACACCATCTGCGCGGATCTTGTTGTGAGGGAAACCAGCGGACCGTGTCCCAATAATTCATAAAAAATACCGCATAAATACATCCATCAATACTTTTCATGGAAAGAAAACGAGGTCCGCAGACTGTCATTCTGAGGAGCGGGGCAGCTTGAGGAATGATTGCACGCCACTTTAGAAAAGAAAAAAACGCAGGGATTCTCATTTTTTTGTGCATGAAAATCTCCGCGTTCCAAAGTAGTTTCCTAATCGGTATCAGGCATGAATCTGGTCATCCTCATACGTTTGCGTGTTGCGCATTTTTTCGCTGGCTTTGTCATTTTTAGATTTATCCTTTTTTTCGCCGCGGTTCATAAAAAACCAGGCGATCAAGAGTGCAGCAACGGGCAAAATGCAATGCCAATGGCTAAGCAAAAATTGCAAAATATCATCCTCCTTTCAGCATTAACCTCCGCAGCATGAAGGCAGCTGATCTGAACCGTCATTCTGCGTGGCGTCTACCGTGCCGTCCTCGTTTGCGACCGTAATGCTGGAGCGCACCATACCCATCCAGCAGCTGAACACAAAGGTCCCGGATTTGTCCGGCGTGAACTCAATCAGGTTTCCCCCGGTTTTCAGATCCACTTGCAGGTTGTATTCCGGAATATTGATCGAACTGTTGCATCCGTTCAGCGACCCATCCGGCGCGTTCAGCGTCCACTTGACCGGTACTCCTTTTTGTACC
>JAEZJP010000246.1 GCA_023415715.1 Bacillota bacterium
CGGAGGATATACTGCCCGTTACAAACCACTGGAAGAGCCTTGGTTTGCGCTTTGATGCATTGTATTCCGGTTTTCTGGGCTCCTATGACCAGATTGATCTGGTAGCAAAGCTGATGGAGGAATTCCATTACGAAAATACGCTTCGTATGGTGGACCCGGTAATGGCCGATAACGGCCGTCTGTACGCCACTTATTCCATGGAAATGGCCCGGGGCATGCACAGGCTATGCCGCAAGGCGGACATCATTACGCCCAACATGACGGAAGCCTGCATCCTGCTGGATATACCTTATAAGCCGGAAGGGTTTACCCGTACGGAAACGGAGGATATGCTACGCCGTCTGAGCGATCTAGGGCCCCGTCAGGTGGTGCTTACCGGCGTCACATTGGGGATTGACCAGCTTGGCACCGCAGCGTATGACGCGAAGACTGATGAAATTTCCTACGCATTTGAGGGGCGTTACCCCGGCATTTTTCACGGCACAGGTGACATCCTGGCCAGCGCTCTTTTGTGCGGCCTGATGAACGGTAAAAGCTTAAAGGATTCCTCCTCCCTGGCGGTAAAGTTCACCCACCGCTGCATACGCTGCACTTTGGAATCCAGTCAGGAGCTTCGTTACGGTGTGCGGTTTGAGGCAGCGCTGCCTTATTTGATGGAGCTTCTCCAATAGAGTTTTATAGCACAGCTTGCGAAAATTAAGAAAAGGCCGTGGGAGCTTTTGAAATCCCACGGCCCTTGCTTATTTTTTCACGGTACGTTTTTGAATTCCGAAAACGCTGCGTTAACTGCATCTACCACAGCTTTGGAAGAAACCGTCGCGCCGGAAACCGCATCCACATCCTGACCCAAAGTGATTCCGCCGGATTTGCCAATGAACTGGCTGACGAACGCATCCTCGCGCACCTTGTCGCCTGAGCCGAAGGTTTCGGTAAAGTCTTTCCCTCCAACTGTCATGGCTTGGATAACGCCGTTTTCATCCAATACAACGGTCACATCAATGGGGCCGATATAGCCTTGCTGGGTCACCGTGTACACCTTGTAGCTGCCCTGCACGATGACATTTAAGGCGTCTGCAAGCGTAATGGGCTGGCCTGCCGCCTGCGCATCCGCCAGCGCCTTTTCAGCGGCAGCGGCACGGTCATTTGCCTCTTTGGCGGAGGCATCTGCAGCATCCTTATCCGCAATGGCTGTCGTCTTTGCAGCTTCTGAATCCTTTAAGGCGCTATTCAGCCTGTCAACCTCCGCCTGGGCATTGCTAAGATCTGTCTTGACACCGTCCAGTTCCTGTCCAAGGGCCAGTATCTGATCCTGGGCGGTTTTCAAATCGCCCGAGGTAGCTCCTATGGCCTGCAGGTCTGACTGGGCTTTTGCCTTTTCCTGCTCCGCCAAGGTCAATTGATCCTGCAAAGCAGTCAAATCCGCCTGGGCCTTTAAAGCTGCGGCAGCTGCAGCATCCTGGGCATCTTTCAGCGCTTTTTCAGCCGTTTCTTTATCCAAAAGCGCCTGGTTCTTTGCTTCCTCGGCGGCTTTCACAGCATCCTGCGCGTAGGTCAGCTCATCCTTGGTCTTTTGAATATCTTCCTGCGCTTTCTCTAATGCCGCCTCCGACTTTGCTTGGGAGTCCAGAGAGGCCTGAAGATCATCGATAACTGTTTTGTAAGCCGCATCGGCGGCAGCTTTCCCGTCCTGCGCCGTCTTTATGGCGGCCTGGGCAGCGGTCTTATCATCCTGGGCGGACTTTAGGGCAGCTTCTGCAGCAGTCTTCTCATCCTGGGCTGTCTTTGCGGCAGCCTCCGCAGCCGTCTGCTTATCCTGCGCCGTCTTTAAAGCGGCTTCCGCAGCTGTCTTTTCGTCCTGCGCTGTCTTTGCGGCGGCCTCGGCAGCAGCCTTCTCATCCTGCGCTGTCTTTACAGCAGCATCCGCTGCCGCTTTTTCATCTTGTGCGGTCTTGAGCGCGGCCTCGGCGGCCTTGACCGCTTCTTCCGCGGTTGCTTTGTCTTGGAGAGCTGTCTGCAGCTGAACATCGGCAGCTTTGGCAGTATCCTCCGCCTTGGCTTTATCCGCCAAAGCAGTGTCTTTTTCCACCTGCGCCGCAGCTACCTGCGCTGTCAAATCATCCACTTTTTGCGCTAGCTCCACGGCCTTGGCATCAAGCGTATCTTTTTCCTTTGCCACTTTATTGCGGTCGCCAATCAGCACGCCCACAACAATGGCAAGGATCAATACAACTGCCAGTAGCGCCACGTAGGTTTTCTTCACCAGACACCACCCCTTATGCAATTTTTTATATGCAGGCATACGCCCTGCTGCCAAGCCCCAGCTGCCAGCCCCCTGCTGCAAGCCGTCCCGTCGCACTAGTTTATGTGAACGCTGCCGAAATTAACCATATAGATGGTTTAATTCTCCAATAACTTAGGAAACCCTTCTTGATAATATAAAAAGCCCGCACTAATTTTGCGAGCTTTCTGTTTGCTTACTGTGTATCTTAATATCAGGGTACAAGCGGTTCATCCTCAGCCGGTTTTTCCGGCAATTGAGGAAGATCCAGAAGAGAAGCAATCCCGAAATGCCCAAGGAACGTATCCGTTGTGCCGTACAGGATCGGGCGTCCCACAGCTTCTTTCCTGCCCACTTCGGCGATCAGTCCCTTGTGAACAAGGGATTGAATGGAATAGTCACATTTGACGCCGCGGACGGCCTCTACTTCGGCCTTTGTGATAGGCTGGCGGTAAGCCACAACTGCCAGCGTTTCCATGGCGGCCTGGGAAAGAGACTGCTTTTGCACCGGCTGCAGCAGCCGCTCCACGTAGGGAGCATACTCAGCCCGGGTAGCCAGCTGGATATGTTCGCCGAACCGTTTGAGGCGGATGCCCCGGCGGTTGAAATCGTAATCGCTTTCCAGGGCATTCACTGCCGAATCTAGTTCCAGCGGGCTAACCTCCAGCGCCTTTTGCAAATCATTCATCAGCACCGGCTCGCCGGCGACAAACAAAATGGCCTCAATGACGGCCATTAATTCATTGGGCTGCAACTTCCTTTCTCCTCCCCGGATATAAGGTGATCTCCCCAAAGTTTCCGCTTTGCTCCACATGGGCACGGTTCAGGCGCAGAATCTCCAGCAGTGCCAGGAACAATGTAACTACCTCTTCCCGGCTTGGCACCTCGCTGAAAAGATTCTCGAAAGTCATAGGACCGCGGCGCAGGCGCTTCATGATATGGCCCATACAGGCCTCGATGGTGAATGAATCGCGCCTGATCTCCCTATTGATATAGACCGCTTCTTCAGGCTCCTCCGGCCTGCGGTTAAGCACACGGGAAAGCGCTTCTAAAAGCCCCTGCAGCGTAAGCCCTGTCAGTTCAAAGGACGGAGGGGGCAGCGGATATTCCTCCGGCAGCTTTTCATACATAGCCGCGGCTGCCTTTTCAAAGTCCTGGAGATTTTGAGCCGTTTCCTTGAAGCGCTTGTATTCCTCGAGACGACGAATCAGTGCCTCCTCAGGGCTTTCCTCCTCATCGGTCACAGGCGGTTTGGGCAGCAGAGACCGGCTCTTGATCTCCAGCAGCGTGGCAGCCATAGCTATAAACTCGCTGGCATCATCCATATCGATATCCTCCGCATCGCTGACGGAGGCGATATACTGTTCCGTAATTTCCGATACGAATATATCCCGGATATCCACCTTGGCCTTGCTGATCAAATAAAGCAAAAGGTCCAGCGGCCCGTCGAACTGTTTCAGATGTATGTGCTGTGGCATCTTTGCCGCCTCAGGCCGCGCCGGTCAGGCGGAGGAATACATTGATCACGCCGCTTTCAACAGCACCCATCACCGTGGACATGAGGCCGGACAAGAAGCCTGAAAAAACCAAGAGCATCAGCACAATTTGAGCCCCCTGGAAAAACTGCCGGTTCATATAAAGCTTCCCGCGAAGCAATAGATCGTTCACGATATGGAACCCGTCCAGCGGCGGGAAGGGCAGCAAGTTGAATATACCCAGACCAAGATTGATGGACGAGAACATCAGCAAAAAGCGTTGTACGTACTGCAGCCAAGGTGTTTTCATAGCTGCCTCATAGGTGCTCCCCTGCCCTGAAATCAGGATATTAAAACCCAAACCGCTGGAGGACAACAGCTCATTGGCGCCATAACTGGCAATAACTTCAGGTTTCCATAAAAGACCGTTGATTCCCACAGCCAGCGCTGTGGAAATAATGAACAGAGAAAGGTTGGTGGCGATTCCAGCCACGGACACCAAAAAGTCATCCCTGCGGAAATTGCTGAAATTCCTCGGGTTCACAGGCACAGGCTTGGCCCAGCCAAAGCCCAGCAAAAACATGCAGGCCGTGCCAATGGGATCCAAATGCTTGAGAGGATTCAGGGTGAGCCGGCCCAACATCTTCGCTGTAGGATCACCGCAGCGCCAGGCAACATAGCCATGGGATATTTCGTGCAGCATCAGCGCCAGCAGCACAGTCGTAATCAAGTATACAAAGTAAATGAGAAACTGCAAAGGATCGGTTTGCAGCCAGTTAATCCAAAATTGTAAACGTCCAAAAAGATTCACAGACCAAGCCCTCATTTCATACGGTAATGGCGCAAAATGCACCGTATGTTCCATTATACCCCATCCATCGCCCGGTACGCAAGCATTCCAAGCCCTTACACCATGCTAACTTTGGTCTGTTCAAACCTTGTCCGATGCGTTATAATGAAAAATAGTCATATGACGGGTGCAAAGGAGGACCTATCGTTGCGCAAAACGCTTGTAAGCCTTCTATTGGCTTGTTCCCTGTTAACCGCCTTCCTCCCGGCGCTTTCTGAGGAATCCCCTCAGGGGGCAAAATCGTTCGTTCTCGCCGGGTACGTTGGCGACGATACGCAGCAGGACATGAACAACAACCTGTTCTTCCAGCGCAGGCAGGAAAAAACAGGCATATCCTTTGAATTCCGGCAGTTTACCGATTACGCAGCCTGGACGGCGGAAAAAACCAGGCTTTTTAATGGGGATGAACTGCCGGATGCTTTGTTCCGGGCGGAACTTAGCACGCAGGAGACGCTTTCCTATTATCAAAGCGGCAAGCTGATCGACTTGAATCCGCTGCTTCAAGAAAATGCTCCCAACCTATACGCGCTGCTTAACGCCAATCCCGCCTGGCGGGAGGCCATCACGCTACCGGACGGGGCCATTGCCGCCCTGCCGGCCATCAATCCCCTTCGCGCCCAAAACGCCATGTGGATCAACAAAACCTGGCTGGAACGGCTGAAGCTTGATATGCCCACGGACACCGCCTCCCTCCGCGCGGTTCTGGAAGCTTTCAAGACCCTTGATCCCAACCAAAATGGCAGGGCGGATGAAATCCCCCTTACGTTCCTTGGCCCATGGGATTTGAAATTCCTGGCCCATGCATTCGGGCTGACTGCCAACGACTACAACATGTATGTGGATGCTTCCGGCGCGGCGCAGTTCATGCCTGCTTTGGACAAATACAGGGAATTTGTCGCCTGGGCTGCAGAATTGTATAATGCCGGGCTCCTGGACCAAAACGGCTTCACCACGGCGGATTCGCTGCGCAGAGTAACGGATGAAAAAGCCGCCGCTACCTACGGCGTCTTCTTTGGACCTACCCCCACCACTTTCCTGCCGGCCACAATCGGCGCGGAATACGTAATCCTGTCCCCGCTTCAATATGAGGGCACACAGGTATACCGCAATTTCCTGGGCCAGGTAGCAAGGGGCACATTTGCCATCACCAGCGCGTGCAAAGACCCGGCAGCACTTTTGCAGTGGGTTGATTATCTGTACGGCGAGGAAGGTGGAAAGCTGGCTCTGCTGGGCCAGGAAGGATCTGAATATGCCATGAATGAAAACGGAACATGGCGCTGGATTCCAACCGCCGAGGAATTGACCAACGTCATCCAGGCAGCCACCCTGCGCGACAGCGATGCTTATCCGATGCTCAATCCCGTAGATTTTCAATTGAAGTTTGAGGACGAAAAAACGGTTCAGCTGGTGCGCTCTCTGATGGAGATTAACCAAATGGCCGCTCTGCCCTTCCCTCTTGTTACCCTTACCGCTGATCAACAGCAAACCATTTCCCCCATGCAGATGGAAATAGGCCGGTTTGTGGATGAAAGCCTGGCAAAGTTCGTTATTGGCGAAACTCCCCTTACGGATGAAAGCTGGCAAAATTACTTGTCACAGCTTGACGCGATGGGGCTAAAGTCCTTTATATCCTTCTGGCAGGAAATGCAAAGCGGACAAGCCCGGTAATACATAAGGTGTTATGGAAGGAGCGGCAATGTTATGAACCAGTATGCAAATATGATCCGCGCTTTAAAAACCCCCTGGGTGATGTCAAGGCTTACCCATTTATATGGCCGAAGGGACGGGATGCTGGTATCCCAAACTGCAAGATATATAAGGTTATTGAAAAGGCATGAGGAATTGTTTGATGTTACCGGCGAGGTACAATTGATCAGCGCGCCTGGCCGCACTGAGCTTTCCGGGAACCATACCGACCATAACCGGGGCAAGGTGCTGGCGGCGGCAGTCAACCTGGATACGGTGGCCGCCGTTTCCCGCCGCGATGATCTTACGGTTCGCCTATGCAGCGAAGGCTACCCCGCGGTGGAAATCTCCCTGTCCGAGCTTGACCCCGTACATGCAGAAGTGGGTAAAACCGCCGCTCTTATCCGCGGCGTGGCAGCACGGATGAAGGAACTGGGTTTCTTAATCGGCGGATTCGATGCGGCGGTCACTTCCAACGTGCTTTCCGGCAGCGGCTTAAGCTCCTCCGCTGCCTTCGAAGTGCTGTTGTGCGCCATCTTTGACAGCCTGTACGGCAACTTTCAAATCCCCGCTCCGGAACGGGCCAAAATCGCTCAATATGCTGAAAACCATTATTTCGGCAAACCCAGCGGCCTGATGGATCAAATGGCCAGTTCCGTTGGCGGCCTGGTCGCCATCGACTTCAAAAAAGATGAACCGGATATCAAGCCCCTCGCCTACGACTTTGCCGCTAAAGGATATGCGCTGGTGGTAGTCAGCACCGGCGGAAGCCATGATGACCTGACGGCTGATTACGCCACCATCCCCCAGGAAATGAAGCAGGTAGCCGCCTGCTTTGGCGAAGATGTGCTGCGCAGGGTGCGTCCGGAGCAGCTTTTTCAGGAGCTTGCTTCCGTACGCCAGAAGACTTCGGACCGGGCTGTTCTTCGCGCCATGCATTTCTTTCAGGAGAACAAGCGCGTGGCCGATCAGACTGACGCCCTTACACATGATGACCTGCCGTCCTTCTTCCGTGATGTTATCGCCTCCGGGCGTTCCAGCTTCATGTATCTGCAAAACGTGTATGCCAGGCCAAATGAGCAGCAGCTTTCCCTGGCCCTGGCCCTTGCGGAAAGCCAGCTTGGCAATGACGGCGCCTGGCGCGTGCATGGCGGCGGCTTTGCGGGCACCACGCTGAACTTCGTTCCTCTTACGCAGGTTACCTCCTTCACCGATACCATGGAAGCCGTGTTTGGCGCACATTGCTGCCACCAGCTGGACATCCGTCCGGAAGGCGCGGCGAGGATCGAAGGGCTGAAGTAAACATCACACAGCCATCTATAACGCTGACAAAGAATTGTGTGCATTACCTTTAAGCCATTGACAAACAAAATCCACCGTGTTATTATACCCGCGTAATCCACAATCGCATAGCACTTGAAGCTTCTTCGGGGCAGGGTGAAAATCCCTACCGGCGGTACAGCCCGCGAACCGTGCACATTCCCGTGCGCGGCCGATCTGGTGAAATTCCAGGGCCGACAGTAAAGTCTGGATGGTAGAAGAACTTTGCAAAGTATGTTTTGGCCCCTGAACAGCTTTTGCTTCAGGGGCATGCATATTTTAGGAGGCATTGCGATGAAACCCAAAGCGTTCTTCACCCCCCAGCGAATGACCCGTATCGCCCTGTTGGCGGCCATCTCAGTAGTACTTTTCCTTCCCTCTTTCGCCATTCCGATCATTGGCTTCTATAAGCTGGATCTTAGCAACCTCCCGGTACTTCTGGGCGGGTTTTCCATGGGTCCTCTTTCCGGCCTGATCATACTGGGTATCAAAAGCCTGACCGGTCTTATTACCACCACTTCCGGCGGCGTGGGTGAAATTGCCGACTTCCTGTTGGGATCAGCACTCATGCTTCCTGCGGTGCTCATCTACCGCAGGAACAAAAACCGCAAGAGCGCCCTCATCGGCATGACGGTCGGCACTGTAAGCCTGACCATATGCGGTGTTGTGGCCAACGCAGTTTTGTTGATCCCCTTCTATGTGACGGTGATGCACTTCCCTATGGAAGCCATTATCAAAACTTTTACGGATATCATCCCCTATGTTGACAGCCTGGAAAAGGTACTGATCCTGATTACCGCCCCCTTTAACATCCTCAAGGGCGTAACGCTCAGCGTCGTGACTTTTCTTTTGTATAAGCACCTGTCTCCCCTGCTTCACGGGCGCGGCGCCAGAACCTAATCCAATCCAAAGGAGTGATCCTTTGCGGTATGTGACACATTCCCCCAAAGAAACGCGTTCTCTGGGCGAGGAGCTTGGAAAGCTCCTCCGCCCGGGGGACGTTTTGGTGCTTCGGGGAGAGATGGGCGCGGGCAAGAGCGAACTGACCCGCGGCATTGCCCGGGGCCTTCAGGTTGAAGGCCCCATTTTAAGCCCCACATTTACCATATTGCAGGCTTATGATACCGGCAGGCTTCCCCTGTATCACTTTGACTGGTACAGGATAATAGACCCGGAAGAGCTGTACGAAATCGGCACAGACGAGTATCTTTCGGGTGAGGGCGTTTCGGTGGTGGAATGGCCGGACCGCGCTTCTTTCATGCTTCCCGAAACCTATTTGCTGATTTCCCTCGTAAGTGGCGCAGGGGAAAACGAGCGCGTCATCGAAATCACACCCGTGGGAGGCTATACAAACGCATCTCTTGGGAAGGATATCAAGGTATGAACATTTTGGCTCTGGATACCTCCGGACCCGTTGCCGGAGTTGCCATATTGAAAAACGGTGAGGCTGCCTATGAGGCCATGGCTGTTAACCGCTTCACCCATTCGGTGAGCTTAATGCCTATGGTGGAGGAAGGTTTTGCCCGGTCGGGTCTTGCCATCAGGGATATCGATTTGTTTGCGGTGACGGTGGGCCCCGGTTCCTTCACCGGCGTTCGCATCGGTGTAAGCACGGTAAAAGGTATGGCGCACGGAGCGCAAAAGCCCTGCGTCGGTATCAATGCACTGGAAGCATTGGCATCAGGCGTTCCATTTTTCGACGGTATTGTCTGCCCCATTCAGGATGCCAGGGCCGGCCAGGTCTACGGCGCGGCTTTCAAAGCCGGCATGCTCTCCCGATGGCCTCAAAGGCTGATGGCGGATGAGGCGCTGAAGCTGCCGGAATATCTGAACAAACTATCATCATTTCCAGGTCCCTATTTGTTTGTTGGTGATGGAGTATCCGTAAACCTGGAAATGATAGAAACTGCACTCCAAGACAAGGCGGTTTTCGCACCGGTTCACGCAAGATTCCTTCGGCCGCTTGGCGTGGCGCTGCTGGCCGGACACTATAGGGACCAAGCGGTTGATTATTTAAAGCTTATGCCATACTATCTGCGCGCGCCCCAGGCGGAGCGCCAGCGCAAATCCAGGGAGGACGTCCATGGAGTCTAGCAATGCCGTTGTTCGCAGGATGACGCTGAAAGATATCGACGACGTCCACAGCATCGAAGCGGATTCTTTTACCACGCCCTGGAGCAGGGGTGCTTTTGAGGATGAACTGACAGAAAACAAGTGCGCCAGGTACCTGGTGGCAGAATCAAACGGCGAGATTGTGGCCTACGCCGGGGCCTGGATGGTGCTGGACGAGTGCCACATCACCAATATCGCCGTGCGCCGCGACAAAAGGGGCAGGGGTTACGGGCGGCTGATTACACAAAGCCTGATACAATACGCCACGAATCTCGGCGCTTCCTTCGCAACGCTGGAGGTGCGCCGTACCAATCTAACCGCCCAAAGCCTCTACAGAAGCCTGGGCTTTTTGCAGGTGGGCTGCCGCAGGCGGTACTATGAAGACAACGGCGAGGATGCCATATTGATGGCCTGCCAAGCCCTTCCCCCCGTGGAACCGGATTTTACGGAGGAAGAAACGCTGGAAATGTAAGGTGATATTTCATGTACACAGGCGTGCTTCTCAAAGAGAGCCTTGAAAAGGAAGATGTTTTAGGCCATATCGAGATTCAAAAAGTGGAGTTATGGCCCGCGCCCAATCATGCTTTAGGTCAGCCCGCCTATTGGACAGCTATTCATTTTTCCTGTAAAAGCAATGATTTGCCCGATATTCTTTCGCATTCATTGAAAGACTCGTTATGGTATGTGGATATGCGGGAAGATAATGCACATACGGTAATCGTTTTGAAAGGAAACATCATTCGCTATCCACTTGGCGATGATGTTGGAAAAGAAAAAGCCCGGGAAGCCTGCTTAAGGGCCGGCGTCCCGGAATCGCAGTTGGATTGGCCTGATTGACAAACATTATGTTAGTAAATCAAAAACTCGCATTCCAGCCGGCCGTTGTACAGCCGGCGTTTTTTTTGCGCCCGGCGGCCGAAATGCCGTTCAAAGCCGGGGTGGCTGCTCAGTACCCCCATGCGCCAGCCCTCATGCCTGTTTAAAAGGCTGTGCATTTGTCCATATAAGCTTTCGGCGGTCTTTCTGTCCCCCAGCCGCTCCCCATATGGCGGATTGGCCAGAAACACGCTTTCTTTTTCCTGCAGCTCAAGCTGGCGAAGGTCCTTTTCAAACACCTGTATGCGGCCTTCCATCCCCGCCTGAACAATATGCCTTTTGCATAGTTCAAGGGCGCCGGGGTCAATGTCGCTGCCGGTTATGCCCTCTATTCTGCCGGGATCATAAACATCCTGTGCCATTTCCCTTAATTTTGCTCTTTCCCCCGCCGGGAAAAGCGGCCACTTGTCACAGGCAAATTCCCGGGTAAGTCCCGGAGCGCGGCGGGACGCAATCATGGCTGCCTCGATCAAAATCGTGCCTGTGCCGCAGCAAGGGTCGTGCAATGCCATCCCCGGTTTCCAGGGCGATAGGCGCACAAGCGCTGCCGCCAGCGTCTCACGAAGGGGTGCTTCCCCGTTCCAGGTGCGGTAACCCCGCCGGTTCAGCGCCGTGCCGCTTATGTCAATGGTCAGCCTGGCCATGTCGCCATGAAGGCTGACGTCAACGGGATATTCGGCTCCCGTCTCATCAAACCAGGCTGTCTTGTAGCGTTCCTTCAGCCGTTCAACGATGGCCTTTTTGGTAATAGCCTGGCAGTCGCGCACGCTCATCAGTTGACTTTTGGCGCACTTACCGGATACGGGAAACGCGGCGTCACGGGGCAGGTAGTCTTCCCATTGGATTGCCTTCACTGCCTGAAAAAGCTCCTCAAACGTGAGCACCTTTGTTTCGCTTAAAACAAGCAGCACCCGGTCGGCGCAACGCAGCCACAGGCATGCTTCATACGCCTTATCAGGCGAAGCTTCAAAACGTGCCCCGCCAAGTTCCGCCTTGGCATTTATGTTAAGCGCTCGTAATTCATCCGCTACCACGCCTTCCAGCCCGAAGGCTGCGGTAGCGAAAAAGGTCAGCTTGTCCTGTGCGGCCATAATGTCCTCCTTGTTTGGTTCATCCATTATAAGGACGGCAGGTTAGAAAGTCAACGATTGGATTTGTATACCATTTCCTGATATACTCTTTCAGGGACAGGTTTGGGAAGGCGGTTTTTTTCAAAAAGCCCCCATCCCGCCCAAACCGTGCTTGTGTATTCTTCGGGTAGACGGTATAATAAAAGTTGGCATTTTATACGCAGGAGGCGAAGGCATGTTTGCCCAGGTGATCGTGGATATCGTGCACGAAAACGTGGCCCATGTCTTTACTTACCGTGTGCCGGAGAACATACATGCCTCCCAGGGCATGCGGGTTCTTGTCCCTTTCGGCCCAAGAAAAGTGGAAGGCCTTATCCTTTCCATGACCTCGGATACAGAGTATCCCAAGGAAAAGATCAAAGCCGTTTTACGCCCGTTGGAGGATTATCCTGCGGTGCTTCCGGCACTAATCGACCTCGGAAGGGAAATGGCTGATACAGCCCATTGCCCGCTGGCGGAAACGCTTCGGCTGATGCTGCCCGCCGCCATGCGTGGCGGAAGGGTGAAGGAAAAAACAGAACCTGCCGCCAGGCTTAATATCCCCAAAGAGGATGCGGAAGCCGCGGCTTTTGCCCAAAAGCGTTCCCCACGCCGCGCATTGCTTTTAACGCTTTTGAAGGATGGCATGTCCCATCCCGTCAGGGAATTGGCCATGATGGTCAAAGACCCGATGGAGGCCTTGAAAAAGCTGGAAGCCATGGGGCTTGTCACCCTTTCGCAGGAGGAAGTTTTCCGTTCGCCTTATGAGGACATGGTCTCAAGGGAGGTTGCCGATCCGCCTTTGATGGCAGCCCAGCAGGAAGCGCTTCATGAAATGGAGCCCGCTCTTCAAAGGGGTTCCGGAGCATATCTGCTCCACGGCGTGACCGGTTCGGGCAAGACGGAGGTTTACATCCGTCTGGTCAGGAAAACACTGGCGATGGGCCGCGGCGCCATTGTGCTGGTGCCGGAAATCGCACTGACGCCTCAGATGGTGCAATGGTTCCGGGACCGCTTCGGCCCCGTGGCTGCGGTACTCCACTCAAGGCTCACCCAGGGTGAGCGGTTTGATGAGTGGCGGCGCATACGCAGGGGCAATGCCAGGGTTGTGGTGGGGGCGCGTTCTGCTGTGTTTGCCCCGGTAGAGAAACTAGGGCTCATCGTGGTGGATGAGGAGCACGAGCAAAGTTACTTGAGCGAGCACCATCCGCGCTACGATGCCCGTGAGGTGGCGCAAAGCCGCTGCCAGCGGGAGGGCGGTGTGCTTCTTTTAAGCAGCGCCACCCCAAGCATTTTGACATTTGCCAAAGCCATGCGGGGCGATTACACGCTGCTGGAAATGCCCAGCCGTGTCATGGATAGACCCCTGCCTGAAGTCTTCGTGGTGGATATGCGCAAGGAACTGGAGGCTGGCAACCGTTCCATCTTCAGCACGCTTTTACTTAGAAAACTTCGGGAATGCATGGATCATGGCAATCAGGCCATGCTGTTTTTGAACCGCCGGGGATACCAGTCTTTCGTATCCTGCCGAAGCTGCGGCTATGTGGTAAAGTGCGGCCAGTGTGACATCGCCATGACCTACCACCAAACAGGCGGCGACGGGCGCATGCACTGCCACTATTGCGGGTTCGTATCCCCGCCCCCGGACGTATGTCCCCAGTGCGGCAGCAAGTACATCCGCTACTTCGGCCTTGGCACCCAGAAGGTGGAAGAGGAAGTGCAAAAACTTCTGCCGGGCGTGCCTGTTTTGCGAATGGATATCGATACCACCGGCGGGAAGGATGCCCATCATAAAATGCTTTCCAGCTTCCGTGCCGGGGATTACCGCATTCTGATCGGCACACAGATGATCGCCAAGGGGCTGGATTTTCCCAATGTGACGCTGGTGGGTGTAGTGGCGGCGGATATATCGCTGAACCTGCCCGACTACCGAAGCCCGGAGCGTACCTTCCAGCTTTTGACCCAGGTGGCCGGCCGCGCCGGGCGCGCCCAGGAGCCGGGTGAAGTAGTGGTGCAAACCTACAAGCCCGACCACCCTGTCATTCAGGCCGCCGCCGATCAGGATTACAGAGCCTTTTACCAAATGGAATTCCAGAGGCGGCGCACAGGGCTGTATCCCCCATTCACGGTGCTGTGCCGGCTGCTGGTGGAAAGTGAGCAGGGCAAGGAAGCGCAAGATCTCTGCCAGCATCTTCAGGAGGAATGCCAAACTTACTTAAAGGATCATCCGGCATTGAAAAAGCGCGTGCTTTTGATGCACATGGACGCGGCCCCCGTCAAACTGATCCGGGGCAAAACACGCTACCATGTACTCTTCAAGCTGTTTGAGCACCCGGACAGCCGCACCTTCGCCGGATACTTAAGCGAACTGGCCCAGGCGCAGTCCGAACCAAAATGTCAGGTGTATTTTGAATGGAATCCCGCATCCATGATGTAGGGACAAGAAAGGACGATACAATGGGTATCCGCAATATTATCAAGGTAGGTGACGAGGGGCTGCGCAAAGTAGCAAAGCCCTTTGCCAAGTTTGATCTTCGGTTATGGCTGTTATTAAAAGATATGGCCGACACCATGTACAAGGCGGAAGGCGCGGGCCTTGCCGCACCCCAGGTGGGCATTTTACGCCGCGCGGTGGTGGTGGACGACGGAAGCGGTCTTATCGAACTTGTAAACCCCGAAATCATAGCAAAAGAAGGCGAGCAGTGCGGTCCGGAAGGCTGCCTGAGTATCCCCGGCCGTCAGGGCCTTGTCTGCCGCCCCAACAAGGTCACCGTACGCGCCCAGGACAGGCACGGCAAGTTTTTTGAAAAGACGGGCGAAGGCCTTTTGGCCAGGGCCTTCTGCCATGAGATCGACCATTTGGACGGCATACTGTATATTGACATCATGGAGCGGGAAATCACCGACGAAGAGCCTGAAGATGAAGAGGCGGAAAAAGCCTTGAGGGAGTGATGTGATGCGCGTTGTATTCATGGGCACCCCCGATTTCGCTGTGCCTTCCCTGAAGGCGCTGATAAGCGCGGGCTATGACGTCGCTGGTGTTTTTACCCAGCCGGACAAGCCCAAGGGGCGCGGCAACAAGCTGGCGCCAAGCCCCGTCAAGGAATGTGCCCTTGCGCACCATATTCCGGTCTTTCAGCCCAACCGCATCCGCAAGGACGGTGTGGAAGACCTAAGAAGCCTTGCCCCTGACTTGTGCGTTACAGCAGCCTTCGGGCAAATTCTATCCCAAGAGATTTTGGACATTCCGAAGCTTGGTACGGTGAACGTTCATGCCTCCCTCCTCCCCCGGCACAGGGGCAGCGCACCCATCAACTGGTGTATTCTTATGGGTGAAACAAAGACGGGCATCACCACCATGATGACCGACAGGGGCATTGACACGGGAGACATGCTGCTGCAAAAAGAAATCGAAATCCTGCCTGATGAAACCGCAGGCGAACTGGGCATTCGCCTATCGATGCTTGGCGCCAAGACTTTGATGGAAACGCTGGATCTTTTGAAGGAAGGCCGCTGCCCCCGTATACCCCAGGATCATGAGAACCATACATATGAGCCCATGCTGAAAAAAGAGATGGGGCTCATTGACTGGAGTAAAGGATCCCTTGAGATTGTCAGTAAGGTGCGGGGCCTTAACCCTTGGCCGGGTACATATACGTCCTTCCCGGAAGGGATATTAAAAGTAATTAAAGCAAAGGTTGAGGTAAGCTTATCCGGCACACCGGGGCAAGTGCTTGCAGCCGATGGAAAGCAAGGGCTTATCATCGCTGCGGGAGACGGAGCGGTACAAATTCTGCGCCTTCAAGCCCCAGGCGGAAAGCAGATGGATGCCAGGGATTATCTGCGGGGCCACCCCCTTACACCAGGAATGATATGGCAGGAGAATAAGGAATGAGCGATACACGCAAACCACTTCCCCCGAAAAAAGGCCCGGCACGCCCCCGTAGTGATAGACCTGCCCATGCACGTCCAGCCGGTGGAAGGCCAGCCGGGGACAAACCCGCATACGCCCGTCCCGCAGGAGCAAAACCTGCCGGGGACAGGCCTGCCTATGCCCGTCCCGCTGGTGCAAGGCCAGCCGGGGACAAACCCGCATACGCCCGTCCCGCTGGTGCAAGGCCTGCCGGAGACAAACCCGCATACGCCCGTCCCGCAGGAGCAAAACCTGCCGGAGACAGGCCTGCCTTTGCCCGTCCCGCTGGTGCAAGACCAGCCGGAGACAAGCCCGCTTACGCCCGCCCCGCAGGAGTAAAACCTGCCGGAGACAAACCCGCCTATTCACGCCCTGCCGGTTCAAAGCCTGCCGGAGACAGACCAGCATACTCACGTCCGGCAAGACCAGTCGGAGACAAACCTGCTTACGCCCGCCCTGCCGATGCAAAGCCTGCAGGAGACAAGCCTGCGTATGCCCGCCCGTTAAGACCTGCCGGAGACAAGCCTGCCTATGGCCGTCCTGCGGGATCTAAGCCGGCTCATGCG
Source organism: Bacillota bacterium (assembly GCA_023415715.1). Lineage (GTDB taxonomy): Bacteria > Bacillota > Clostridia > Christensenellales > Aristaeellaceae > JAEWAH01. Next base: position 16,186 of record JAEZJP010000246.1, read on the forward strand.
CGTACTGCAGGCGAAAAAACCGCTTATGTCCGTCCTGCCGGTGCGAAACCTGCCTTTGGCAAGCCGCCTCTGCGTACCCGCAAAGCGCCGGCAAACACAAACGCCCCCAAGCGTTTCCGCCCCGCCGGGGATGCGGCTCCAATATCTGTAACCATGTCCCTTGGCGCACGGCGGCTGGCTCTTAACATATTGCAGGATGTGCACCGTGATGGGGCCTATGCCTCCCTTGCCCTGGACAAGCGCTTGAAGGAAAGCAATCTTGCAGCCGTAGACAAGCGTCTGGCTGCCAATATCGTATACGGCACGCTGGAAAACCGCATCCGAATCGACTATGCATTAGATAGCCTTCTGACGAAAACGGATGTAGACCCCCTCATCCGGGATATTCTGCGCCTGAGCGCCTATCAAATTCTGTTCCTTGACAAGGTTCCCGACAGTGCCGCCGTGAACGAAGGTGTAAAATTGTGCAAGGAAGCCGGGATGGAGCCTCTTTCCGGCTTTGTCAACGGTGTATTGCGCAACCTGTCCCGGCAAAAGGAGGAAATCTCCTGGCCAAAGCGTGAAGAAAACGAGGTAAAATATCTTTCCATCCTGCATTCCGTGCCGGAATGGCTGGTGGAAAGGCTCATACAGGCTTATGGGGCTGAAATGGCCGAAAGCATATGCTCCCACCGGACGGAGCAGCACTTTACGCCTGTCCGGCCAAACCGCATGGCCATAACCGACGAGGCATTTGAGCAGCTTTTAAACCGCAAGGTCTGGAAAGCGGAAAAAGGGCAGGTACCCCACGTATGGCGCATCGGCGGTGCGGTAGACATCGGCGCCGATACAGATTACCGCAAGGGGCTGTTCTCCATACAGGGGGAAAGCAGCATGCTGGCAGCGGAGGCTGTTGGCGTCAAGCGCGGCATGCAGGTGCTGGATGCCTGCGCCGCACCGGGCGGAAAGTCGGCTCTTATGGCGGAGATCATGGATGGCACAGGCCGTGTTCACGCCTGGGACATCCACGAGCACCGCGTGGCCCTCATACAGGCGGTGGCCAAGCGGCTGCACCTGGAAAATCTTCGGCCCATGGTTCGTGATGCCGCCCAATACCGGGAAGAGCTTGCAGATACATTTGATGCCGTGCTGCTGGATGCGCCATGCTCCGGCCTTGGCGTCATGCTGGAAAAACCGGACGTCAAGTACAGGCAAACGCCGGAAGCTGTTGATTCGCTTGTACAAACGCAAAAAAAGCTGCTGGACACCTTATGTGCCTATGTTAAAAAGGGCGGCATTATGGTATATGCCACTTGCTCCATATTGCCGGAGGAAAACGGTGAGCAGATCGCCGCTTTCTTGAAAGCCCATCCGGAATTTGTTTTGTCCCCTCTGCCGGACACCATTCCGGAAAAATTCCGCAGTCTTTACGGTGGCAAGGGCCTGCAGCTTTTTGCCCACCGTGACGGGCTGGAAGGCTTCTATATCGCGAGGCTTTTAAAGAAAGGAAACGCACGTGGATAAACCCCAATTGCTGGGCTACTTGCCGGAGGAGCTTGCGGCCTTTTTCAAGGAGCAGGGGCAGCCCGCCTTCCGGGCTGAGCAGGTGTTCACCTGGCTTCACCGGGGCGCTGCGTTCGGCGAAATGACCAACCTGCCCAAGGTTCTCCGCGATTGGCTTTGCGAAAACACGATTGCCCAGCCGGTTTCCATATTAGAGACTCATGTGTCAAAGCTGGACGGCACGGTGAAATTTCTGTTCGGGTTGACCGACGGCAATTGTGTGGAAGGCGTGCTGATGAGCTATCACCATGGCCATACCCTATGCATTTCCACACAGGTTGGCTGCCGGATGGGCTGCGCTTTTTGTGCCAGCACCCTGGGTGGATGCATAAGAAGCCTTACCGCAGCGGAAATGCTGGGGCAGATACAATGCGCAAACCGTCAACTAAATGGCGAAAGCCGGGTGCATAACATTGTTCTGATGGGCAGCGGAGAACCGCTGGACAATTACGATAACGTGATGCGCTTTTTCCGCTTGGTGAACCACGAAAAGGGCCTGAACATAAGCCTTCGCAGCGTCTCCTTAAGCACCTGCGGCCTGGCTGACAAAATCCGCGACCTGGCCCAGGAGGGATTTCCGGTAACACTGTCCGTATCGCTGCACGCGCCCAATGATGAGATCCGCCTTAAGACCATGCCTGTGGCCAAGGCCTACCCCATGGACGAGCTGCTATCCGCATGCCGTTATTATATCGAGAAAACGGGCCGCCGGGTTATCTTTGAGTATGCGCTGATCGACGGTGTCAATGCTGAGCCTAAGCATGCAGAGGAATTGGCCTGCAAACTTCGCGGCATGCAGTGCCACGTGAACGTGATTCCTTTAAACACCGTTGCGGAACGTGACTTGAAGGGCGTTTCGGAGGCGAAGATCGAAGCATTTTTGCAGACGCTTGAACGAAAACATATCTCTGCAACCAGGCGGCGGGAAATGGGCGATGATATTCAAGGAGCCTGCGGCCAGCTGCGCAGGAAAACACTGAATCTAGGATAAAATGTTATGCTATACCAAGGAGGGATACCATGATTGTGGCAGCAAGGACCCACGCCGGATGGGTGCGCCCCAACAATCAGGATACGCTGCTGCTTGCCGGAAGGCTGTACGGCGTTGCCGACGGCATGGGCGGCCATAATGGCGGTGAAGTGGCCAGCAACGGGGCCGCGGCGGTAATTGGCGACATGCTTTCCGGTCTTGAGCCCAATGAAAAAAGGCTGGAGACGGGCATCCAGGCGGCCAACCGCAGGCTATACGAGCAGCAGGCGCAGGATGCGGCTCTTTCCGGCATGGGTACCACGGTGACGGTGCTGTGGGAAGGCAATGAAGAAGTTTTTATCGGCCATGTTGGCGACAGCCGGGCCTATTTGCTTCGGGACGGCGTATTCGCCCAGATCACCCAGGACCATTCCGTGGTGGCAGAAATGATGCGTCAGGGCATACTCACCAAGGAAAAGGCCAAAAAGCATCCCTACCGCAATGTGATCACACGGGCCGTAGGCACCTCATCCGGCATTGAGGTGGATGTGATCCGCAAGGATAAAAAGCCCGGCGATATCTGGCTCATCTGCTCAGATGGGCTGTACGGCATGGTAGAGGAATCGGAAATTGAAAGCGCGCTGAAGACGCTTACCCTGGAAGACGCGGCGGAGCATCTTCTGAAATTGGCGTTGAACAACGGCGGGCGGGACAACGTTTCCTTTGTGCTGCTTTCTAATACGGAGGTGGCACAATGACAGGACGTGTGATTGCCCAGCGCTATCAAATATTGGACACCATCGGCAAGGGTGGCATGGCCATCGTCTACCGGGCCATCGACACCCGTACCGGCCACAGCGTGGCCATCAAGGTACTCCGGCCCGAATTCAATCAGGACGAAGAATTTTTGAACCGTTTCCAACGGGAAGCAGAAGCTGCCAGCAAGGTGTCCCACCACAACATTGTGAACCTTCTGGATGTGGGGATGGACGGGGACAGCCGCTATCTTGTCATGGAATACGTCCAGGGCAAGACGCTCAAGGAAGTCATCCGTCAAAAAGGCAAGCTGCCTTATACCACCGCGGGACAAATCGCCATCCGCATCCTGTCCGCATTGCAGCACACCCACAGGAACGGCATCATACACAGGGATATCAAGCCACAAAACATACTGGTGCAATCGGAAGGCCACATCAAGGTGGCGGATTTCGGCATCGCCCGCATGGCCAACAGTTCCACCCTCACCAAGGGCGACAGCGTGATGGGCTCCGTGCATTATTTTTCACCGGAGCAGGCCGCGGGCGAGAACGTGGCCGAAACCAGCGACATCTACAGTGTGGGCGTGGTGCTGTATGAAATGCTCACCGGGCAGGTGCCCTTTGACGGTGACAGCCCTGTGGCCGTTGCCATGCAGCATCTGCACAACACGCCAAGGCCCATATCTGAACTGAGCCCAGAAGTGCCCCCTGCCGTTAACCATGTGGTGATGGTGGCCATGGAAAAGGAGCCCAGATACCGCTATCAAAGCGCGCTGGAAATGGCTACGGACCTGAAAAAGGCATTGGAAGGCAAAGCGGATCTTTCGGACCCAAAGAGCGACAGCCAGCCCATTTCGCCGCTGAGCAGCCAGGGCACCGGCCCCGTGAAACCTGTCCGCAGCGAAACGGCACGAAGGCGCAGCACGCTATCACAGCAAGTAAAAATGCGGCTTCGTATCCGCAAAACGCTTCGCTGGAGCCTCACCATCCTTATGGCCGGGCTGGTCTTCTTCGGCCTGTACCTGGGCGGCGTGGAAATATACAAAAGCGTAAGTTCCGGTACTTCTGCCCCCGATCTGATAGGCCGGGATGAGCAGACGGCCATCAGCATGAGCGGGCGGGCGGGGCTGAAGACGGAAGTATTGTACATCCATCATGCCACTATTCCGGCCGGAGTGGTCATACTGCAAACGCCGGAATATGATACGGATATGCGCAAGGGAGAAACCATTGTGCTGCACATATCCAATGGACCCGACCCCAACGTGAGGCTCGTGCCAAGTGTTACGGGCACGCTTTACGGCGACGCCGTGCAGAAACTGCAAAACATGGGAATCGCCATGGCAGTTGCTGAAAAAGTGATTTCCACAGAGCCCGCGGACACAATTCTATCTCAAACGCCGTTGGCAAATGAGCCTTACAACGCCGGGGATACGGTGCAGGTGGTGGTATCGGGCGGCAGTGCCATCGTCCCCGATCTCAGCAATCTTACACCGGATGAAGCAAAGACAACGCTTGCGCAAAACGGCTTGGAAGGGACAGAAACACAGCCGAAGGAAGTTTCCGACGACGCCCTGGATGGGAAGATCATCAGCCAGCAGCCGGAAGGCGGCTCGCAAGTTATGCCCGGCACGGTGGTGAGCTTTACGGTGGCGGAGTCGAAAAGCATGCGCCACAAGGCGACCATAACCCTCAACATTCCTGAAACCACCGCGGGGGTGCATGTGCAGGTAAAGCTGGTGGACTTGAACGGCGTGGAAACGGAAAAGTACGCAGCCGTTCACGCGGCGGACAGTGATCCAAATCCGCAGATTGAGTTGTACAGCGAAATGCCGGGGGTCATGACTTACAAGGTGTATTTCGACGGCAAATTTGCTTACGAGGATACCGTAACGCTTAATTAGGAGGCTGACCACATTTCATGTTGGGCAGGATTGTGCAGGGCTTAGGCGGGCTGTATACCGTCAGGGATGAGGTTGGAACGGAATATGTGCTAAGAGCCAAAGGCAAGTTCCGCCGCTTGAAGCTGACGCCCCTGGTAGGCGACAATGTGATATTTACCCCCGGCACAGGCGATGAGCACGGCTGGGTGGAGGAAATCCTGCCCCGCATCTCCATAAGCATCCGGCCTCCGGCGGCCAATGTGCAGCTTATGATCGTAGTGGTCGCACCAACTCCCGCGCCTGATCTTTTGCTGGTGGACCGGCTGCTGGTGGGCGCCCGGCAGCAGCATATGGATGTGCTGCTGGTGCTGAACAAGCGGGAGCTGGACCCTTTGCTGCCAGAACAAATGGCAAAGGAATATGAAAAGGCGGATATCGCATTCCTGCCTGTTAGTGCTGCAAATTTCGACGGGCTTCATGATCTCCGCGAAAAGATGCATGGAAAGCTCTGCTGCCTTGCCGGGCAATCCGGTGTGGGTAAAAGCACTATTCTCAACGCATTGTTCGGGCTGTCGCTCAAAACGGGTGAAATCAGCCAAAGGATCGAACGTGGCCGCCACACCACCCGCCATGCGGAGCTGCTGCAAAAGGACGGCCTTGAGGTTCTGGATACGCCCGGCTTCAGCCTTTGGGAAATGACGGAGCCCATGGACCCTGTATTTTTACAGGAGTATTACCCGGAGCTTATTCCCTATCTAAACAAATGCAAATTTTCCCCCTGTTATCACCATACGGAACCGGGATGCCAGGTACTGGCGGCAGTGAACCGGGGAGAACTCAGCCGGGAGCGGATCGCAAGGTATCACACGCTGCTTAACGAATGGAAGCAGTCATGGAGGGAACGGTAAGATTAAGATCGCCCCATCGGTATTGGCGGCGGATGTGCTTAAGATGGGCTATGACGTTCGCCGTATGATAGATGCCGGGTGCGACTGGCTGCACGTGGATATTATGGACGGAAACTTTGTGCCCAACCTTTCCTACGGTCCATCGCTTGTCAAGGCACTGAAAAAGGAAACAGCCGTACCTCTGGATGTGCACCTGATGGTGAAAGCACCGGAAAGCTTTATTGATACCTTTGCAAAGGCGGGAGCACAAATCCTCACCGTGCATGAGGAAGTGGAGTATCCCCTGCCGTCTTTGCTTAACATGATTCATCAACTAGGTCTATTGGCCGGCGCGTCCATCAAGCCGGCAACACCTGCTGCAAACCTTTTTCCATACCTGCACATTTTGGATATGATCCTCGTGATGACAGTGGAGCCGGGTTTTGGCGGACAAGCCTTCATGCCTGACATGGTGCAAAAGATATGCGATCTCCGCGCTATGGGCTATCAGGGCATCATTGAGGTGGACGGCGGCGTTGGCCCCAATAATGCCAAAATGCTCATCGAAAGCGGCGCCACGGCGCTGGTGATGGGCACGGCGCTGTTTACGGCCAAGGACCCAGCACAGATCATAAGGGATATCAGAACCATGGATGAATTGAATGGATAATCAAAGCCAAACAAACAGCAACATATCCTGCTGCTTCACCGGGCACAGGCCGGAGCATTTGCCCTGGGGCCACACCCAAACACGGCAGGACTGTATGGATTTTTATTTGAAACTTTGCAGAGCCACGGAAGAAATGATCGATGATGGCTGCCGCATATTTTACTGCGGCATGGCCCGGGGTGTCGACTTGATGGCTGCGCAGATTGTGCTGGGCTTAAGGGAGGCCAGGCCGGAGCTGCACCTGAAACTTATTGCCGTATGCCCGCATGCGGACCAGGCATCCCTCTGGAATGCAAAAGACAAGCAAATGTATCAAGTCCTGCTGAGTATGGCTGATGAAGTAGTGACAATTGAACCACACTATTCCCCCTCCTGCTTCCACCGCCGCAACAGGTTCATGGTGGACAATTGCGACTATGTCATCGCCGGGTTTGACGGCGTAACAAAGGGCGGCACAGCCTCCACGGTGGCCTATGCCAAGCGCCGCGGCAAGCGGATACTTATGGTTCCGCCCGCATAAAAGCCCCCTCATCCTGCCATGATACCCATAAAGGAGGGGCAGGAAATGACAGACAATCGCTATATAAAGGATCAGCAGCTTAAGGAGGATGGAAAGGATAAAAACCGTGAGCGGATATTGCTCACACCGCCTGCCAAGAAGCTTCGCATGAGCCGCAGAAAGGTTGAACACTGACAGACGCACAAAAGCCGCAGATATTGTAAGTAGCGGCTGACGCGTCTTTTTTTCGTGCATGTTTATATCGGCTAAGCGGAGGGTGAGCGGAATGCTGGGCAAAAGAGCTGCAGACAAAAGCAAAATCGTGGATCAAAAAGTAAAAAGCATCAACGAAAAGCACAAGGCGGAGGAGCTTTCCGTCTCCCTGGATCAGAACATGGCCGTAATAAAGGGGCTATTTACAGACGTAGATATCCTTCGGATGAAGATTATTCAAAACAATCAGTATAAAGAGCTGCGCTTCGGCATTGCGTTTTGCGACGGCGTAGTAAACTCAACATTTCTCAATGACAATATCCTAAGGCCGCTTATGATTTCCAATTCGATCGTCCCAGGTCCATCCCTTCTGGACACGCTTCAAAATCAGGTGATCCAGATTGCAGAAGCGGAGCAGACAACGGATTTCATAAAGATCATTGAGGCCATCAGCTACGGGGATACGGTGCTGTTTGCGGATGGCATTGCCAAGGCGCTGCTTCTGAACACGAAGGGCTTTCAAACCCGTGCCACTGCGGAGCCGGATAATGAAAAAATTTTGAGCGGCCCGCGGGAAGGTTTCACCGAATCCATTATGCAAAACCTCTCCTTTGTTCTCAGAAGGTTACGCACCAATGAGTTGAAGTTGAAGTTTCTCTCCCTTGGCAAACAGAGCAAGACAAGCATATGCGTATGTTATTTAAATGGTATCGCCAACACGGAAATCGTAGATGAAGTTTTCCGCCGGCTTGGCCAGATTGATATCGATGCCGTTTTGGACAGTAACTACATTACTGAACTGATCAGGGATAAAAAATGGTCCCTTTTTCGAACAACCGGTTATACGGAACGCCCGGATGTTGCTGTGGCAAAGATGCTGGAGGGACGAATCGCAATTTTGGTGGACGGTTCTCCTGTGGCGATTACCGCACCGTATCTTTTCATTGAGAACTTCCAAAGCGGTGAAGACTACTACCTAAGCTTTTACTATACTTCCTTTTCAAGGATTTTGAGAATTGTCGCTTTCTTTTTAACCGTAGGCGTCCCCGGTATCTATATCGCCGTAGTTGCCTTCCATCACGAAATGCTGCCAACTCCCCTGCTGATCAACATTGCAGCTGAAAGGTCCAGCGTGCCATTGCCGGCAGCCGTGGAGGCGTTCATCATGCTGATTGTCTTTGACATCCTGCGGGAAACCGGCGTACGCATGCCTTCCAATGTAGGGCAGGCGCTGGGCATTGTCGGTGCGCTGGTCGTCGGGCAGGCGGCCGTGGAAGCAAGGCTGGTGGCGGCGCCCATGATTATTGTGGTCGGCATCACGGGTATCACCAACCTGCTGGTGCCAAAAATGAACGCGTCGGTCATTTATCTACGTTTATTTGTACTTGCGTTTTCATCCATATTTGGTTTCTTTGGGTTTGTGCTGTCAACTTCCGTGATGATGATACACATACTGAACCTTACATCCTTTGGCATACCGGAGGTTTCGCTGGGCGGAAGCTTCAAGTTCCAGGGCATGAAGGATCTGCCGGTCAGGGCGCCATGGTGGGATATGCGCTTGCGTTCCAGGCAGTTGACAAGCAATATGGTACGCATGAGAAGCAAGGACGGGGATGGCAATGCGTAAAAAAGCCGTTTTGGCCGTTCTGTGCATTTTGCTCCTCTTTCTGCTCAGCGGCTGCTGGAATTACAGAGGCTTAAATGAAATAGACATTGTTTCAGGCATGGCTGTAGATATGGATCCTTATACCGGAGAGTATAAAGTGGTATTTGAGACAGTTGATGTATCAAATGTAAAGACCGGAGGCCCCAAACCAAAACTGGTCGAGTCAACGGGAAAAACGATATTTGACGCGGCAAGAAACGCAAAAAAGCGCTCGGAAAAAAAGCTTTACTTCGGAAATAACCAAATTTTGATCATCAGTGAGGAGCTTGCAAAAAGCGGACACATTGAGCATTTGATCGACTGGTTTTTAAGGGATGCGGAACTGCGTGAAACGGCGCACGTAATCGTCTCCCAGGAGAAAACGGCGGCGGAGCTTTTGCGTGTGAAAGGAACCAGTAATCCTATCGTCAGTTATGAAATAGAAAATTTGGTCATGGATGATGAAACTGTCACTTCATCAACGAACAACATCCTGCTGTATCAAATATACAATACGCTGCACACCGAAGGGAAATCCCTGGCGCTTCCTGTTTTGCATATTACCTTAAATGATAAAGACCTTGCCAGCGAAACCAACGGAGTTGCCGTTTTCAAAGATAAAAACATGTTAGGGTACCTGTCGCCGGAGGAATCGAAATATTTCCTGTTTGTGATCAATGAGGTGAAAGGCGGTATCCTTACACTGTCTTTAAAAGGAGAAGCAACTGATGATGTTGCTTTGGAGATTTCTCAAAACAAGACCCAGCAAAACTTTTCTGTGGAAGACGGAAAACTGAAATTTACCGTCGATGCAGAGACCAGGGTATACCTGGGAGAAATTGCGGAAGAATTTGATTCTCTGGATAAAGAAGCGGTCACTTCTTTGGAGGCGGCGGCTGGTGCGAAATTAAAACAAGAAATGGAGAACATTATCAAAAAGGTACAAACGGAATACGGCTCTGATATCTTTGGATTTGGCAATACGATACGAAAAAAGAACAGTAAACTGTGGGCATCGGTATCCGGCTACTGGGATCAATTGTTTCCCACCCTTCAGGTAACGGTGAATGCCAAAGTAACCATTGCCAACTCTGCTTATATTAAAGATACCAAGCAGGAGGGCGGAAAGTGATCACACTCATCGTTGTTGTGATATTTTTGGTCATCATCGCCGCAGACCTTTTGCCCAAATGGAAAACCATGGACACTAGGGAAAAATTTTTTTATTGCGCCCTGATGCTTGTAAGCTTTAGTGTGCTGGTTCTGTTTACCTTTGATGTTAAAATCCCTTCCCCCACCAAACCAATTACGAAACTGATCGACGCATTGTTTCCCGCGTTGAGCAAGCAATAATCACGGAACGGTTTTTGAAAGGAAAGAACCATGCGCAAAGATTCCATCACATACACCCAGGCTGTTTTTTTGCTTGTCCAGTTCCTCTTTGGCAGCAGTGTTGTTCTCGGTGTCAGCAGCATAGCTGGCCAGGATGCGTGGGCGTCTCTTTTAATTGCCACCGCGATGATGGTTCCGCTGCTGCTTGTGTATGCAAGGATCATGCGCCTGTATCCGGAAACGGATCTGTTTGATATACTGGAAATCCTTTTTGGCAAGATATTTGGCAAAGTATTGATAGCGCTTATTACATGGTATGCCCTTCACCTGTGTTCCCTTGTCGTGCGCAATTTTACGGAGTTCATGCAAATTGTAGCCTTTCCGGAAACACCTCAGCTTCCTATGATGATTTCGCTTATTCTTGTAACGGCATATTTGGCCATCAGCGGTGTAAATATACTGGGCAAGTGGTCCATGATCATGTTACCAATCGTAGCGCTGACAGTAATTCTGACGATTGTTATGGCTACGGTGGATATGGATTTCACTAATCTTCAGCCGATTCTGGCAAACGGATTTCAAAAGATTTTATTAGGCGGATATCAAATACTGACGTTTCCTTTTGCTGAAACGGTGCTCTTTTTAGGCGTCGCAGGTTCTGTCAGAAAAGAAATCAACCCATACAAAATGTACGGGTTTGCTATATTGACCGGCAGTTTTATTTTGATGCTGATCATATTGCGCAACATCACAATACTTGGATCGCCTATGATCAGCGCTTCTTATTTTCCATCGTATGTCACCGCCAGGATTCTTCATGTCAGTGATTTTTTGACCAGAGTCGAAGGCACGATCACCATGAATTTCCTGCTGTCCGGAATTGTAAAAATTACGTTATGCCTGATAGTGGCCGCCAAAGGAATATCCAAGTTGTTTGCCATAGACGATTACAAGCGGATGATCATGCCAACCAGCATGCTGGCGGTCGCATTGTGCGCCATCGTGTACAAAAGCGCCATGGAAATGTTCGGATTCATCGTATACTACCAGGTTTACGCGATCCCTTTCCAAATGATTATTCCGACGGCTGTATGGATCACTGCGGAGATACGAAACAAAATGCAAACGAAGAGACGCGCCGAGGCTTCATAAAAAATAACCTAAAAGACAAGCGCCCTATCCTTCCGCTTGCGCATAAGATAGGGCGCTATTGTCATATGTTGCAAAGCCTCTTATGAAAGATTGATTTCCACCCGGACACAGCGGCCCAAGCATGTCACCTCGTTGATTGCAATCGTTTCCGCGCTGTATTCCCGGTCATAGCTCTGCAAGAGAAGCTGGAACCCTTCCAGCCTTTTGACTTTTTTCAGCATCCTGCGGCCCTTGACCTCCGTAAGCATGATAGCCCCATCGATGGGGCTGGAAGCGGGCACGACCAATACCAGATCACCCTGGCAGATTCTGAAGCCCCGAAGCGCATCATCCGGAACCAGATAATAGTACACCTTGTCAGGAGCGGCATTTTCGATATGTCCGTTAAGTACCGGCAGCAGTTTATGGTCAATTTCCTTCATGACCGCGTTGTACACCGGAACACGCTTTAAAACACTGGTAAGGGCGTCCAGCCAAACGGAACCTGAAATTCCATCCTCCGCGCTGGCCAAAGGTTCATCCGCTTTCTTCGCCTTGTTTTCCTGCACAGCCTTCGTAATAGCGGGCTGTACGGTTTGCAGGTCCACCGTGGCGGCGATATCGTCCAGGGTGAAATCCGCTTCCGTCTGCTGCTTAAGCCCAATGCTTTTTAAAATGCGCCGGGCCTGGTCGTCGGCTATGATGCGTGTGCCCGCCTCCACATCCACCAAAAAGCTTTCCGCTACGCCACACTTTTTGGCCACCTGCTTATGGGTAAGCCCCTGGCGAAGCCGCTCGGTTTTAATCAGATCGCCCAACCGGCTCATAGATTGTTCCTCCCGTATTGCGTATTTTACTTATTCCGCTGCCACTTCAAATCAACTGGCCGGCCTGCATTTAGCCGATGGTACCTTTTCAAAATATAGCCGGACTATGCCAGTATAGCATAATTTTACGCCGCAAAAAAGACCGGTATTTATCGCAGACTGTTAAAAAATCTGCATGGTTCCGGGCAAAAGCCTTTTCCCTCCATGGAAAGTATGCTATACTACGCAGTGTGTGTTTTTGTCAGAACATTTTCCGGTAAGGAGGAAACGATTCGATGCAATACTCCAGAGAAGTTGAAGAAATGGTATGCGTCAAAAAGGGCCCGAACCATGGCCCCGCTCCTATCCCTGAAGAGGGCAAATGGGTGCAAGCCCGGGAGATCAAGGATATTTCCGGCCTGACCCACGGCGTAGGCTGGTGCGCGCCCCAGCAGGGTGCCTGCAAGCTGACATTGAATGTGAAGGACGGCGTCATTCAGGAAGCGCTGGTGGAAACCATCGGCTGCTCCGGCATGACCCATTCCGCTGCCATGGCAGCAGAATTCCTGCCCGGTAAAACCGTGCTGGAAGCCCTCAATACCGACCTGGTGTGCGATGCTATCAACACCGCCATGCGGGAACTGTTCCTTCAAATCGCCTATGGCCGTACCCAGTCCGCTTTCTCCGAGGGCGGCCTGCCCATCGGCGCTGGCCTTGAAGACCTGGGCAAGGGTCTTCGCAGCCAGATCGGCACCATGTACGGCACGCTGGAAAAGGGCGTCCGCTATCTGGAAATGGCAGAGGGCTATGTGCTGAAGCTTGGCCTGGATGAAAACAAGGAAGTTATCGGCTACCAGTTCGTGCACCTGGGCAAGATGCTGGAGGCCATCAAGAAGGGCGTCGATCCCAAGGAAGCCTACGAAAAGAACGTAGGCACCTACGGCCGCTTCGCCGAAGCCAAGGAATACATCGATCCCCGCCATAAATAAGAACGCGCAAGGATGAGGTGAGAAAGCAATGGCAACGTTTGAAGGATATGAAAGACGAATCGCGAAAATTGAAAAAGTTCTTAAAGAATACGGCTTTTCCTCCCTGGATGAAGTCAACGATATGCTGCAGCAAAAAGGCATCGACGTGGGCACCATCGTCCGGGGCATCCAGCCCATCGCCTTTGAAAACGCCGTGTGGGCCTACACCCTGGGCGCAGGCATTGCGGTGAAGAAGGGCCTCAAGAACGCTTCTGCCGCCGCCGAAGCCATCGGTCTTGGCCTGCAGGCTTTCTGCATCCCCGGCTCCGTGGCAGACCAGCGCGCTGTGGGCCTGGGTCACGGCAACCTGGCTGCCATGCTCCTAAGGGAAGAGACTAAGTGCTTCTGCTTCCTGGCCGGGCACGAAAGCTTTGCTGCCGCTGAAGGCGCTATCGGCATCGCCCGTACCGCCAACAAGGTGCGCAAGGAGCCGCTCCGGGTCATTCTGAACGGTCTTGGCAAAGACGCCGCCTACGTCATCAGCCGCGTTAACGGCTTCACCTATGTGAAGACACAGTATGATTACTATACGGGCGAACTGAAGGTAGAAAAGGAAACCGCCTTCTCCAGCGGCGAAAAGGCCAAGGTTCGCGTGTACGGCGCGGATGACGTCAGCGAAGGCGTCGCCATCATGATCAAAGAGGGCGTGGATGTTTCCATCACCGGCAACTCCACCAACCCTACCAGATTCCAGCACCACGTGGCTGGCACCTACAAGAAGTGGTCCGTGGAAAACGGCAAGAACTACTTCTCCGTAGCTTCCGGCGGCGGCACCGGCCGTACTTTGCATCCCGACAACATGGCCGCCGGCCCTGCCAGCTACGGCATGACCGACACCATGGGCCGCATGCACTCCGACGCCCAGTTTGCCGGTTCCTCCTCCTTGCCTGCCCACGTGGAAATGATGGGCCTCATCGGCATGGGCAACAACCCCATGGTAGGCGCAACCGTGGCAGTAGCCGTGGCCGTTGAAGAACATTCCAAGTAAAACTCCGTTTATGAAAACAGGCTCTTTCCGGTTCCGGAAAGAGCCTGTTTCTTATATTCTTCCATTTTCATGCAATAGATGGTATGATAAACGCAGATAGCGCAAATGAGGGAGGAAAATTGTGTGGCTGGAATATCATTTAAAGAAATCGCAAAGGAAAAGGGGCTTGCTTTTCAAGGCAGGACCATCTTCGGCTGGCTCAATGGGTATTACATTACATTGCGGTATATTTTAGATGTGAACCGCCTGCACGTCTATCTGCCCGCACCGCAGCCAACGGAAGATCAAACAGTCAAGGAGGAGCAGCAGCACCTGATAAATTCCGCGCGGACGGAGGCTGTACGCGTTCTTACGGATACACTGAAGGAATTCAAGCTTGTCAGCGTTCGTACTATCAATGAAGGTCAATCGGCGGGCGTCGAGTTTAAGGGAAACCTAAAAGCCATGAAAAATCTTGGCGAATTTATGGATACGGCTACAAAGAGGCTTGCGGATCTTTCTATACCCAATGCCAGGGTTTGCAGCCTATGCGCAAAAGCACTGGATCATGATGAGGTTCCCGTTCTGATCAAGGATGATGTATTCCCCATGCATGAGCATTGCGCCGATGATGCAGCCCTTAAGGAGGCATGGCATAAAGATACGCAAAAGGGCAGCCTGCTGTTGGGCATCCTTGGCGCGGCCATGGCCGCCATTGTTGGCGCAATTCCCTGGGCGGTGGTTTTTGCCCTGGGTTATATGGCCAGCATCGTCGGGATTTTGATCGGCTGGATCGTGGGCAAGGGTTATGATCTACTGCATGGACGGCAGGGCCGGGTGAAGATTGCCGTGGTGCTGCTCTTTATTCTGCTTTCTGTGGCTTTGGGCCAGATAGCCGGCACGAGCTATCAATTATCTCAGTATTACGATGAAACGAAGGCCGGATTATCCCAGTATGAGGAAATGGCATATTCGAAGACCGATGCCATTTTCCTGTTCTGGACGGAGGACATGTGGACAGACGCGGATACCGAGCGGGAAATACTGTCCAATTTCGGCCAGGGCGTATTCTTTGCGCTGCTTGGATGCATCCAAATGTTCCGGCAGCTGGCACGTGATACGGCGCCGAAAAGGCCAAAGCGGCTGGATGTTTCCCTTTGACAATAACTTAAGCGGCGGAACAACCATTGTTCCGCCGCTCTTATTTTCCTTGACCTGGGGAGCCAGGAATTCAATCCTTATGTGGATATGGAATTCCGGAAACCAATAAACGTAAGACGATTAACGCCATGTATCCAAAATCTTGATAAACCCTTCCATGAAACCCGGCAGCCGTACGTCCTGGGCGGCCACACAGTTGAGCTTTGCCACAACCTTGCCGTCCAACAGCACCCGAACTGTGCCCAGCGTATCGCCCTTCAAAATGGGGGCTTGCACGGATTCGGGCAGTTCCACCTCCATGGCCAGCTGCTTTTCCTGGCCTACCTTCAGCAGCATGGATAGGCCGCTGCCAAGCGCCGTATCCACCGTATCCTGAGAGCCGCGTGTTACCTGCACCTGCTGGCCGAGCAGGTCGCCTTCCCTGGCTATAGTAATACGGCGGTAGGTGGCAAAACCGTAATCCAGCATGGCCCGGGCTTCATCAAACCTTGTTTGGCTCTTGGGGTTGCCCAGCACAACAGCCACCAGGCGCATTCCGTTCTTTTCGGCCGTTGCGCTTACGCAGAACTTTGCCTCGTCTGTGGAGCCTGTTTTAAAGCCGTCGCAGCCTTCATAGAAGCGCACCAGCCGGTTGGTGTTGGTAAGATCCGTAGTACGCCCGCTGGGATGTTTGAGCGTATCGATCCAGACACTGGCATACTTGTGGTATGCGGGATGCTTGCCCACCTCGCAGGAGAGCGTCATCACATC
>JAEZJP010000033.1 GCA_023415715.1 Bacillota bacterium
TCAATCTACCGCACCATGTATCTGCGACACACCCTCATATGACAGCTATTGACCGGGCAGCTCAGTTTTCCCCCTTCGCCGCACTGACCGGCTATGATTCCGCCATCAAAGAAACCGCAAGACTGACTGACGAGAGAATAGAATTGGACGAATATATAAAGGACGCGTTGAGAGATAGGCTGCAAATCATAGCAGATCGGATGAAAGAGCATCCCGAAATCGCAATCACCTACTTTCAGCCGGATGCGAAGAAAAATGGCGGCGCCTATGTTACTGCTATGAGTATGGTTAAAAAGATAGACGAATATGAACGGGTTGTCGTTATGACTGATGGCACAGCGGTCCCCATGGATGAAATAATCAGCATAGATGGGCAGATATTCGAAACTATGTGTGATGGATGAATAACGATAAATAAGAATTTGAAGTACAGATTGTATATATTTCGGAAGGTGAAAAGTAATAAGTCGCAAAGTATTATTAATTTACGGAAAGGATTGAATAACAAATGTCCGAAAAAAGCAATGCCTCTTTGAATAAAGAGCAAGATAAAATCAGTCCCCAAATAGAGAATGAAATCCTCGAGCTTCTTGACGGTGATTTGAAGGAAACCGCGCTGGGATTTGTTGAGTATTTAAAAGCGAGTCAATTGGTACCACGGCAATGGTTTGGGCCTAACTACTGGAGAATACCCTATGAAAAGAATTACTTGTGCGGCATAGTTGTGAATAAGGGGAAATGGCGTCTTTGGTTCTTTTCAGGTAATTACAGCGGCGAAATTGGCGAAGGGTTCATAAAAACCATTCATGACGGTGTGAGACCTTGTGTATCTTGTACGGGGGACGACTGCCCGAAGGGAAAAGATACAACGGTTTTCGGCAAAGAATTTGCCAATACATGCTTTCAATTCCCTATTCAATTTGAAAATCCCAACGGTATCGATTTGGACTGTATCAAGGAATTGATCGAGTATTGGAAAGAAGTAGCGCCGTATAGTAATTCATGGCATTGTCATTGACTTGGACAATCTCGTCCAATAGGCATAATGCTAAAACCAAATTTGTAGAGCAGGCCAAATCCTAATCAAAGGGATTTGGCCTGCTCATTTCATCACATACCGAGGATAGTCAAGTGTAGGGTAGGGGCGGGCTTTCACCGCAGCACCAATGTTTTGTTTCGGCTAGGCCTTATACCCAACAATTTCAAACGGAGAAGGCATCATCTTCTCACCGTATACCACCCGCATGGCGCAGCGTGCCAGCCGATCACCCAACGGTTGCTTGCTTTGCGGATGCAGGTCATTGTGCTCGCCCAGGTCAAAGGCCGCTGCCATCGCTGTATTTGGAATTTCAAGTGACAGCCATTGCTGCCGGCGCAGCAGATCCCAATTCGGGCCGCCTTCCCAATGCGGCAGCTCTACAAACAAAAAGGGAAAATCATATCCCCACTCCGCCCGCCAGGAGCGCACAAGGGCCTCGAATTTTTCGGCATACCGCTTGGGATTTCCGGCATCCGATTCACCCTGGTACCAGAGTGTTGCCTTGACGACATACTGTGTAAGCGGCGCGATCATGCCATTATACAGCCCTGTAGGTTTGTAGTGAAAAGCCGTCTCCGGTTCATATGGAGTACCTTGCCCGGCGTGGCAGAACCGCCATTCGCCATTTAAATTGAACGAGCCTGCCCCGGTGGTGAGCAGGTACTGCTTGCCGGGTGTGAAACAGCCGCCGTCCTTGCTGATGACGCGGACCGCTATCACGCAACGCCCGTTGGGTAGTGACGGCACAGTATACTCCCGGGGTGGATACTTATAGGTGGTATTGCCCACAACCTCGCCGTTCACATACACCATGTCCCAATCGGTCACTGTTCCAAGAAACAGCGTTGCCGGCTTCCCGGCAAGCTCCGGGGGAATCTCTATCGATTTGCGCAGCCAAACGGAGCCGGTTCCTGCCCATGGCGTTAATAGCGGACGCTGCTCCCAGCCGCTGTCGTCATAGTCAGGTGAATACCACTTTTCAGCAAGTCCTGGATCAGCCTTATCCATATCGCCAAAGAAGCGCGTGGTATTCTCCGCATCACTTGCCTGCACCTGAGCCACATAAGCGTCTTCCGCGCACAGGTCCGCATCCTGAATAAGCTCCGGAAATTCCTTCAATGCTTCCCGGCTCATCCAGGCATGGATGGGCGTGCCGCCAATGGCGGAAAGGATCAATCCGATGGGAACGCGATACCGTTCATACAGGCATTTGGCAAAGAAATAACCCACCGCCGAGAATTCTTCAATCGTTTCAGGGGAAGCGGCTGCCCAGCTTCCGCCTTCCAAACTGCTTTGCGGAGCATGGAAGTCATACCGCTGCGGAACGGTGAATTGGCGGATGTTGGGATTCGGACATCGCATTTCTTCCGGGTACATGTGCTTTACGCGCCGCATGGGAAACTGCATATTCGACTGACCGGAGCACAAAAAAACATCACCAACGTACACATCATGCAGGACAATTTCATTTACGGCCAGCGTATACGGTCCGCCGGGCGGCAAATCGCTTAATGCCACTGCCCAGTGCCCTGCCGCATCCGGGGCTGTATGATACTCCTGCCCAAGGAAGGTGACGGTCACTGGCTCATCGGCCGTTCCCCATAATTCTACACGGGAATTTTGCTGAAATACCATGCCGTCCGATAACAAGCGGTGAAAATGAACACTCATACAGATCATTCTTTCCAAGTTTTTCGAAGGAGCCTGCAAGAGATGCACCTATACAGCCAACGGTTAGCGGTCTCGTCTGATCCTCTTTTTTTTCATGCGCATGTTCTATCACCAGAAAGAATGGTCTTTGCGGTATCTGCCGCAAAGACCATTCCTCTGCAGCGCATCAAAAAATGCTTTGCACGCTGTTGCACTGCTTAAGCCGTGTTACTTGACTTCAATGTACTTTTCGGCACGTTCGTTCACAACGTCCTGGGCGCCGGAAGCAAGCCAGTCGGCAATGCCTTCGTCCCAGACCTTGTCAAACTCTTCGGGTTTGGCGGTCACAGCTTGGGACATAAGTGTCAAGCCCTTGTCGATCAGCGTCTCGTTGACGGGACCTGCGGACTCGATAACGACCGGCACGATGATCGCCGGACGGCCGTCCTTCGTGGCGTAGGCATAGGCATCCATGATCAGTTGCGAATCCACATTGTAGGAATTAGCCAGCGCCTGGGAATACTTTTCGGGATCGCCCACATCCAGGCCGTTGATCACGAAGGTATAGTCAATGTTCTGGGCGGAATTCATGATCTTCTCGCCTTCGACAGTCTTCAGCTTGGGAACACCGTTGATCATTTCATGGGTGACGCCCTCATCGCCGACCTGCAGATAGTACCGGTTCTCGAACTTGGAGATCCAGTTGGCGTAACGCAGCGCGCCTTCCGGGTTCTTGCTGAAGGAGGGGATAAAGAAGTTCAGGCCGGCAGCGTCGTACATGCCCTTGGCGGTCTTGCCGGCGGCGTTCACAAACGGGTCGCAGGCCACAATCTCAGCATCGGGCACGTTCACCTTCAGGTCTCTCAAAAGGCCCGGGGTGTCACGGAACGCCTGGTCCCAGTTGTGGATGAAAGCGCCCACGACGCCGCTCTTGATGAGGTTGTCGCTGCCGGTATCATCGGTGTACAGCGCGAATTCAGGATCGATCAGCCCTTCGTTAAACATCTTGTTCAGCAGGCGGAAGCCTTCTTTATAACCGGGCTGCAGGAAGTTGCGGTCGGAAACGCTGTTGATCCAGCGATCCTTGTCGGTAAGGTTAGGATCGATGAATGAATCCAGCAGCGTGCTGGCGCGCCAGCGCACATCGCGGCTCATGGTGAAGGGAATGACCTTGTCCTTGCCCACGTTGCCGGGATCCTTTTCCTTGAACTGCCTCAAAGCTTCCACAAATTCCTCTGTGGTCTTGGGGAGTTCCAGACCCAGCTTATCCAGCCAGTCCTTGCGGATGAAGGTCACATTCTGTGCCACATTCATGCGCCGGGCGGGAATGGAGAAGGTTTCGCTTGTTTTCTGATCCTGATTGCGGTAGATCATATCCCTGCCGGGCAGCGCCTTGTCCGGGCCCAGGAAGGCCTTCAGGTCAGGCAGGAACTCCTCGATGTAGGGGGTCAGGTTGAGGATACCGCCCTGGCTCTTGTAATTGGTGATCAGTTCGCCGCTGTAGGTGAAGGAGATGTCCGGCGCGGTGCCGGCGGCCATCAGGTTGTTCAGCTGCGTCGTCTCTTCCGAGCGGGAAACCGCCACGAAGGTGACGCCGATGTTCAGCTCCTCCAGTACCTTTTTCTTAATCCATTCGGTGTAGTAGTTGTTGATGGGGTCGGTGCCGCCTACGTTGCCACGGTTGAAGACTTCCACTGTGATCTCGCTGTACGCGGGAAGGGCGGCCGCTTCGCCCGATGCAAACGCGCTTGGAATGAGCATGAGCATCATGACAACGACCAATACCAGAGAGAGAATCCTGCGTTCCATTTGATTGCCTCCTTTTTATTTATGATCTGGGGTGCAACAACTATGTAAAAGGGATTCACCCTTTCACTGCGCCAATGGTGACACCGGAAATGAAATATCTTTGCAGCCAGGGATAGACGATGAGGATGGGGATCGTGGCAAACATCACACTGGCCGCTTTGAGTCCCTCGCTGACCGTTGGGGAGGCCGCGGAACCCTCAATCTGCGCCGTGTCAATGGCCGACAGGTTGTTGATGATATTGTAGAGTTTGAGCTGGATGGGGACATATTGCGGTGTTGTGATGTACATCAGCGCGTCGGAAAAGCCGTTCCACCGACCAACCGCATAGAACAGTGCCAGCGTCGCCAGCGCAGAGGTGGAAAGCGGCAGATAGATGCGGATGAGCACAATGAAGGGGTTGGCTCCGTCCAACTCCGCCGATTCCTTCAGGCTGTCGGGGATCGAGTAGAAAAAGCTACGCAGTATGATCATATTGAAAACGCTCAGGCAGTTGGGGATGATAAGCACAAGGGGTTTGTTCAGAAGGTCCAGATTCTTCATCAGGATGTAGTTTGGAATAGTTCCCGCGCTGAAGTACATCGTCATGATGATAATGGTGTTGATGATTTTTTTACCCTTCAGGTTGTCATAGGTCAAAGGGTAGGCGCAAAGAATGGTCATAATCATGGACACGCAGGTGCATATCACCGTTATAAATGCTGTCCACAACAGGGAATGGGAAAAAGCAGCGTCCTTCAAGACATAGTAATACGATTCAAAAGTAAACTCCACCGGCAAGAGCAATACCTGCCGCTTGATGAGCGCCTGGTCGGAGCTTAAGGAGCGGGAGAGGACGTTGATCAGGGGAAGGAGGCAGATAAAGATAAGCAAAAGGCAAAACAGGGCAATCAGCACATCGATGACCTTTGTCCGTG
This sequence comes from Bacillota bacterium, assembly GCA_023415715.1. Taxonomy (GTDB): domain Bacteria; phylum Bacillota; class Clostridia; order Christensenellales; family Aristaeellaceae; genus JAEWAH01. Next base: position 5,414 of record JAEZJP010000033.1, read on the forward strand.
TGGATTTGACCATACCGCTCCCCCTTTACCATATGCCGCGCTCACCGGAGCGCTTGGCAAACGTGTTGGCCGTCACCAGGAAGAGTACGCAAATCACAGATTGAAAAAATCCCACCGCCGCCGCCAGAGAGAACTGGTTGGAGCGGATTCCTACACGGTAGACGTAGGTGCTGATCACGTCCGCCACACTGGTCACCAGTGGGTTGCGCATGGCGTAGGGGCGGTCGAATTCGCTGCCCAAGATACGGCCCAGGCTTAAAATCAGCAGTGTCACTATGGTGGGGCGAAGCCCGGGCAACGTGACGTGCCACATTTTACGGATGCGGGAAGCGCCGTCGACTTCGGCCGCCTCATACTGTTCCGGGTTGATCCCTGTGATAGCGGCCAGATAGATGATGGTATTCCAGCCTACACTCTGCCACAGCCCCAGCCCAATGTAGGTTGCTACCCACAGATTGGGAACATTAAGAAATTCGATGACGGGGCTACCCTTCTGGGCAAGGTATATATTGACCAGCCCGGTATTTGGCGCAAACAACTGCAGCGCAAAGCCGCTGATAATGATCCAGGACAAAAAGTGCGGCAGATAGACGATTGTCTGTGTGATCCTTTTAAAGCGCCTGAAAGCAAGCTCGTTGAGAATGATGGCCAGCATGATCGGCGTCGGGAAACTGACCAAAAGGTCCAGCAGATTCAGCGTGACGGTATTGCGAACGGCGTACCAGAAATCCCGCGTGCTAAAAGCCTTTTGAAACCACTTGAACCCAACCCAAGGCGAATTCCACACGCCTTTGAACATGTTGAAATCCTTGAAGGCAATAGCCAGGTTCATCATAGGTATATAGCGGAAGATGATAAAGAAGGCCATAGGCAGAACCAGCATCAAATAGAGCATCCAGGTGCGCCTCAGATAGTTCACGCGCCTTGCATGCCTTACGTTGCTTGGCAGTTTTGCCTGCTTTGGTGGTGCCGTATTGATCATCCATACACCTCCTATTCGTAAATGAGCCTGCCCTTTTCATCCTTGATGCCGGTCTTCCTGTAGAAGTATGTGTTCACCACGTCCCGCCATTCCCGGGCGTTTTCCAACTGGCGCATGAAGCGCCTTAAAACCGATTCATAGGCGCTGGACGGAAGAAGTTCCATGAGTGATTCCCATGTGGCAATGAAGCCCATAACGTCCTCTACGCCCTCAAAATGCGTATCATAAATATGCTGGATCAGCGTCTTGCCGCTTTTAAGCCGGTAAGTATAGGGCAGCCGGTGGAAAAACAGCAAGAGTTCCTCGGGACAGGTGCTTTTATCGCTGTACATGGCGTTCAGGTGTGGGTGGTACTGGGAGGTTAAACCCGTGCCGTTTTGCGTCCTGTCCACGCCAATGGCCTTGTGGTCGGCCCGGTGGTAGGTGCCCCATTTCATATATTCATAGCCGTCCACGCTGGGGCCGTAATGCTTGCCCACGGTGACCATCCAGCCGATGCCCAGCGGTGCGTTGTACTTTTCGTACACGCCCCGGGAGGAGAGCATCATCTCCATCAAGGGAGCAACGAGCGCAGGGTTGTTCCCGAACGTCTGTACAATCCATTCTTCAGTTACCTTAAGGGCGGTAAGGCTCGGATCCCAAGCAATTCGCCCGAAGGCGTACAGGTTGGCCTGAGCCAGTGTGTGCCCCGTCCAGTTCATATCGCCGCCCACATTGGATACTGCCACGATGGTATCCACTTCCCTGCCGATCAAGCTTCTTGTCAGGCGTGTATCAGATATGGGGGTGCCTAAAACCTCTTCCCATTGCACGGCCAGCGTATACAAATCAATCTGCTGGCCCGTGTATTCCTGCGTTACCTGGAATTCGATGGCCTGCCTTGTTTTGGTCATTGCACCCAGCAGCGGTGAGTTGGGTTCCCTTACCTGAAAATCAGTGGGACCGTATTTGATCTGCAGCACCACATTGCTTGAAAATTCGCCGTCCAGCGGAAAAAAGTGCTCGTAAGCAGCCTTGGGCCGGTCGGTTTTCGTATCCCGCCAATCCTGGTTGCAGTTGTACACGAAGCACCGCCAGTATACGGTCCCCTGGTGGGGCGCAAGCGCGTGGGCGATCACATTGGCGCCGTCGGCCTGGGTCCGTCCAAAGGAGGCGGGTCCATCCCGGAATTCGGAATCGGCTTTGACAAGAAAGCCCGCAAGGTCGGGGATATACCGGTAGACCGTATCGGCTGTTTCCCGCCACCAGGTTTGGACACTTTCATCCATAGGATCGGCCGTCGGAAGGCCGCCAATTAAGACGGGGCCCTCAAAATGCACCGCCAGAATCAACCGTATCCCGAACGGGCGGAAAATGCCGGCAAGCCCCGCTACCTTGGGCAGCATCTCCTCCGTGATCAGTTTGGCGCTTTGCTCCGTCACGTTAACGTTATTGATGGCAATCTCGTTGATGCCAACCGACGCCAGCAGCCGTGCGTAATCCCTGATCCGTGATGCGTTGTAGTGTAAAGCGCCATCCTTGAAAAACAGGGAATTCCCGCTATACCCCCGCTCCACGGTACCGTTTACATTATCCCAATGGTTCAGCACCCGTCTTTTTACAGCCGGAGCAGATTCAATGAAGATCAAAGCCGGATCATCGCCTGCTTTCAAAAGCATCAGAAGGGTATACACACCATAGAGAAGCCCTTTTAAGTCTGCTGCCTGAATGGTTAAGCCCGCTTTGGAACCATGAAGTCTGTAAGATTCCGGCGTCATGGTATCATCCATCAATAATTCCAATAGATAAAGAGCGTCTTCACTTAAAACTCTATCTCCGAAAAGCCTTATAAGCCCGGCACGGCATTCCTCCATCGCAAAGGCCGCAGCCTCCGGACCTTTTATTCTTACGGAAGGAATAGATTTAGGGGCACCAGGCTGAAGCCATGCATCATATTCATAAAAGCTCAAATTTGTTTGCAATCAATCACTTTCCGATCTATTTTTTAGTCAAATATTACATATTGAATTCCCGCCCCAGCCATATTGTCCATTCAGTTTGTTTAATATAAATATAGCATCTGCTTTTCAGTTTGAAAATGGAGCCATTGAAGAAGATTTGTACTATCTAAAGATTTTCTATGGACAGTCTTGGAAAACAGCTGGATTCCTGGCAAATCTTTGTCAATCCCTGCTGAATCAATGATAAACCTCCTTGACCATTTGACAGACTATGAACAACATTACTGCCAAAAAATAGACCGTCAATACTAGCAGCATAACCGATATACACGTCCCTTCTCCTCTATTTATCCCTATCAAAGAAAATTTCGGCCACAGGAATGTCGGCACAGCATAATTTTATTGACGCCATCCCAAGAGATTTGGAGGAAGCGGCCTGCATCGACGGTGCAAGTATTTATTACATTTTTTTCAGTATCATTGCTCCTATGCTTATGCCGGCTGTTTCCACTGTGATGATATTCACATTTTTGCAAGCCTGGAATGTACTGCTTTTCGCCCAGGTATTCATCAGCAAGGATGCCTTCAAAACGCTTACGGCCGGAATCCAATCCATGTATGGCCAGTACCAGACGGACTGGGGGCCTATTGGCGCTGCGCTGGTGGTCGCCACGCTTCCCACGCTCGTCATCTACCTTACGATGAGCGGACAAGTGCAAAAAAGTTTGGCCGCCGGCGCGGTGAAAGGCTGAACTGCGCCCTTATGCCGTGTCTGTCCATGAATATAATCCGAACCTTTTATACCGCACACAAGCAACCTTGTTTGTGCGCGGTATATTTTTCGGTTACTTCTTTTCCATGCGCCGTCTCCGTTTCCGTATAGAACAATTTGTTAGGTTCCTTGCCAAAATTGATCCCGGTCTTGTATAATATTTATATTCATGTTGTTTGTACGCATCTATTTATCAAACCTCAAATTATAAACCGGGCGGTGATATATCTTGTACCGTGTCGTGATCGTCGATGATGAGCCCTTTATGCTGGAAGGAATGCGCCTGATGATCGATTGGTCAGGTTGCGGTTTCACGCTTTGCGGTGAAGCTTCCACCGCTCAGGAAGCGCTGCACCTCATCGATACATTCAAGCCCCATCTCTTGATTACCGATGTGAAAATGCCCGGCATGCTCGGCACCGATCTGGCGGTAATCGTTCATCATTATCATCCCGATACGATCCTTTTGTTTTTCAGCGGCTACAGGGATTTTGCCTTTGCACAGTCGGCGATCAAAGCCAAGGCCTTTGCCTATTTAAACAAACCCATCGACAAAGACGAAGTGCACCAAACGCTAAATGAGGTAAGAAAAGAGCTGGACAAGAGAAACCTACAGGGTCAGGAAGAAGGGGAACATCTGCCCATCCTCCGCGATCATGTACTGCGCCGCATCGCCTCCGGTGATATGGGGGACGAAAGCCTGCTTCGTGCAGGATTCCTGCTGAACCTGACGCGGGACGATCCCTGTTATTGCGCGGTGATTACGACAAAAAACAAGCCCCTTTCAGAAGGCGCACTGCTTATGCTGTCCGGATGCGGCGGCACGCCGTTTCTTCTTTCCCCCTATCAATGCGGGCTTTGCTTCAAGCAAATCGAGCGCAATCTTGCAAAGCTCACAAGCCTGCAGGAATATCTGGAAAACAGTTTTGATCTTATCACCGAGTGGAGCGTGGGTTGCGTACAGCGGGGGGCGGAAGGCTTTGGCCGCAGCCTTGCTGAGGCGCTGGACGCCACGGGCGTGCTTTTTGAACAGTGCGGCAAGCTTAAGCTGTACAGACCGGCTGATGAGGCGGTCTCCGCATGGATGCTTCAAATCAATCTTTCCCAAATGTCTGCGGCACTGGAAGAAGCCTCGCCCGGCGAACTGGACAGAGAGCTTAACAGCCTTATTGCGCTGGCAAGGCGCCTTGAACCGCCGCTGTTCGCGCTAAGATACATGGCCAAGGCACTGGAAACCATGCTGCTGCTCAGGCGCGCAGGACTTACGCAGCCCGCAAAGGTATGCGATCAGCTAAAGCCTTATTGGAACACGGAAACCATGAGCCGGGAGGAATGGCTCCTGTCCTTTTGCGAAACGATGCAATCACTCAAGGCGCATGACAGTAACAAGGACACCTATCCGGCACCGGTTCGCGCGGTTTTGGACACGGTAGGAAAATCATACTTTAAGCCCCTCTCTATCGGCAGCATCGCGGCCAATCTCAACTTGAATCCTGCATATCTGGGCCAATTGATCCTTCGCTGCACGGGGCAGGCTTTTCACACGCTTTTGCTGGATACACGGATTTCCGAGGCTTGCAGGCTGCTTAGGCAGACCTCCCATACCATCGGCGAGATCGCCTATATGGTAGGCTTCCGTGATGTGGATTACTTTTCCCTTAAGTTTCGTTCCCGAATGGCTATGAACCCCAACGCCTACCGTGGCGCAGCCGGGGAAAAGGAGGATGCAGGCTGATGAAACTCCGCATCAATGATCTGCCTATCCGAAGCAAATTCATAATGCTGTTCCTATTGGGTGTTTTATTGCCTATTGCCGCGCTGCTCATATACGTGCTCACTAACGTAACGGCAGAGATCCGGCAGCGGGAATACCAAAACGCGATGCAGTCGCTTGACCGTGTGTATACAACCATGGAGACGCAATTTTCACAGGTGGTGTCGCTGAGCAATAATGTTTCCACCGATGCGCAGCTGAAAACGTTTTTAAACCGTCGCTTTCCTTCTCCGCCCGAATATTACGCCTCATACTACTTAGAGCTCCGCCCCATCATGAACCGCTATCTGTATGCCTATGTAGAGCAGGCTACAGGCATTGAAATCTATACCGACAATCCTACCATGTTCAATGGCGGATACTGCCCAAGAATCACGCCTGAAATAATGAGGGAGGAATGGTATTCCCGGCAAATTTCCCTTGCGCCCATGCTGGTCACATATGTTCGACAAATACCGGGTACAGGCGCCCGGCTGCAGCTGAGCATTTTGCGTCTCTTAAACAACACTTCCGCATACACCCAACTTTTGAAGTTGGATTTGAATATGGAGCCTATCCACCGCATCGTAGAACAGGAAAGCGCATACCTTTCGGTTTACCTGGTGGCGCCCGATGGCACCTCCGTCAGCTATCCCGGAAGCATGACAGACAGCATGGTGGCCAAAAGGGATACCATGCCGCCCGATACCGTGGACTTGACACGGTCTTTTGGGGGAAGCACAGCCATGAGCGGCTGGAAGCTTGTGGCCAACATCAACAAAGGGCCCATGGAAGAAAACATACGCAACGCCATATGGGTGGGGCTATTGCTGGGCGCTGTCTGTTCCTTGTTTGCAGGCGGCCTTTCCTTTCTGTTCTCGCGTTCCATAGCTCTTCGGAGCCAGCGGCTTTTACGGCATATGGACAGCATTACTGCCGAGAACTTTTACCCCATCAAAAAAGAAATGGGCAAGGATGAGATCGGTGAACTGATGGAACATTTCAATACCATGGGCGAGCGCCTGAAGCAATTGATCAACGATATTTATGTTCTTCAGCTGCACCAGAAAAGCCTCGAGCTGGAAAACGTGCGGGCAGAACTCAAGTATCTGCAGGCACAGATCGATCCGCATTTCCTTTTCAATACATTAAATGCCATTTTGGTGCTGTGCGTACGAAAAGGCTATACAGAGCTTGCCGAAATCATATCTCCCCTATCCAAAATCATGCGCCGCATGGTCGACACATCCAGGGATATTGTTCCCCTTCGGGAAGAACTGGAATTTGTGCGTATGGTATTAAAAATTGAGCAGTTCCGCTTTGGTGAAAAGCTTCAATATGCGTTTGAAATAAGCTCCGAAGCTATGGAAGTACCTGTGCCCGTCATGTGTGTGCAAGGGCTGGTGGAGAACGCCTGCAAGCATGGAATACAGCATATCCCGGGTCAGGGGATTGTACTGATCAGTGCCAAGGTTGAGGAGGGTATGCTTCTCATTGATGTGAGCGATAACGGCGCGGGTATCAGCCCCAAACGCCTTTATGACTTACAAAAGCAAATTGCAGGCCCCGAAGATATGCAAGGCAGCGTCGGATTGCAAAACATCTACCGCAGGCTGAAGCTGCACTATGGGGTTTTGGTTAGCTTGATGCTTTCAAACGCGCAGGACCGCGGTACGGTTGTCAGTATCCGCATACCTGTGAAAGGGGACGAAACAGCATGCTGCGGGTGATGTTTGTGGACGATGAGCCCATGGCGCTGGAAGGCCTTGCGTTGCTCATCGATTGGAAGAAAGAAGGCTTTACAGTCTGTGCTTCCTGCAAAAGCGGCGCGGAAGCGCTTGAATCCCTATCCAGTACCAAACCTCACCTGATCATGACGGATATCCGCATGCCGGATATGGACGGTCTGTCGCTGATGTCGTCCGCAAGGGAACGCGGATACGAAGGGGCATTTATTGTTGTCAGCGGGTACAGCGAATTCGAATACGCAAAAAAAGCCATGCGCATAGGCGTGGCAGGCTATTTGTTAAAACCAATAGATCCTTTTGAGGCTTCCCAGGCTTTGGAGCAGGTGCGCAAAGAGCTGATCGACAAGGAGCTCAAGCACAAACTGCCCCTGGCCGCTTACCAGCAGGCCGTTTCAGCAGTGCTCATGGGACAGCCGGTTAAGCAACAAACGCTGCCAAGCGGCATATGGCAGCTTTTCACCTGGGGTACGCCGCTCCCTTATGGGGAGGTGGCTTCGATCCTTGACGAATTTACAAATACGGGGATACAGGCAACCACGCATATTGTTGATGAAAAGGAATGGCTGATATTATATTCCAAAAACCCACCGGAAAAAGAGTTGATCAACTCCTTGCGTCAAAGATTGCTGCCTGGCCGCAGGGAGCTTAAAATAAGCCCTGAAACAAATGAGGCGGCAGGCCTTTGGGACCTCCGCCTTGCAATGTGTGCAGAGCTTGACGACTGCAAGGCGGAGTTGGTTCGACGCACACGTGAATTGGCTGACGCCATATCCCTGCTTAGGCATGAGGAGTTTAACCGCCTCGCCGAATCATTGCTGGACTTTTGCTATTTGAGAGGAAATGCAATAAAAGCCCAGGCTTATGATCTTTTTCACGCATTGTGTGTACAACAGCTTGCGGACAATCAGGATAAGCTGAGCAGGCTCTTATGCGAAACCACACGTGATATCCAAGTGTTGGGGCAGCTTACCATGCAGCTTCTGACCCCTACTTTAAAGCGCATCAGTGACCATGTGGCGGATTTTGTTATGGAGCATCAAGCTGAACAGCTGACACTTAACACCGTGGCAGCCATGCTGAATTACAACGCCACGTATCTCGGCCGTGTTTTTCATGAGGAAACGGGCATGGGCTTTCCCGCCTGGCTGAACAAATTCCGCATGCAAAGGGCCGCGGACATGCTTGCAAATTCATCATTGCCTATACACCGTGTAGCCGGCGCCGTAGGATACGGGCAGTACAAGCGGTTTTTAAAACATTTTAAAAGGCATTACGGTCAAACGCCTCAGGAGTACCGCCAAAATGTCACCCCTTGACACTGCCGATGCTGAGCCCCACCACAAAATAGCGTTGTAAAAAAGGATAAATCGCCAGTATGGGGGCTGCCGATACCACGGTAATGGCGGCTCTTATAGTGATGGGCGTTGTCAGTGTGGTGGAGGCCAGTGCGTCAGCGGTGGATTTGGCAGCATTGGCGCTGTTGTTGGTGGTGGCCAGTTTCATGCGCAGCAGGTATTGCAGCGTGTGCAGCTTCTGTTTGCTGGCGTTGTACAGGTGGGTATCAAACCAGCTGTTCCACGCGCCTACAGCCACAAACAAGGCTACCGTAGCAAGCACAGGCAGACATAATGGGAAAATGATTCGCCAGAAAAGGTATAGATCACCAGCCCCGTCAATGCGCGCCGATTCCACCAGGGCTTCCGGCAGGCCCAGGATGTAGGTTCTGATCACAATCATGTTGAAACAGCTGACCATGGTGGGGATGATGTACACCCAAAAAGACTTGGACAGCCCCAAGGTGTTATTGATCAGCAGGTAATTGGGAATCAGGCCAGCGTTAACATACATGGTAAGAACAAACATGGTGGTGATCAGCTTCCTGAGCACATATTCCTTGCGGCTTAGCGCATAGGCCAGCATGGAGGTCAGCACAATGTTGAGCACGGTCTGTACGATAGTTCTGGACACAGTGATAAAGAACGCGGAATAGATTGTTTCATCAATGAAGATGGTTTCGTAGCTCTTCAGGCTGAACACACGCGGCCACAGCTTGATGCCGCCGCGCACCGCATCAGTGCCGTCGTTGAAGGAAATGGCCAAAGTGTTGAGTACAGGATATAGAGTAACAAACATCAGAATGCACATGAACACCGCGTTGATCACAGGAAATGGGCTGCTTCGGCGCAAGGGTCTGATTTTTCTGGAAAGCATATTCATCGTTCCATCTCTCTTCCTGTCATTTTTGGCATCGTTGCCCTACAGCAATGTGCTTTCGTCAAACTTCTTCACAAGGAAGTTGGCGGACAGCACCAACGCGATGGAAACTGTACTCTTGAAGATGCCTGCTGCGATGGCACGGCTGTACTGTCCCTTGGTGATGCCGTACTTGAGCGCAAAGATATCGATGGTTTGCGACCAGTCCATCATCAGGTTCTGGCCCATCAGATATTGTATTTCAAACCCGGCTTCCATCAGATAGCCGATGTTCATAATCAAAAGCACAAGGAACGTAGACTTGATACCAGGCAGAGTAATGTGGAACATGCGCTTAAAGCGGCCTGCCCCATCAATTTCTGCCGCCTCGTACAAGGCTGGGTCAATGGCGGACATGGCGGCTAAATAAATGATAGTGTTCCAGCCGCATTCCTTCCAGATATTGATGGCGCCTACTAGCCACCAAAAGTATTTTCCTTCCCCCAGAAAGAACACGGGCTGCTTAACTAGGCCCAGTTTTGTAAGTATCTCATTGATGATGCCATCGCTGGTAAAAATATTTTGGGCCAGGCCAACAACGATTACCCAACTCAAAAAGTGGGGCAGGTATGTTACGGTCTGCACCGTACGCTTGAAGCTTCTGCTTCTGATTTCGTTCAAAAAAAGTGCCAATGCAATGGGGAAAACAAAGCCGAACACTAGGTTGATAGTGGCCATGGCAAAAGTATTGCGGATGCTCTGGATAAACTCCGGCTTTTTGAACAGCCATTGAAAGTTCTCCAACCCGACCCAGGGGTTGGTAAACAAAGGTACTGCGGGATCATAATCCATAAAGGCTGTGATCCAGCCCCAGATGGGGGAATAATTAAAAAGCAGGATATAAAGAAGCATAGGCACTGACATCAGCATCAGCTGTTTCTGCTGCCATAATAGCTGCCACTTGGAGATGTGGCGTGCAGGATGTGCCGCCGGTGCTCCGAGGGCGGTGGCTTTGGCAAGTCTCATAAGAACACCTTCCTTGCGTCATGATGGAAGAAGTAAGCGGCGGGAGGGAAGCCTCCCTTCCGCCGCCATAGCTAATATCTAGCCTTCTCAGTTGGCGTTCTTTTCCACGAGCTTGAGAATCTGCTCCTGCATGAAGTCCACAAAGTCGGAGATCGGAATATCTTCCACGCTCTTAACGAACGCATCCCACTTGGCATCGAATTCAGCGGGATCCGCCATGATGACCTGGGGCAGGTCGCGGCGCTCGATATCCTGGAAGGCGGCCTTGGCGTCATCGGCATCCTGATCAACCGTGACGTCGATCTGCCAGGCTTCGCCGTAGGGGGCAAGCGTGATGGGATCGTTGAAGAAATCCAGGGGGATCTGCATGTTGTAGTGGGTCAGGAAATCCTTGTCATAGTCGCTCATCAAGCTGAAATAGATTTCAGGCTGGCGGTTGGGATCCCAGTAGTTTCCGTCATCCATGATGCCTTGCTTCTTGGGCAGGCTCTGCCAGAGGGCGTACGCAGTGTTGGCATTGCGCCATACGGCATTTTGAGCGTTTTCATACTGTTCCTTGGTGCGCAGCATACGGCCGTTTTCCACATAGTATCCTTCGCCTTCCACGCCCCAGGCGAAAAGCTTTTGCCATTCGTCGCTGAGCATGGTCTCAATCATGCTGACCAAGCGCTCGGGGTACTTGCAGTTGACGGAGATGCCAAAGCCGCGGTTGACGTTGATGACGCCGCCATTGAGGTAGTGTTCCTCAATTTCCTTGCCGTCCACATACTGGGGATCATAGACGATAGGCAAGCCCTGATAGGTACTGTCATACATTTTGGCGGTGTTCAAGGCGTTGGTAGCGTCCTGGAAATCCCAAGCCTGGTCGAACATACCCACGACGGTGCCGCTGGAAAGCTTGGCGATGTACTGGTCATAGTTCATGACGAATGTATCCTGAGAGATCAGGCCCTTGTGATACATTTCGTTGAGCTTTTTGTAGTAGGCCTTGGCATAGGGCTGAATGACGTAGGCACTGGTCTTGTAGTTATCATTGATATCTACGATTACGTCGCCGTCATTGGGCCGGCCCATCAGGTGCTGAACGGGGTTGAAGAGGCAGAAGGCGCGCCAGCTGTCGCACAGAATGGAGAAGCCCGTGTTGGGGTTTCCATTGGCGTCGTTGGGGTTGGCTTTCATGTAGCGCTCGATCAGGTCAAAGTACTGGTCCATGGTCTTGATCATGGGGTAGTT
>JAEZJP010000036.1 GCA_023415715.1 Bacillota bacterium
CGACAGCTTGCCACTCGGCTTGCTCAATCATCGCGCCGGCTCGCTGGCGCTTCCGGCGCTCGTTTCGCAAGCTTCCTCCGCTTCGCTTTATCCGCCACAGGCGGCGCGAAGCTTCGGAACTCAAGGGGAAGCTTTGGGCCATAGCCGCAAGCTCAATTTTCATTTTGCCTACACCGTATTCCATAAGCCTTCCCCTCAAGAGGAAGCCTTGGGCTGCTGTTATCCCTCAATGTGTTAACCCCAGAAAGGAGAAACATTATGCAACTGAACGGCAACGCCCTTTGTTACGGCGACAACGTCGATACCGATGTCATCATCCCCGCCCGTTATTTGAACACCTCCAATCCCAAGGAACTGGCCGCCCACTGCATGGAGGATATCGACCGGGATTTTTTGAAAAAGGTGAAGCCCGGCGACATCATTGCCGCGGGGCGCAATTTCGGCTGCGGCTCCTCCCGGGAGCACGCGCCGCTTGCAATTAAAACGGCGGGCATCTCCTGTGTGATCGCAAAAAGTTTTGCCCGCATCTTCTACCGCAACGCCATCAACATCGGCTTGCCCATCATCGTCTGCGACGGAGATTTCCACAACGGCGATGCCCTGGAGGTGGATCTGAACGAGGGCAAAATCCATAACAAAACCACAGGGGATACATACTCCTTCCCGCCCTTCCCGGCCTTTTTGCAAAAGATCATAGAGGCCGGCGGGCTCATGAACGCCATGGCGGGAGGGGAGATCGCATGATGTACAATATCGTTTTGGTGCCTGGCGACGGCATTGGGCCTGAGATTGTGGATGGGGCTGTTGCGGTTTTGAAAGCCGTAGGAGCAAAGTTCGGCCACACCTTCCGGTTTGAAACTGTTTTGGCTGGCGGCGCGGCGCTGGACAAGTTTGGCGTGCCCCTTCCAGAAGAAACGCTGGAAAAATGCCTGCAAAGCGACAGCGTGCTGCTTGGCGCCGTGGGTGGTCCCAAGTGGGATACGCTGCCGGGCCATCTTCGTCCCGAGCGGGCGCTGCTGGGCATACGCAAAGGACTCAATCTGTTTGCCAACCTTCGCCCGGCAAAGCTGATGCCCATGCTGGCCTCTGCTTCCCCCCTCCGGGCGGATATCGCGGTGCGAGGCGTGGACCTTCTCATTGTACGGGAGCTCACCGGCGGCATGTACTTTGGTCCTCGAGGCCGCGGCCAGAGCGACATGGGCGAGAACGCTTATGACACCGAAATCTACAGCCGGGGAGAAATATTGCGCATAGGCCGCGTGGCCTTTGAGGCTGCCCGCAAGCGCGGTAAAAAGGTTTGCAGCATCGACAAGGCCAACGTGCTGGAAAGCTCCAGACTCTGGCGGGAAACCATGCATGAGCTGAAAAACGAATACCCGGATGTTGTCTATTCCGATATGCTGGTGGATAATGCTGCCATGCAGCTGATCCAGAATCCCGCCCAGTTCGATGTGATCGTCACCAGCAACCTTTTCGGTGACATACTGTCTGACGAGGCATCGCAATTGACCGGTTCCATCGGCCTTCTGGCTTCAGCCTCGCTGGGGGAGGGAACACGGGGCATGTACGAACCTATCCACGGCTCCGCCCCGGACATCGCAGGGCAGGGCATTGCCAACCCCATCGCCACCATCCTGTCCGCCGCTATGATGCTGGATCTTTCCTTCGGTCTTACGGAGGAAGCAAAGACGGTGGAAACAGCTGTTGAAAAGGTCCTGCAAAAGGGCGCCCGCACCAGGGATATCGCAGCCGGCGGTGATTATATTTTAGGTGTGGAGATGACAAGAAGAATCACGGCGGAGATTTAATGCTTTATTCCGCCTGAAAGCTTCGAAAATTCCCTCTTTACAACCTATTTGTTTTATGTTATGATTGTGTTCGTTCGCGGGGCATTAGCGCAGTTGGTAGCGCACAACACTGGCAGTGTTGGGGTCAGGAGTTCGAGTCTCCTATGCTCCACCAAAACAGGTTCTATCCGAACTATCGGATAGGGCCTTTTTTGTTGCCTGGAATTGGGGCAGATCGGCCAGGCGCACGCGATCCACGCCATCTTTATAATTATAGACAATGATTATCTCATCATCGGTAAGATAGATGGAGTTTACAAAGCTGTCTATCAGGCGGCGGCGGTATTCCGACGTGGCCGGATCCCCGGCAGAAAAGCGGCTGAACCAATACAGCAATTCATCCCGCGTGATGGTGGACGAGGCCAGTGATTCGCGGGATATGCTTATTTCAAGGCTTTCCTTTTCCTCCTGCAGGGATTGCAGGCGCGTGTTCAGCACAGAGGAGAATGCACCTTGCTCAATGGCCTTGACGATGTTTTTGATGCCGGTTTCCGTTTCTTTTAGCTGGGCTTGAAGGGATACAATAAGACCGCTTCTTTGCTCTTCTGCTTCGATATCCAGCACGGATTTTATGATGCGCTCAATGATATGCGGCTGCAGGATATGGCGGCGCGTAAGCTCTACAACGGCATCTTCAAGCTGATCCTTGCGCACGTTGGTTTTGTGGCATGCATGGTCCTTCTTGCGCCGGCTGCAGGTATAGTACAGGTATGTACGGCCATTGCATGAGCTTTTTCCGCTCTCGCCGATCATGGCCATTTCACAGTAGCCGCAAAACAGCTTTGTGGTAAGCTCATAGGCTTCCTTGGGCCTTCCGCTGCGCACCCTGGCCCGGCCAGCATCAGCCCGTTTTTGTGCCGCTTCAAAGACTTCATCCGATACAATGCGGGGCATGCCGCCTTCCACCGTGACATTCTTCCACATATAGACGCCCGTATAACGCCGGTTATTGATGATGCTGGAAATGGACACATTTGAAAAGGCATACCCCATAGGCGTTTTAATGCCATATCCATTGACTTTTTCACATATTTCCTTCATCCGTTCGCCTGAATTCCACATGTCAAAAATCTGCTGCACAATAGGCGCGGCAGCTTCATCAATATAGAACTTTTTGTCCGGGCCGACCTTATATCCAAAGGCAATGTGACCGCCTACGCTTTGACACTTCATGGCGGTGTCATACATGCCACGGTTCACGTTTTGGGCAAGTTCAGCGCTATAGTATTCGGCTAAGCCTTCCAGCATACTTTCCAGTATGATGCCTTCCGGGCCTTCCGGTATGCTTTCGTTCGCATAGACCACCTTGACGCCATTCTTTTTAAGGCGCGCTTTATATACCGCACTGTCGTAACGGTCACGTGCAAATCGATTCAGTTTATAGCAGATAACGGCATCAAACTGGTTCTTGCCGGAATCACGGATCATGCGCTGAAAATCCGGGCGGTCATCTACCCTGCCGGACATGGCGCGGTCAATATATTCTGCAATGATGGTATAACCCTTTTTATCAGCATAATCCTTGCATACCCGAATTTGGCCTTCAATGCTGATTTCCTTTTGCTTGGGGCCTGGGCTATATCGGGCATAGATGACGGCGCGAAGGCTATCCACCTAATCACATCCATTTCAATCAGGTAATCTACTCTTCAACAACAGCATCAGACTTTGCACAGTACATATGCAAAGTACCTTTTGTTTCATCTTTTTTTGGTCGAGGCGAACGCAGACCATCAATATGTTCATTTAGTGAATCCTTGATTTTAGCCCACATCGGATCAAGCACAAAGTCAATACCTTCTCGCCTAGCAAGCTTTGCGGCAGGAACGAAGTCACTATCTCCTGATATTAGCACCATTTTTGTTACTTGCTTTTTATAGGCCATGGAAGCGATGTCAAGGCCAATACGCATATCAACGCCTTTTTGTCCAATAGTTAATAAAAAATCTTCTTCTTTCATATCTTCAAGTTTTTGTGTGCCAGTAAACAACTTTTTGACAGAGTCTGGTTTGAGGGTATAATATGTATTTTCGGTTGTCAATTCTCCGAGACGAAGTGCAACTTTCCTCTTACTTCTAAGCTCTTCTTGAAATTTTGTCATCCAAGAATAAAGCCCTGTCTTTGCCAAATCAATTTGCTTTTTAAGCAAAGGATGATATGGACGAAGTGAACTGGGTGGACAATCATAGTAAAATATCCGGTATAAGTGGTCCTTACATTCATAAGGCCCATTCCATAAATGCGCACGGCAATGACTAATCAATTCTTCAGCACGGTCTTCTGCGCTTTTTTCACCCCAAATCATCCTGGCTCGCTTGAGATAAAATCCACCATCCACGAGAATAGCTACATTTTCCATCATTCATATCTCCTTTGTAGTATCAAAAAAGCCCTTGGGTTCGGCACATCCCACATGTTGGGCGGCGTACTTGCCAAGGGCGGATAAGTTGTGCAAATTGCTTTGCACAATCATATTATGTCCATTGGCCATTAATGTCAAACCGCTAATTTGCACATTTTTACGTGGAATACCTTGTTTTTGTGCATTCTAGCTCCGTTTTACGCCGTATAACACCGTTTAACGCCACTTCATCCCACTTTTGGCAAATGGATTAGTATATACCAGAAATAGAAGAAAATCAAACAAATTATGTGTGCCTTCTGAATTATCCTTTTGCTTAGGGCCTGGGCTGTAACGGGCATAGATGACAGCACGAAGAATCGACATTTGAGGTGAATCACCTCTTCTTAAATATAACTCGAAAAATCCTCTTCGAATCCTATAATTTGATTTCCTGTTCTATAAATTGCTTTGTTAAGCAATACAGCCTCTTCCGAATCTATGAATTTTGTGACGAATTTTTTCTTTGAATCTTTCAGAGCTAAAGAAACAATGAGATTCGGGTGAACAATGAATAAAAGCATAATGCCATATCCACTATTTATTTCAATGACTGGACTCTCACATGTTAAAAATTTTACTGATTCTGAGATTATGAAAACTAACGTGAAAAGTTGATTATATAAATTTAGCTGACCGTACATTTTTCCAAAACCATTTAAGAAATTATAAAAATGCTCAAGATATTGAGCATGTTTAACCTCATCATACAATGTGTTATCATAATCGTTATAACGTACATTTTTAAGTATTGATATTTCTGTTAAAGGCTTTGTATAGTTTTTTACAAAGTCGAATGCTTGTGATATGGAACTATATTTTGACTGACATCTCCAATCATACATTATTAAACATCTAAATATATAATCGATATCGTTTTCATTTAACTGGATGTTTTTTTTTGTTTTGCTTAATATGAGATATTGCAATATTCTTTTTACTATAATAGGCCATAGGTTCTCGTATTTTTTCCCCCACTTTTTTTCTATTATATCATCATATCCATCTCTTAATTTTTCATTTAGTTCATTCTTTTTGCTTGCATCAACAATCTGATTATCATGAGTGTAAATCATCCAATCGTTAAAATATGGAAAAGCCAAATTAAGATCTTGAGAAGTAGTAATTTTCTCTCCTTTATAGACTATTAAGTACTCATTTAGGCAACTGAATAAGCGGTCAGCAATTTTAGGAGGCATGAATAATGAACCTGCTTTTAATCTATAGTAATTATCTTTACCAAATGATTCCTGATTGCTATTCCCAGATAAATCAATTGATGTAGCAGCGTTTTTTAACTTATCATAGACCCATACATCATTTTTAGTGTAACCCCATTGCCTGATATAGGTTTTTGAAAGAAAATGATGGAATGGCATAAAACACTCCTTTTTCATTATATGTACAAATATTAATAATGCTTAAATTCATGATATCATGTGTGGCGGTTGAAAATGGATGTGGTTACTTAAAAAGCAAGCATTAAACTCTTCTTTTACTTTGAAAATGTAAAGTTTAGTATTGAATACTTGCTCATATTTATTTTTGTAGAGATCTAGATATGTTAGAACCAAAATAAAATCATATGATGCTATAACCTCGATAAAATCATATACCTCATCATTAACGAAATTTCTTATGTATATTTTATCCATTGCTAAATCAGATTTGCCTTTCAATTGTTTCATATCCTCTAAAACCTTATCTATATCAAGGTACACAAAAATGCCGATCTTCTTTTTTGTTTTCGGATAGAGTTTATCTACATAACTAGTGGATCTTATTATTAGTGGGAAATCCGTAAATTCTAATTCAACATCTAGAGCAACATTATTCCCAAGGTTTTCTATAAGTAAATCAGAGATACGTAAAGCCATACTATTTGAATTATCTCCAGGTATGGACTGGACGAGAACATTATTATGTCTAATTATATCTATATCTTGTGGATTAGACATAATTATGATTGGCTGAACCTGTGCGGCTTTGTTCTTTTCATCATGCTTTCTTTCATATCGTATAGTAAAGATTACACCAAGCATGGTAATTACTCCACCTAATAAACTGCCAGTAAAATTCATCCATGAATCACTATCAATGTTAAGCTTTGCAACTTCATAAAAAATGATTGAAAAAATCAACATGAAAAGATATAGTGCAAAATAGAAAGCAGTAATTGTACAAGCAAAGATAATCATGCCAATCAAGGCACTAAAAGCATCAAACGTCCATTCATTTCTGCAATATATGTATATTTTCCGTCCCAAATATGTTTGTAATATTGCCATTTTCCACTCTTGGAACAATAGAATAATCTTTTTTTTTATAGACATTACAAAACATTCACCTCTCTACTTAGATAGAATAAAAAGATATCTGCATTAAAGAATTGTTATTTATAAAGGCTAGTATATGGTGTATCAACTAGTTCAAACGAAATTGCGCCGAGAACTGTGCCCCATAGTTTACTTGCTCACCATCATCTGTTTGCCCGCCGCCTGATACCTCAAGGCCAATGGACCTATAATATCTATTCCAATTTTTAGAGAAAAATGGGACTTGGTTTTTTGGAACATAACCAATCATTTCTTCATTCGCCCAAACCTCAAATGCGTCAGAACCTTCAAATGTTGTTTTCTTGATTGTAATATCGACGTCTCCATCATAAGGTGCGTCACCCCATTTTATGGCCCGAAGAATCGCTTGTCTGGTTCTTCGGCCATTCTTATATGTTACTCCAGCAACACGAACGGAAACTATTTCTGTATCTCGAATTATCATATTGCCATCTGGTGAATATTTGGTAGTGCTAGGTGAGGGAGCATACGTCGCAGTAGACCTATCAAGTGACCTCAAGGTTTCATTTGCTTTTGCAATAATTGGCGCACTGGACTCCCTTATATTCTTGGCATCTCGATTAACCTTAAAAATGAAATATGCAAGCGCAAACAAGATAGCTAAGATCAGGAACCACATATATGTCACCTCATTCCACATTTTACATAATACTATCATAATAATATATTTTTTTCAAATGCTCCAAAAGCATTATTATAAAGGTAGTTACATTGATATTGTAACATGTCAATTAAATAAAATTTATGTAACATCTACGATAAATGATATCAAAATCCGTAACTTTCTATGGAAATAGAATCATAAAAGATGCTATAATTATGAATAAATAAGAAATATATGGAGATGGTGCCAATGGCTTGATTCTGTGTGCTTTACACGGACGGTGATTGCGTAGCGGAGCGAACGGAGCTATAATAAATGCAAACACGCGTTCGCTTTGTGAGGTGTAAACATGGGGCTTAATGTTATCGTTATTAAAGAGAAGGCCAAACAAACGGAAGACAGCGACCCGGACGAACCTATGCGTATAAGATTCAGTGACTATCCTTCTCTTGGCGAAGAATATCACGAACAAATTGTTCAAGCTCTTTGCGATCTTTTGGCAAGTCCTTTTTGTTGATTACTATCTCTTTTGCACCAATAACTTCGTTTTCAAACTCCTTGCGCCGTTCAGGTGTAAGGGGTTCTTTTTCTGTTGTAGATAAAAGAAGAACGTCATCACCTTTTTCATTTATCCATTTATGTTCATACATTGGTTCATCTGATCTGCCCAAGAGATAATCAGTTGACACCATATACGTATCAGCTATTTTTATAAGCACATCATAAGACGGCATGCGATCGCCAGCTTCCCAACTGGCGATTGTGCGTTGGGAAACGTTGAGTTTATCAGCCATCTCTTGCTGCGTTTCTTTATGATTTTTCCTAAGAAGTTTTATCCTATCACTTAACATCTCGATCACCGAAACAAAGATAGCACATTAAGTACTAAAATAAAATGAACTATCTGTGATTATGCTATTGACTATGTGCACACATAGTGCTATTATTTGTATCAACAGATAACACTATGTGTGAGGGTAGTATGAAACTTAAAGATTTACGAGGGTCAGCAGGCATTACCCAGGGAGAGCTTGCCAAACACATTGGCGTTTCTCAGCGTTCTATTGCCAGTTACGAAAACGGCACACGAACACCACGCCCAGCGGTTCTTATGCGTATTTCTGATTACTTCGGAGTTTCCGTTGACTCCCTTCTAAGGAACCAGGATGGTACGTGCCAATAGTACCACATTATGGAACGTCCCAGCATGGCAGCATTTACGAATACTGCCGTTCACATAGACAAGCTTCAACGTGTTATACAGAAGAAAAGGAGGTATCCCATGAACATGGATGCTCAGCAATTCCCCATAGTTGTTATTTATAAGGATGCAAAGCGTCCCCATTATCGTGTTCTTGTGAACGGAGTAGAGTTGAAGTACCTTAAAAGCTTTTCCGTAACCGTTGACAACACACGCAATACGGGTGTTCATGAAGCTCCGCATTGTACCATTGAACAATATCTTTTAGGCAAGCCCGATTTGCTCCTTGATATAAGCAATGGCGAGCTGGCTGGCGATGGTGAGAGAAGCCCCGCCAACGCGCCCTAGCCCGGCCTTAACCTTATTCCAAATGCCATCATCACGAATGTTCTTTAGGAACATATGTCCAGAAAAGGTTATGTCGGTAACATTGCAATCATCAAGTACGTCACTACCGAAACCAATATTTGCGGTTATATATCCTGCTTGCTCTAGATTGCTCAAAGCATAGAAAACCTCAAAGATGCTATATCCCTTGAGCTTGTTGTCAGTGATTAAATCTGAAATGCTGTACGAAGGGTACGAGATGCAGTAAGGATCATCGGGGTCTTCTTGATTGAATGTTAGCTTATCCTCAAGAACTATTAAGACTTGACGAAAGCAATCGTAATTTAGTTCCATTCGGCGGCAAACCCCCTTCATTACCAAATCATACCACGAAAGACATGGTCAAGCAAGGAGGACCACAATATGGCAGCCATAACGAACGTCGATCTTCGGAAGGCCAGGGATGACCGTGATTTTACCCGCGAGCAACTTGCTACGCTTTGCCACGTAAGCGCCAGCACCATTGAGAACTGGGAACGCGGCGTATCCATCCCTGGTCCTGATGACGTGGACAACATTGCCCGCGCATTGGGGCACCAAACATTGTGGCATGACTGGATGATGTCACATTATACCAGCTATGCCAGACGCCATCTGGAAATGAAGCCCTATGCATTGCCTTCAGCCGCCATGGCTGTACGCCAAGAACTTGGCGATGTAATGGCCTTGCAAGACCAATTTGAACGGGATGCCGTAGACGGAAATATTGACGATCCGGCGCTAAAGGCCAAATACAAGAAGGAACTTCGCGAAGCGGCGATTGCCATAATGCGAGCGCAGCAAACCATAGATGACGACTAACAAGAAAGGGGGCCGCTGCTATGATCGAACATCCAGAAATCCCGGATAACGTCTTCCGCACCATGGCAATCGGTGTTGCCGATATGGCGCGTGCCCTGCTTTCCCGGCCAGGTGAGCGCGAAAACTACCTTTTGTGGCGCAAGCAGCAGTTTGAATTAGGAAATCCATTGGGCCTTATCCCCATTCCTGACGATTTGGCCCGCGCTACGGCGTAAGCAAAGGAGAATATATGGACAAGCTTCCATGGATCATTCTTGGTTTCTCCCTAGGGATTATATTTTTCCGATGTGTCATCGCCATAACGATCAAGCGGTTTCCTGAAACAAGAGAAGACTATCAGGAATTTGCTGTGCGAATTCGCAAAAGGAAAAAGCCATCACAATAGTGATGACTTTCTGCCAGTTTACTTCTTAGGGGCCGGTGGCGGGGGCGGCGGCGGGATTCTTCCTGGTGGAGGCGGAACAGGGCCGCGATGTTCAGGGAGCGATTTGGGTGACGGGGGAGGCGGTACCGGTTTCTGAGTTGTAGGCATCGAATTCCTCTCCTTTCGTAATAGCACCATATGACGCCATGTATTGTCTGCATTCTGCCCATGAAACCTTTTCAATAGATTTTCTGTTTGGAAAGCTTTCATCCCCAAACCACTTGTTGTCAATAGCAGCTTTGCGTTTCTGAAGTTCTGACAGTTTATTGGCATATTTGTTCCCTGAATAGTTGCCCTGAATGTTCCAAAAGTGCCCTATATCAATAGCAAGGTCACCTAAATCTTGGCTGTAATATCGCAATGCTGTAAGTTTTGCAGACAGGGGGAGCAAAGGTTTGAACACCTGCACAAGCTGGGCGGCTCCCAAAACAATACTCCACGCTGCTGGATATTGTGACCATATCCACCAATTAGCAATACTCCAAGCTGATGCAAATAAAGTTATGCAGGAAATTACATTATTCCAGAAGCGGACTCGCTTTCTGTAGTGCTTTGAAAAGATTTCACCATACTTGGTATTCACAAGTAAATCCCAAACCTGTGTATACATAGTGCATCACCCTAAATGAGTTTAGCACAATTTGGAAGCACATACAACATAAACCGACAAAAGATTATGAGGTTACACAATGAATCGCACTCATATAAGCCATATGACACCCAGGCAAAGAAGCCTTTTCCTTTCCTATCACGTCCACCGGCTTTTAACCCATGCCCTAATTGATTGGGGCTATTTGGTCCTTGGCATTCGCGGCAAGCACGCGAAATAAGACAATCGAATTGTAAAAGCAGTTGGTGGGGCATCCACCTTATAAATACAAACGAAAGGAGGTTAAGGCGTGCAGCTATTTTTCTTCCTTACAGAGTATCCTTCTTGGCTCTTCAACGAGCCTTCCACCCCCTTCCTGCGGGCCACTCCCCGCGTCATTTATGCAAGCGTCAGGCGTTATCTGCCTGCTGCCCCATATTCCCGGATGCACAACATTTTACGCCCCGCCGTGTGCGCCACAGGCGGCTAGATAAAGCCCGTGGGAAGGGATAATGAGTAAAACTACACGGCCCGCCGCCGCGCTTTCAGCGCCACATGGCGGCGGGCGATCAACTTACATTTTGATGATGAAACATGCGAACGGGTTCAAATCCCGAGGGTGATTCCCTAGCGCAATTACGGCATGTGAAGCCAAGGAAACCGCGATTATAAGCCACCTTGGCGCCCCACCGGGAAGCATCAGCCCGGTGGGTTTCCACCACAATCACCGCCCCGTAAGGAGGAATCCCATGAAAGTTATCAATGGCTTGGATGACATGATGAACGGCGCGGTTACGGAGCGGTTCAACGCCGCCCTTCGTACCGCGCTGAAGAACATCATTGATCCCAACACCGACGCCACCAAAGCCCGTAAGGTTACGCTGGAGCTGACCATCAAGCCCAGCAAGGACCGTACCACCGCCGACTTCAACCTTTTGTGCAAACCTACACTGGCCCCGCCTGTGGCCGTCACGCAATCCATGGTGCTCAACCGCAACGATGCCGGCGAGGTTGTGGCCCTGCAGACAGGCTGCAGCATCGGCGATCAGCTTCCCGGCCAGATGGACGTTGATGAAGTCCAGGATGCCGGCAGGCCCAACAATGTGACCCCGCTTGTGATCGGCGGGCGCAAATCTGGATAATTCCGGACAACTTGAAGGGAGATTCAACCCATGGAAAACAATGAGGAAATGACATCCGAAGAAATCATGGAAGTTAAAACTTCTGCTGATATCCCCGACAGCCCTGAAGGCATGCGGTTTTTGCATGAGCTTGGCAAGCAAAGCCGCGATTTCAAGGTTGTGAAAATCGGCGAACGGATCTTTGTGAACACCAGCGAGGGAAGCCTTGATGAAATCATTCCCTATGAGCTTCCCACGCCTGACCAATTCGAAACCTTTACTCTTTCCGGCCTTGTGAAATGGCTGCACGAAGACGTGGACAAGCTGTTTACACGTTTTGAACGGCTCTTTGTACATGTCATCAGCCCCACCCTGGTTACTGTGAGCACTCCCGGCCATGGCCGCAGGAATGAAAGGGCGCGTTTGGCCTTTTGCGAGTTCAATCCGCCCAAAATCAAGTTCAATGAGTACATGAACCAGGAAGATTTCATGATTCACCTACAAACCCGCTTCCAGCCCACGCCGGAAGATTTCAATGAGATCGCCACAGGCGGCGATGCGGAGGCCGGCGACTATGCGGTTGTGGCATCCCTGGTGGGCAACATCCGTATGGAAAATGAGGCACAGACGGCGGATGACGGCATGTCCCAGCGCGTGACCCTTAAGGATGGCGTTTCCACCGTCAAAGAAGCGATTGTCAAAAATCCCTTTACCCTCTACCCCTTCCGCACCTTTGAGGAAGTGGAACAGCCGGCGTCGCCCTTTGTGCTGCGCATCCGTAAGGCACAGAGCGGCCCGGAAGCTGCCCTTTTCGAAGCTGACGGCGGCGTATGGAAGAATGAGGCCGTGAAGCGGATCGGGGTTTATCTGGAAGAAGCGCTTTCCGATATCCCCGCCGTGGTGATCGCCTAACCCAACAGCTTTAATAACACCGGGCTAAGCCCGGTACATGCCGGGGCTGGAAGCATGACAGGGCTGCATAACCCTTCTGGTAGGTTCAATACCTGCCCCCGGCACCATTTCATAAACAAAAGAAAGGGTGATATTGTGCAAGAGAAATTTACACTTGCCCTTGAGCAGGAAGTCCCCGCGCCTGCAGCACAGCCCGACAGCATATCCCTGATGCCCATTGAGCAAATCGAAATGGAGATCAAGACCAGGGCCGGGATGATAACGGAAAACATTATCATCATCGGAAAGATGCTCATGGACGTGAAAAGCCGCCTGGAGCACGGGCAGTTTTTGAACTGGCTTCGGGATAAGGTGAACTTTTCGCAGTCTAGCGCCAACAACTTCATGCGCATTGCCCGCGAAGTTCCCAAGACGCCCAGCCTTATGAATCTTCCATACTCCAAGGCCCTTGCCCTGCTGGACGTGCCGGAAGACGAGCGGGAACAGTTTGCCAAGGATGTGCAGGCAGACGAAAAGAGCACTAGGCAAATTCAGCAGCTTGTAAATGAGAAGGAATCCGCCGAGAAGGCCCAGCATGCGGCAGAGAACCTTGCAACCGAAACCGCCGCGCAGCTTTCCACCCAAATGCAGATAGCCCAGCACCAGCAGATCCTTGCGGAGCAGTATTGCCAGCAGTATTACAGCGAGAATGAGCGGGCTAACAACCTGGAGGCCCAGCTTGAAACCGCCAGGACATCGCAGCCGGATCCTGTGGAAGTGGAAGTTCCACCGGCTGACTATGAGCAGATCAAGACACAGGCAGCCAAGGCAGCCCAGGAGAAACAGCGGGCCGATGAAGCTGAAACCTATGCCATGGAGCAAGAAGCGGAGCGGCAGCGCTTGGCGAGTGAGCTTCGCAAACTCAAGGAAACCAGGGCGGACCAGCCTTTGACCGGCAATAGCCCTCTATCCCTGGATGCGTTTTCTTCTACTATAAAGCAATTCCTTGGAGACGTCGGAATGGCCCCCAACATGGCACCGTTTTTCAAGGCCATGGGGCAGGATACCCGGCAGGCTTACGGCCAGTGGGTGGATGTGCTGGCGGAATGGGTAGAGGGCACCAGGACGGCCATAGGCGAGGGCACACAGTACGTGGACGCGCACGAAAGCGCGGTGGTGTAAGGAGTGGTATTCAGTGCGCATAGCGCGTGTATTCCCTTCCCGCACCAGTCTAACGCCTGATGATTCCATGGCGTGGGCGCTACTTCGACGTAAGGATGGTACGCCAATATGGGAAACTGCCTTACCTCCATTCCTTGCCATGCCGGATATTGACGAGGTTCACATATCGGTTACATTCACCTGGGATATGTGGGCAGCTGAAATTCTGGAAAAGGCATGGCGTGCTGTGGGCGTACCTGTTAGGGTTGGCGGTCCCGCGCTTGGTATGCGAAGCGAAGAATGCATTCCTGGAATGTACATCAAAAAGGGTTGTACCTTTACGAGCCGGGGATGTCCAAACAACTGTTGGTTTTGTTCTGTCCCGAAACGGGAGGGAAAATTGCGGGAGCAGACGATTAGAGAAGGCTGGAATATTATGGACGATAATTTCCTTGCCTGTTCTGAAGAACATGTGCGGTCAACTTTCGCCATGTTGGCCATCCAGGATGAAAGGGCGCTATTTACGGGGGGGCTTGAGGCTAGGATTTTGAAATCCTGGCATGCTGCAATGCTCCGTGAAATCCATGCAAAAAGAATGTACTTTGCGTTTGATACGCAGGATGATTATGAACCGCTGGTATGTGCGGGTAAGATCATGCAACAGGAAGGGCACCGATTTGAGAGCCATAGCATGGCGTGCTATTGCCTGATCGGCTATCAGGGGGATACCTTCGAAAAAGCTGAGAAGCGATTGATTGATACTGTCCGTGCAGGGTTCATGCCTTACGCAATGTTATACCGTGGTCCGGACGGCGCGAAGGATGAATCGTGGGGAAGGTTCCAGCGAGAATGGCTGCGACCTGAAATCCTTGGAACGAAGGTTCGTCAAATACGAAAGGAGGCAGTATAAATGGGACAATCTGAAAACATTGTGGCAGCAAGCCCCCAAGAGCATGCAAACATGCATGGCTATGCGCTGATGGATCCGGCAGTACAAAAGCAGCTTGCGGACCTTGGAAAGAGCCTAAATGCCGTGGCGCAGGTGTTTCTTGGGTTGAATGAACGTATTCAAACTCTCGAAGGCATCGTTCAAAACCTGATTACCGTCACCGGCGCGGAAGGCAGAACAATCCAGCTTGCCGTATGCAGCCGGGCGCGGGAATACTGCGATAATGCCCATGTATCTTACAAACTGGCCGGCCGCAAAGTGCGAACGGCTATATGGCATGATATAAAAGACGAGTTCAGCATTTCAAACTATCACGATATACCAAAAAAGAGTTTCCAATTTGCCCTTGAGTATATCCGGGGCTGGCGCAGCTATGCCATTACCAAGAAGCTTCACCAGCTTTATGCGGAGAGTGACAGCAATGGTTAAGGCCGGTTCGTTTGTCACGGTGTACGATCCCGACCTGCAGGATATGTATGTGGCGCAAGTGATCAAGGATAACCCGGACGAGCAGCGGCTTAATACCCTTGTAAAGATTCTTTGGATGGTACGTTATCCTATCCAGCATGCCGTTATCTGCCCGGAAATCGCAAGCGAGAACCTTCCTATATTCGGCGGGACGGTATGCCGCATGCGCTTCTACCATTATGTATCCAACTATTTAATTCCCTACGATGAATCCATGCGGGATGCCCTGCGCGATGCCATTACAGACGCCAGGAACAAGGGCCGCATGGATATACTGGAAATCCTCTATAGGCATCAGAACGGCGATTACAAAGGCAAGCGCAGCGTGCTTAGCGCCTGAAAGGGGATGCCACATGCCCAACCGCATACTAAAGGAAAGCATCTGCACCAGCGAAACCATAGATGAATTATCCCCATTGGAAGAAACGGCCTTTTATCGATTGCTTGTCAATTGCGACGATTACGGCAGGATGGATGGCCGCGCGTCTGTATTAAAGGCGCGCCTGTTTCCCTTGAAGGATATCCGCCTTGGACAAATGAGTGAGATCATAAACAAGCTCGCCTCTGCCGGACTGGTGAGCCTCTACGCAGTAGATGGCAAGCCCTTTGTGCAGACTGTGAACTGGGATCGTCACCAGCAAATACGGGCAAAGAAAAGCAAGTATCCAGCACCTTCCAACGATTCAATTCAACCGATAGCACCCGCTATCATCTGCAATCAAATGATATCAGATGATAGTAATTGTCCCCGTAATCCAATCCAATCCGTATCCGAATCCCAATCCGTATCCGTATCCGAACGCGCGCAGGAAGACAACCACGACAGCCCATTGCTTTCTGAATCAGAAATGGATTCGCTTGGACACCGGCACATGGATGATATGCATGCCATTGAAGCGCGCGCCCGTCAGATGGGCATGGCATGGGCACAGGCAGACGAGATCAAGGCCAACGGTCTTATTGCAGACTACACTTCAAAATGGCTGCTTGAAGCGATGAACCGCGCTGCGGGTGGGCAAGCATCCTGCCGTTCTTGGCGCTATATTGAGGCCATTCTTAAAGCTTGGGCAAAGAACGGCGGGCCTGATAATGATTGTAAGCCGGTTCAGCATGTTGGAAAGCGCGTGACCGAGCAGCAATACACCCAAAGGAGCTATGGCGAGATCGACCTTAATCAAGTTGCCGCACGAATGATAGCGGAATCAACACAAAAGGAGCAAGCCGCACAATGAAACCTTTAGCCGGGAAGCCTTATAAAAGCATTGAAGGGCATATGCACAATCTGCCCAAATTGCGCAAAGTCATTGCCGGCAAACGGGCCGATATCCTGTTCGGCAGCGTTGGCGTTGACTATGGCACTCCGACAGGGCATAGCAAGCACGCTGACAGTACGGCCATTTTAGGGATCAAGCTGGCCGAGGGGTGCGATATCGGAAAATGGGTTGATGCCATTGAACGGACTTATGATTATTTCAGGGGTGAGCCCGAATATCGCTTCATCACGCTTTTTTACATCAATCATACCCCCATGAAGGTTATTGAGGATATGCCGGGCATAGGCAAAAACAAGGCATACCGCTGGCGTGACAACATCGTCAACAGGTGCGCCATGCATGCGGCAGCATATGGCCTTATAAGCCTGGACGTGGAGGAATAGCCCTATGTTGACCGACGAGCAAAGGAAACTTGTGGAGGATCACCTTGATATAGCCCGAAAACTGGCGCATAGATGGCGTAATCCGACGATTGAGCTTGATGACAAGGTACAAATCGCAACTGAGGGATTATGTAGGGCAGCAGAAGTATATGACGCATCAAAGGGAGCCTTTTCCACAATCGCCTATAAGTTCGCAAAGTTTTATCTTTTGAAGGCTTCGACGCGTACACAGCTTTTAACGCTATCACTTGAGTCCAAGGTAATTGAAAATCAGAAAGGCGATCAAGTAAAAATCAAAGACTTATTGCGGTATGAGGTGGATTTTGAAACAATTATTTGTTCCCACAATGCAAACTTCGTTTTGAAAAGTCTTAAAGGCAAAACCGGGGATGCAATGCGTCTTTCTGCTGCCGGATATAAGCAAATAGAAATAGCACATGCCTTTGGTGTCACAAAGCAATGTGTTAGCACCATGATTAAACGCGCAAGGGAAAAGGCCAGTAAGGAGGCAGAAAATTCTTAACTTGTAAGGAGTGGTAAGTAATAATGATTCAAGCTCCAGGGTTTTATAACATGGATTGTATGGATGCCTTGAAACAATTCCCTGACAAGTTCTTTTCGCTGGCTATTGTGGATCCGCCTTATGGAATCAATGCCCCCAAGATGCACATGGGATCCAATAAAAGCCGAAAAGGTGATGGATACCCAGGAGTAAGCGCAGCGGAACGCTTGCGCAAGGGGAGGCTAAACCAGGGAGCCGGAAAGCTCAAGGGCCGAGCCCTTCAGCGCATGGATTGTTCATGGGATAGCCAACCGCCATCAAAAGAGTATTTTCAAGAGTTGTTCAGGGTATCGCAAAATCAAATCATTTGGGGCGGTAATTACTTCGAACTACCACCAACACGCGGAATCGTGGCTTGGGACAAGGTGCAACCATGGGAGAACTTTTCGCAGTTTGAACTTGCCTGGACATCATTCGATGTACCTGCAGCGCTCTTTCGATATTCGAACACGGGGGGAGCAAATGCGGAAGAAAAAATTCATCCAACACAAAAGCCCATTCCTCTTTATACATGGACTTTAAGCAAATTCGCAAAATCAGGACACAAGATACTTGATACTCATGTTGGTAGCGCCTCAAGCCTTATAGCCTGTCACTTGTTTGGTTATCAGTATTGGGGTTATGAAAAGGATGAACAGATTTTTATGAAAGCGTCAGAAAGGCTTGAAAAGGTAAAGGCCCAAGTTAATATGTTTGAGCTTATATCCTCTTAATAGAGGGCAAACAAGAAATAACCAAACGTTTGAGAATATCAATGTTAATAGAAGGTTCTATTCAAAGTGCTATCAATAACAATGGTGGATCATATCACTTTCCGTTATTTCAACAATACGGAAAGTCAGAAAATCAGGAGCCAAAACGTAAGGCAGGCCACAGGTCGGCGGAAAGCTCAAACTTACAGAATCTACCGTAAAAAGGAAAGTCGTGCTATTTTATGAACAGCGATATCAAAGTAACTAATAAGCCAATTATCCCGATGATGAATGATATGAAGCCATATGATTTCTTTTTATCATTATTATTTTTGCTCGAATACTTTTTGTTCTCATGGAAAGAAAGTTCAATTTTAATTTTCCTAGAAACCTTTTCATAACTGCTATTCTTGAGCATACAGACTTCTCCTTTTGTTTAAAAATGAAAATATCTAGATTAGGTTTTCATTGATTATTCTGGCCAAAATCGAAAAAACTATGCACTCCTTGAATAGATTGTTTGAAATTTTCTTATAAGGAGAATCAACATGAAAGTACAGCCGATCCGTGACATTGAGATCATCCATGAAATAGAAAAGCATCTGGCTGATGATAAGAGCGACAAAGGGCGGCGTAAATACCTGATGTTCGAGTGCGGCATCTACTTGGCACGGAGAGTGTGCGACGTACTGCCGATGAAGGCCGGCGACATTCGCGGGAAAACGCACATTAGGATCAAGGAGCGGAAGACAAAGAAAGTCATTGAATTGCCTATTCCGCTTCACTTGCAAAAGTTCATCAAGAGGGAATTGCGCGGCGTGTCGGATGATGAATATATCTTCACCAGCCGCCAGCATGACAAGGATGGCAAAGCGCGGCCCATCAGCTATAAATCGGCCTATAACTACATGAAAGAGATAGCCGATGATATGGGACTGCCTTATAACATAGCCACGCATACCATGCGCAAAACCTTTGGATATCACTATTACCGCCGTACCAAGGACATTGCCACGCTCATGGTCCTGTTCAACCATCACACAGAGAAGGATACCAAGATATATATAGGCATTGAGCTTGACGAAATAACAGCGGCGGTACAGAATTTCAAGTATTGAGCAAATGCAAAACCCTGCACCTATGATGCAGGGTTTTGCTTTCATGAATTATGTCATAAACCTGAAACAGTGTTGATTATACGATTTATAACATTATCGGGGAAGTCAATCATGAATGCGGTTGTATGCGAATATCCCTTAGGGAGATCGTTGCCAGATTCCCGATAACTGAAGGCCAATTGCTTCAATTCCTGCTCTGTTGCTGATTTATCAAAGAAATCATTAGCGATAGCAAGCAGCGTCTTCAAATCTTTTATGGAGTGCTTTTCTGCAAACTGCTTTACTTGTCCGGAAACAACGCTTATAGAACCAGCGGTATAACAAGGGGCAAGTTTGCCATCAACATTCACCATGTTATCAATCCCGGATTTGGCAAAGGCCACAAAATCCCTGCAAAGCTCATAGAAACCACATTCATTATCAACCGGAAAAAGATTCTTCACCCTGTTGTCCTCTGAAAGTTGCTCATAGAAGTCATTATACATGGATGTTCCTCCTTTTCATCATTTTGAATCTTATTGTATTATATCACAAAATAAATAATAATGGGGGAAATTACCATGGCTATTAGCCGTAAAGGAATACGGAACCATGTAGTGCTTTTCGGTATAAAATAAAAATTTAGTATGATACATTGACAGGGTTTTACGGGTATGGTAATATATGATTGTAAAGGTATATACAAACCCCGTTTCGAAAACGAAGCGGGGTTTTCTTATGCCTTGAAATACCTAAGCGTTTGGGAATATGAGGGATGACCATGTTACCTAAAAGCCCGCTTCACATGACAAGGAAGCAAATATACAATGACAAGCGGTATAAGCGGGCAAGGGAGATATGTTTGCAACGGGCACAAGGTTTATGCCAAGAGTGCAGGCGATACGGACGAACAACACCAGCAACAACGGCGCATCATAAAAAATCCGTTGAAGAATTTCCCGAACTTGCTTTTGATCCTGATAACTTGGCGGCAGATTGCGACGCATGCCACAACAAACACCACCCGGAAAAGGGCGGCGACAGGTACAGGCGGCGATAATCGCAGCGCTGCACGAAAGGTATCCCCCACACCACCTACCCCCTGTTTTTGAATTAGGGAAGAACGGGGCAGAAGGAGAGGCTTCCAACCACGCGCACGTACAAAAGATTTATGGGAAGGAGGAACAGGCCAATGGCACAAAAAAACAAACATTATATCCAAGCAAAAAAGGACATGCAAAACTTGGGCATATATAAGCCGGAATTCGAGCCAACAATTGAAATGTATGCCCAGCTTAAGATGCAATATTCCGCTATCGAAACGCAGTTTAGGAAGTCAAAATACAAGTTCGAAGTGGATACGGCAACAGGAGTAAAGAAGGCTCCCATTGTGACAACGCTTGAAACTTTGCGCAAGGATATTTTAACCTATGCCAATGCTTTGGGCCTCACTCCCCAGGGATTGCTCAAGGCAGATGAAAAGGCTTTTGAGAAAAAGAAGCCTGATTCAGCGCTTGCGCAGGCCCTAAAGGAATTGGGACCGAGTGGATGAGTGGCGCTATTTTCACATTGCAGAGCAATATGCCAATGACATAGTATCCGGGCGGATCGTCGCCAACGTCGAGCGCATTCAAGGCGCGCAGCGGTTTATAGATGACCTTGCCAATGTGCAAGCCTATGATATTCGGCCACGGCCCGCCGAATTTGTTATAGGCATCATCGAAAAAACCATGAAGCACAACCAGGGCGAAACACTAAGCGGCGGGCCACTTATGGGCAAGCCGCTTTTGCTTGAGCCGTGGCAGATTTTCATTGTTGTTAACCTGCTTTGCTTTTACAAAAAGGGCACAAATGAGCGGCGTTTCAAAGAGGCTTTTATCTACATCCCACGGAAAAACGGCAAAACGCTCTTTGTGGCCGGCTTGGCATGGGGGCTTGCATTGCTTGAACGGGCTTCCGGCTCGTCAATTTATATTGTTGGCGCTGCCTTAAAACAAGCGCTGCAATCTTTCAATGACATCACTTTTTCTTTGCGGGAAATCGGCGAGCTGGATAATTTCAGAGTGCTTGACAATAACTCCGAGCATTCAATTACCAGGAACTTTACCGATGACAACGGAAAAACTGTTGCTTCCATCCGCATTGAAGCGCTGGCCGCAAATCCCGACAAGCACGACAGTTTGAACAGCAATATTCAGATTTGCGACGAACTTCATGCTTATAAAAACGCCAAGCAATACAACGTCATCCGGGAAGCTGGCAAGGCTTACACCAACAAGCTTTGTATTGGCATAACCACGGCGGGCGATAACATGACAAGTTTTTGTTATCAGCGCCTTAAGGTTTGCCGTGATATCCTGGCCAGAGCCAAGCGGGATGAAGCCTTGTTCATCTTCATTTGCAAAGCCGATGAAGACAAAAAGGGCGACGTTGACATTATGGACCGGGTACAGCATCAAAAGGCAAATCCCAACTATGGTGTATCCATCAGGCCGGACGATATAGCGCGGGATGCCCTGGATGCCAGCAACGACCCCCAGCAAAAGAAAGATTTTCTTGCAAAATCCCTGAACGTCTACACGGCATCCCTGAAATCATACTTCAACATTTTCGAGTTCCAGAATTCCGACAAAGCCGCCGAATTGAAAATCGGCATTGATCCGACATGGGAGTACAAGCGAAAGCTTGAATTTCTTGCAAAGCTCCCTGTTGAGTGGTACGGCGGCGCTGATATGTCAAAGCTGCATGACCTTACAGCATCATCCTTGAATGGTGATTATAAGGGCGTTGACATCCTTATCACCCATGGCTTTTTCCCCATCGTCATGGCAAAAGAAAAGGCGGATCAAGACAATATCCCGCTTTTCGGCTGGAAGGATGATGGAATATTGACCATGAGCAATACCCCAACAGTGCTTGCGGATGATGTTGTAAAGTGGTTCAAGGCCATGCGCGCCATGGGATTTAACATCAAGGAAATAGGCCATGACCGTAAATTCTGCCGCGAATATTATATTGGCATGAAAAAGGCAGGGTTTAAGGTTGTTGACCAACCGCAGCTTTATATCAAGAAAAACGAAGGGTTCCGCCATATCGAAAAGCAGGCCAAGAATGACCTGCTTTATTACTTGCATTCGGACGCTTACGAATACTGCGTACAGAATGTGCGTGCCATCGAAAAAAGTGATGACATGATCCAGTATGAAAAAGTGGAGCCGGAACAGCGCATTGATTACTTTGATGCATCTGTTTTTTCCGTGGTTCGCCGCCTGGAACACCTTGAACGTGCAGGCGAAGTCAATACATACTTTGGCAACAAGTAGGAGGGTTTTCCATGAGCAAAAAGGGTTCCAGGTATCAAAGCCGAGCACGCGACAAGCCCCAGGAAAGAAGCATTACCCCCACCGTTGGATGGTTCTTATCCCAGGATGCAAAGGACGTTCTGACTGTTCCGGGCTACACAAGGCTTTGCGATAACCCGGAAGTCAAGATGGCAGTGGATTGGATTGCAGACCGGGTTTCCTCTATGACCATCCGAATGATGGAAAACGGGAAAAGCGGAGATATAAGGATCAAGGACGAGCTTTCCAGAAAAATTGACATTGAGCCAAACCGCTTGATGACCCGCAAAACCTTCATTTCTGCCATTGTACGCACCATGCTTCTTGAGGGAGACGGCAACCAAATCACAATACCCATAACCAACGGCGGATATCTGGACGAGCTTCGCCCGGCTCCCCCAAGCCGCGTCAATTTCACTGATACAGCAGACGGCGGCTATTACATCACGGTTAATGGCACCCCATATCAACCGGACGAGGTATTGCATTTCGTATGCCATCCAGATACGGAAAGGCCGTACATTGGCACAGGATACCGGGTAGCCCTTAAGGACGTTACTTCAAACTTGCGCCAAGCCGCAGCCACACGCAAAGGGTTTATGTCCGACAAGTGGAAGCCGTCCGTTATTATTCGCGTTGCCGATTACCCGGACATGACGCCGGAAGGGCGCACAAAAATCCTTGAGGATTTCCTTGGGCCAACACAGGCAGGCGAACCATGGATTGTGCCCACAAGCTTGATGGATGTCCAGACCATCAAGCCGCTATCCCTTACAGACTTGGCGATCAATGAAAGCGTCACCCTGGATAAAAAGACAGTTGCGGGCATATTCGGTGTACCCCTATACGCCGTTGGCGCTGGACCATTCAACAGGGACGAGCATAACAACGCCATCCGAAACGTGGTCATGCACAATGCCCAGATCATTGAGCAGGAAATGACCCGAAAAATCCTGATAAGCCCGAAGCGGTACGTATCCCTTAACCCGCGCAGCCTGTACGCCTACGAATTGAAAGACCTTGCAGCCGTTGGGGATACATTGGCGGCCCATGGCCTTATGACAGGAAACGAGGTCCGCAACTGGATCGGAATGTCACCGTTGGAAGAACTGGACGAGCTTAAAATCCTGGAAAACTTCATCCCCATGGACATGGTAGGAGATCAAAAGAAGCTGAAAGGAGGCGGCGGAGATGCCGGAGGAAACGAGGATTGAGCGGCAATTAAGGTATCATGCCACATCCTTTACAGCCGGACGCGAAAAGCGCGCCGACAGCCAGGAAGAAGCCTTATTCATTGAGGGCTATTTTGCTGTTTTCAATGAAATATATGTGCTTTGGCCGGGAGCCACCGAGAGCATAGCCGAGGGCGCTTTTACGGAAGCGCTCAAGACCTGCGACGTTCGGGCGCTTGTGAATCACAATGACGATATGGTGCTTGGCCGCGCCAAATCCCGCACGCTTACCTTGCGGGAAGATGCAAAAGGACTATGGGCGCGCATCGAAATTAACCCGGACGATACCGACGCCATGAACCTTTATGCAAGGATCAAGCGCGGCGATGTTGACCAGTGTTCTTTTGGCTTCATCATTGCCGAGGAAAAAACGGATTACAAAGAAGACGGCACCATTCATTGGACGATTCTTCGCGTTGATCCGCTTTTCGAA
Source organism: Bacillota bacterium (assembly GCA_023415715.1). Lineage (GTDB taxonomy): Bacteria > Bacillota > Clostridia > Christensenellales > Aristaeellaceae > JAEWAH01. The sequence goes on from JAEZJP010000036.1 coordinate 24,216, forward strand.
GTAAGCCCTGTTACATTCCCAGCCTATGAGGGAACCAGCGTTTCTGCACGGAAGCGGGAATATGAGCAGATCAAAAAGCGGGCTGATGATGCCTGGCGCGAGAAAATGCGCAAACGACTTAAGGAGGTATAACCCATATGGCACTTAGACCCTTGATGCTTCGCAAGAAGCTGGAGGAAAAGCGCGCGGCCCTTACCACTTTGCAAGGTGAAGCCCAAGCGCTGCAGACCAGGGAAAAGGAACTGGAAGACAGCATCAACGAGGCCAAAACCGACGAGGAAAAGGCTGTTGTTGATGCTGCCGTCACCGAGCATGAAGGCAAGGTGACAAAAAACAAAGAGGATACCAGCGCCCTTGAAACGGAAATTGCCAGCCTTGAAAAAGACCTGGAAGAAGCCGAACGGGCGCAAAAGGAAGCATCCCAGCAAAAGCCCGCCGTGCCGCCCGCCACCACCGAAGAAACCGAAAACAGGAGGATGAGTATCATGCCCATGAACCGCCGTGAAGTGATCCGGCAATCCCTTGCGCAGAAGGAAGTGCGCGACTTCTATTCACAGCTTTCCGATGCCGTGCAAAAACGCGCCAGCCTGACCAACGCCGGGCTGCTTGTCCCGGACGTTGTCATGAACCGCATCATTGACAGGATGGGCGACTATTCCACCGTGGCCCGCGAAGTGGAAACCATCAGCGTGGGCGGCACCATGCGCGTTATCGTGGACGGTGCAGACCCCGAAGCCATTTGGGTGGAAATGTCTGGCGCGCTGTCCGAGCTTGAAGGCACCTTTGCCAAGGTGGAGCTTGACGGCTGGAAGCTTGGCGGCTACATGTCCATCCCTAATGACATTATCGACGATGCCATGATTAATCTGGCTGAATACGTCGAAAAGAAGCTGGCGAAATCCATCGCCAAGGCCAGGGACAAGGCGATTCTCAAGGGCACCGGCGCGGCGGGTAAGCAAATGGTTGGCATCATTCCCAGCCTTGCCGCCGCAAACGCACCTGCCGCCATCGCATTTGATGCGGGGGCCGTACTTTCCAAAATCGCCCTGGTGGATGATGGCGAGGAAGCCTATGGCGAGATCATTGCCGTCATGAAACGCAATACCTATTATGGGCAGATCGTGCCCAAGATGATTACCATTGACAGCGCCGGACGGCATATTGTGCCCGACGTTTCCAAGCCCAATGTGGCTGGCCTCCGTGTCGTTTTCAGCCAGTACATGGATTCCAACAAAATCCTGTTCGGCGATTTCAGGCGGTATCTGATGGCCGAGCGCAGCGGTTTGAAGCTGGAAACGTCCCGCGAAGTCAAGTTCATCGAAGATCAAACCCTTATCAAGGGCCTGCAGCGCATGGACGGCAAGCCTGCCCATGTGGACACGGACGGCAAAACCAAGGATTGGGTGCTGGTAACGCTCACCGATTCCGCCGTCAACAAGATCGGGCTGAATGCCTTGATCGTGTCGGCCAGCGCTTTGACCGAGGCCAGCTATACAGCACCCACATGGTCCGCCATGGAAACCGACCTGGCCGCAGCCGTGGCCGTCGCCGTGAATGCCAATGCAACGCAGGCCCAAGTGGATGCGGCTTATACTGCACTGCAAGCGGCTATTGCCGCGTTGGTTGCGGCTTAATTGAACGAATCATGACAGGAGGCGGCGCGGATGAACGAAGAAACATTGCTGGCATTATTACGCTATGACCTGAACCGCCTTGGCGCAATGCCGGATGATGACTATTTAAAAACCTTTCTCCGCGCCGCCAAGCAAGACCTTGAAAGCACTGGCATTCAATTCCCAGAAGAGGACACCACCGAGGACGTGGAGCGGTATCAAATCCTTGTGACAGGCACCGCAGCATGGATGTATACCAAGCGCCGGACAGGCGAGGAAGCACCCGCCTATATCCGCAGGATGACCAACAAAATGCTGCTGGAGCAAAAATCAAAGGTGGTTGATACCAATGCATGACGCAGGAACGGTAACGGTGTACGTAAAGCGGAACACAGCCGCACGCGGTGACACCCCGGTTTATACCTTTGATGAAAAAGCAAAGGATTATTTCGAGGAAAGAACAGTTGGTTCAACGCGGTTCTTTGCCGGGCGTGCCGCCAATGCGCGAATTGACCGCATTGTCCGCATTTGGCGCAATGGTACAATCATGGCCGATGACTATGCGAAGATCGACGATTGCACCTATATCATCCGCCAAGCGCAGGGGGTGCTTGACGAAGATCAAATGCCAGTGACCGACCTGTCACTTGAAAGGACGGTGGAAAAGATTGAAGCTTAGCGAGTTTCAAGCCCTTATTGCGCAGCTTCCTGAAAACATCCCCGTCACCCGGTGCAAGGCTGACGCCAACCAATTTCCCCGCGTCGTGTGGAACGAAACCTATTTTGACCAAACCTACAGCAGCAACACCGCCGATGATTTGATTATCGGCGTGGTGGTGGAGTACATTGCCCGGCCCGAAAACATGCAAAGCATATGGGACGTCATACGCCTTTTGCGTAATGCCGGGATACCATTCCAGGGACGCGGCGGATACGTCGAGGAATACGACTATTATTCAGCCGAGTTTTCCTTACAGCTAACGGAGGCGCTTCCCGATGGCTGATGATTTCACAGGCTGCTTGAAGCTCAATGAATATCTTGACAAATGCATCCAGGTGGCGCAGCCGGAAAGCATTCTGGATAGGCAGGCGGAAGCGGCACAGAGATTCACCGATATCATGCATGGGCTTTCATCCCCGCGCAGTAAAGGAATCCATGGAGGTAAAATGCTTGCCAGTATCACATACACCCAAAACACATCAACAACGGAAACAGATGTTGGTTGGGGGCTATGGTATGGCAGGCTTAAAGAATCCGGCCATGATGTCGGAGGCTTTGGCAGAAAGAAAGCAAAAAAGACCCACGTCAAGGCGCAGCCGCACATGCGCCCTACCTTTGAGGCGCACCGCGCTGAACTGCTTCAAATCTTGGCAAAAGATACAAGGGAGGTTTAACAAATGTCTATCGTAACGGAAAAATTTTTTCGATCTGTAGGTGTTGGCGCTCAATACACCTGCTTTAAAAGCATAGAGGTTGGCGCTGTCAACGGCTATGACGCGCAGGTTTCCAAGCTCAAGAACGTTGCCAAAATCGACACCACCGAGGAAGCAACGACTGCCCCGGCGTGGGGTTCAAACGAGCAGGCCGACCAGGATATTATTCGTTCTGCCCCCACGCTTGGCATTGAAACCTTGGCCTATCCGGCCAATATTCTAATCCGCATGCAAGGCGGCGCAAAAACTGGCGCTTTCGTGAAACGCGGCGGCATGAATGAGGGTGAAGAATTCGCCCACGGCGTTGTATACCCCATGAAAGGCGGTCACTACAAATACGTGTGGTATCCGCGTTGCAAGCTGGTATCCGCCAACCACTCCGCCCAAACCAAGGATGACAAGGGCATAAACTCGCAAAACAAAACCGTCAATATCCAGGTGATGGAGTTTGACGAGGATGGCAACTGGGAAATTGCCTATTATACCGAGTTGGTGCCGGATGGCGAAACGCCAATTACCGAAGCCGAATTCTTCGCGGCCCCGCTCCTAGCCCCTATTGAGGTAGCGCCGTGAAGATAGCCGCGAAGGAACTGCAACTTGCCAACGGGGAGATAATCCCCGTTGGCATGAATTTTTACACGCTCAAATTGATGACCAAATATCCGGGCGGTTTGAATGTGCTCCAAAAAAAGATGCTTGCCATCAATACGGAAGATCATGAATCCGAAAAATACGGCGAACTGCTGGTAGAAGGCATGGAAGCAATGGGATATATGCTTTATGCCTTGGTCCGTTCTGGCGGCACGCAAACCACCCAAGAGCAATGCGAAATGGCGATAAGCCCGGATGACTTCACGGAGCTTTATTCCGTTTTCGAGGAATTCAATGAAGCTTCAAAAAGGATGACAGCGGGAAAAAACTTGATGGGCCGTGTGGCGAAATAGACTTTGTCAGGTTGATCCATACGGCCAAAGCTTTAAACCTGTCTATTGAAGAATTTTGGGACATGAATCCCATTGAATTTACCCAGCTCGTTGGCTATGAGCTTGAAAGCAGAGGGCAAGCCGACCCGAATAGGGTTGGCTTTATTGATGATTAAAGGAAGTGATAACCGTGGCGAATGAAAACATTCAAGAAGTTGGCCTAAAATTCAAGGCGGACGGAAGCGTTGACTATATCAAATCGCTGAAAGAAATCCGCCAAGAGCAGGACCAGCTTTATGCTGATTACGTCCGTGAAAATGCCGAAATGGACAAAAACGCCACGGCTACCGAAAAGCTTACTGCGAAAAAGCGCATGCTTGAACAGCAGCTTGAAAGCCAACGGCAGAAGGTTTATGTGCTCAACCATGAACTTGAAGCTATGTCATCCGCCGAGGAAAAGGATGAAGCGGCCATAGCAAAGAAGCGCAAAGAGCTTACCTATGCCGAGGCAAAGCTTGCCGACTATGAAAAGGGCTTGAAATCTGCCGGAGACGAGCTAAAAAAGCATAGTCAATGGACGGATCAGGCTTCGAAAAGCCTTAAGGACTTTGGCAGCAAGACAGAAGAATTCGGGAAAAAGGTATCCGTGGCATCAGCCGGGGCCGCTGCCATCGGCGGGGCCGCCATAGCTTCATTCAATGAAGTGGATGGCGGCATGGATATCATCATCACAAAGACGGGCGCAACGGGTGAAGCCCTGGCCGGCCTTGGTGATTCCTATAAAGCCGTATTTGGAAGCATGCCAACCACTGCCGAAAAGGCCGGTACGGCGGTAGGAGAAGTGAATGCACGGTTCAATGCTACCGGGAAGGAACTTGAAAACCTTTCTGCCGACTTCCTGCGCTTTGCGGAGGTCAATGGCAACGACCTAAATACAAGCATTGGGAAAACGCAAAAAATCATGTCTCAATGGGATGTGCAAACAAAGGACACCGCAAGCGTTCTTGGTTTGATTACATCCGAATCACAACGAACGGGAGTTTCCGTTGATAAGCTGATGGATTCCGTCCAGGCCAACGGAGCCACCTTTAAAGAAATGGGCCTAACGCTGGCCCAAAGTATCCGGCTGCTGGCAAACTTCGAGGAAAACGGCGTCAATGCCGACGCTGCCCTTGCGGCTATGCGGAAATCCGCCGTAAGCTATACCAAAGAAGGGCTTACCCTAGAACAAGGGCTTCAAAAAACAATTGCATCTATCAAAAGTGCATCATCCGAAACGGAAGCCCTAGCCATTGCCCAAGCTACGTTTGGTTCCAAAGGTGCCCTTGAAATGGTTTCGGCCATCCGTGAGGGACGGATCAGTGTGGATGACCTTTCATCCAGCCTTGAAGGCATGGGAACGGTGGTGCAAGATACCTTTGAGGCTACACTTGACGCGCCGGACAAGCTTACTGTTGCACTGAACAACGCCAAGCTTGCCGGAGCAGACCTTGGAGAAGCCATATTTACCGCCTTAACCCCCATGATTGACATGCTTGTGGAAAGCATGAAAAACCTTACGTCGTGGTTTACCAGCCTGGACGAGGGGCAAAAGCAAACCATTGTAACCATATTGGGAATCGTTGCTGTGCTTGGGCCATTACTTATAATCTTTGGGAAAATCATATCTGCCATAGGAAGTATTTTGTTCTACTGGCCCATGTTAAGTGCTATGTTCACAGACCTTATAGCCAAAGCCATGGCGTTTATAGCAACCCCTGTTGGAATGGTTTTGGCCGGAATCGCAGCAGCGGCGGCATTGGCATATACGGCCTTCAAGATTTTCGCAGCAGATACGGAATCGGCCAAGGAGAGCCTAAAAAACTTTGCGGCGGATGCCCCTTCCCTTACCGAGGCCCTAAACGGCGTTAAGCCTTCCATTGCCGACGTCAACTCACTACTTTCAGCGACCGGAAAAACCGTATCCCAGCTTGACAGCGCCATCAAGGAAAGCGAAAACGCCATCACTGAAACCCTTGCAACCGCCCTTTCAGAGCATCGGGCCTTGCGGCAGGAAGAGCTTGACAGCATACGCCAACATAATGATGAATTACTTGCCTTGCAGGCTGAAAAGCTTCAACTATACAGGGATCAGCAAATTGCCGAATTGCGAAAGCTGCAGCTTGAGGAAGACACAATTACCCAGGAAACAGCATTGCAGCGTATTTCCAACGCCCAAGCCGCCCTTGACCAGACAAACGCCATCACGGAACAAGCCTATACCGCCCGTCTTTCCATCATTGAAAACAAGCATAAGGCAATGAATGATATAGGTTCGGCGGCGTATCAAGCGGAATTGGAGCAGGCTAAAGCTCATTACGATGCCTCCATTTCTGAAAATCAATCCTATTATTCTCAAGCTCTTGCAACGGCCACTGATGGGGCTGCCAAATGGATTGCGACCGATAAGGACAAATGGGACAGGCTTAATAGCGGACAAAAGATATCCGCAAAAGAATTCAAGAACATTATTGATGAGCTAAACGGTGAAAACACAAAAATGTTTTTGCAGATGGTTGCCACCACCAAAGCCGAGGGCGGGGAGATCAGCGCCGAAACAGAAAATACAGCGCGCATGATGCTGGCGGCATTTGATGGGCTTCCAAAGGATATGAAGAATGCCGGAACCGAATCATTACGCGGCCTTTTATCCGGAATGGAAGATAAATTACCAGCCTTAAAAGACATGTCTAATATGACAGGCGATGAGATCATTAACGCCTTACGAAGTGTTTTGGACATTCATTCCCCTTCCCGTGTGCTGAAAGATTTAGGCCAGGACGCCGGACAAGGATTGATTGACGGCCTATCCAGCAAAAAGGACAGCGCAGGAAGCACCGCAAGCTCTATTGGCGGAAACATCGTACAAGGTATTTGGAGCGGTATCACAAGCTTTACAAATTGGCTATATAGCAGGGTTTCTGGTTGGGTAGATGATGTTATTGGGTGGATTAAGAACCTGTTCGGTATTCATTCACCTTCCAGCGTAATGGAAAAGCAGGTGGGTTTGCCGCTTGTGCAAGGCATTGCGGCAGGCATCACGAAATACGCGTCGCTTGTGGGTGACGCCATGGCGCGTATCAATCCTGGAAGCCTTTCGTTTGCCGTTGCTGCGAAGGCCATTCCCATGATGGCGGCAGGCGGTTCTTTTGTATCTGGAATGGCTATAGTGGCCGAAGCAGGGCCTGAACTGATAACCGCATCAGCCGGGCGCACGGTTGTAACGCCTCTTTCCAACAGAAGCCGGAATTCCGCATTGGGAGCGCTGGACTTGTCCGAGGAAACTATTTCCCGCCTGACATCCGAGATAATCAGGGTTTTACGGGAATCCGGGGCATTGCAATTCACGGTGATAGCGGACGAGCGGGAAGTTGCCCGATATGTGGCAAAGGTGGTGCAAGGGCTGGCATGAGAGGGATATATTTCGAAAATCACCTTGGGGAACTTGTTAGGTTTGATGCTGATGGGCTACGGGTAAAGGCAAGTGATTTGCGCAGTTTCGCATGGGAATATGCGATACAAAAGCGCCCCAACGGAAACGGCGGAAAAGTTACGCGCTTTTCCCATGGCCCGCAATCAAAAAGCCTGACAATTGTTTCAAGAGGCACGACAAGGCAAAAGTGCCTAGACCAGTTGAATGAATTACACGCCATCACGGAAAAAGACATGGCCGATAATAAGTCCGGAAAGCTTTGGCTTGATGGGCAATACCTTAATTGCTTTTTGGGTGTTGAATCCGAAATTGAGGAAATGACAACAAGCTTTCATTTCGCACGAAAGCGCCTCACCGTATTGGCTACAGAACCATTCTGGTGCACAGAAGTCAATCAGCGTTTTCTTGCGGGTGATAGCGAGGCTATTTCCGGGGGCAAAAAATACAACCTTCGGTATCCTTACCGATTCGGGACAGGCTACAGCAATAAAACCCTCTATAACGATCACTATACGGTTTCCCCTTGCGTTATTACCATCTACGGGCCAGCCGTGAACCCATCCTTACAAATCGGCAGCCATCAGTATGGCGTCAATGTCACTTTGCAGGATGGGCAGCGCCTGGAAATCAATCAAAAATCCCAAACGATTGTGAAAATCGACGAGGACGGCACCATAACTAACTGCTTTGACAATCGTGTCAAAACGTCAGACCTGTTTCAACCCGTACCGCCCGGCCCTGTTTCCGTGCAATATGCCGGCGAATGGGATTTTGATATAACGCTTGTGTACCGCAGGAGTGAACCGCAATGGGTATAGACTACAGGCTTACACACGCCGATGAGAACAGGGCCGAACTAGGGTTTATAAGTGACTTTATGAAGTACGATGCCCAAGCATCCATTGACACAACGGCCCGGATTGAGGATAACAGCTTTGCCCTAACCATGGATGAAGACGCATGGGAAAAGCGGCCAATCCTTGAAAATCATCTTGTTTATATTGCGGGCACGGAATGGGGCGGGCCGGTATTGCGGGTAAAGCACAGCACGAAAAGCGAGACAGTAACAGTAAGCGGCCTAATCTGGCGCGGGCTTTTGATGCGAAAAATCATCACTCCGCCAGCAGGATTTGCATATAAGACGCTTTCAAACGTCGATGCGAACGCCGCGCTTTTAGAGCTTATAGGCCCTACAATGGGCACACTTTTCCAAGTGACGGAACAAAGCCTTGGGGTTAACGTGTCTGGCGAATGGCGCTTCATTGTTTTAATGCATGCCATGCATACCCTGCTTTCAAGGTATGGCCTTGCCTTGCGGCTTTATTACGATCCTATCGCACGAGCGGCCAAGGCAAGCGCAGAGCACATTACAGACCATTCAGAAACCATAGACCTTTCCCAAGACTATGGTGTAGACCTGATAAGCACCATTGGACGGCTTGATGATTATAACCATGTCATTGCTTTAGGGGCTGGCGAATTGCTTGACCGTGACATACGGCATGCCTACAGGCTGGATGATGGGACAATCACCACTATTGCGCCGTCCGGGACGTGGGAAGACCGCGCCACCATTTATGAATATACCAACGCCGAAACGCCTGAAATCCTACTAGATGGGGCTAAAAAACGGCTTACAGAATACAACCCCACCAAAACCGTAGAGATGGACCCAAGCCAAGCGGGGCTTGATTTTGCGTTGGGTGATATCGTGGGTGCAAGGGATAGGCTTACGGGCATGGCCGCAAAGGCCACCATTGCGCAAAAGATTCTTACGATCAACGATTATGGCGTTGAAATACAAACGAAAGTAGGCTGATTCAGCATGGCGCAAAAGGCAATCACAATCTATACACCGCCGACTGCAAACCCGCATATATACGCCGAGGATGAAGCCCAAACCAACCGGGCGCGCTTTGGCGGAAGTGGGATACTTGACGTTGACGGTTCGCTTGCGTGTACCGCAATCGACAACAACACCGTCCGGCTTGCTTCCGGCATGTATTGTTGTCAAGGCTACTTGCTTTCCGTTCCTGGTGGGAGTACGGAGGATTTACCCGTTATATCCGGGACCGCTGGCATGTATCGCAAAGATTTGGTCATAGCCGAGTTTATACGGGGCGGCGGCGCTGTAGCCGATGAGCTTGTATTCCGCGTTCTTAAGGGCACGGCGGCGGCCACAGAGGCGGCAGCGGTACCTCCTACACTTACGCAGGACAACCTTGGAGCAGGCGGTAGCGTGCGGCAAGAGGCGCTTTATCAGATCAACCTATACGGGATATCCATTCAGACAATCACGAGGATAGCGTCGTTTGTTGGCAATTTCTATGCTTGAGAAGGGCAAGTGAAAACATGGCTACACTAACAAAAACCTATGGTGCAACGCTGTACGTGGGCGGCGGAACGATACAATATTATGGAACGGATGTAAACAATTTTTTTGGCTCATCCGGTGACCGTATTGCCATGCTGAAATTAGACGCCCCCGCATCCATAGAAATTATCGAATATATTGCATCTGCCATTTTGCGCATGCAATTAAAGGGTGATACCACCAGCGGCAGCGGAAATGTAACCATTGGTTTGATTAGCGGCTCATGGTTGGGCAATACGTCAGGTGGTTATTCCGCCCTACTTGGTTACTGCAATGGCCCAACCATATCAAAGTCAATAAGTTATACAACAACATCTGCCGAAAAGCAAATTGATGTTAAAACTTTGTTGCAGACATGGGCGGAAAATCCGAGTGCATATTCCGGACTCTATATTAGGAATTCCGCTTTGCCGCTTGCCCGCATCGGAGGTACAGATTGCGATATCACTACCACCATAGCAAACCGCACCGCATGCGGAAGGCCAACAAGTGTTAGCCTTTCAAAAACAACAGCCGACCCAGGAACAAGCGTTACCATGTCATGGTCCGGCGCTGCACCCGGAACAGAAAACCCGATTACGGGTTATAGAATCTATAAGAGCACAAACGGCGGTTCTTATGCACTGCTTCAAACAGTTAATACTACGGCAACAAGTGGAAGTATCACCGTAACAGCAAATAGCACCCAAGGCGCGGCAGATAAATATAAGGTGGTAACGAAAGGAACCTATACGGGCCTTGATAGCATTGACAGCCCGGAAGTAACGCTTACCACGATTACCTATACACCTTGTGGCGCTCCAACATCCATTACACTTTCAAAAGAATATGCGAATCCAAACGAAGAAGTAACCTTATCATGGTCAGGTGCTGTCGCAGGAATCGGCAATCCGATAGATGGTTATTTTGTTTATGTAAACAGAAATGGCGCTGGATATGAATACTTTTCTTATGTAACAACCACAGCTACAAGCGGTAGCTGCAAAGTAACAGCCAATGGAACACAAGGCGAAGTGAATAAATACAAGATTATTACTGACGGCTCGCATATTGACAGCACAGGGTATAGCCCTGAAGCGTCTCTTGTCACGCAAACCTATACTGCGCCAACGGCCCCGCCCTTCATTTCTACATATCCCGGAACCGTGAATCCGGGTACGACCTCCTTTTTATCGTGGTATGGTGAAGCCCCCGGATCAAACAACCCAATATCCGGGTATGAGGTTCACCGCTCGACAACCCCAAGTGGGACTTATACAAAGATTGCGGATACCGTCTCTCCAGGATGCAATGTAACAGCACCAGCTACGGGCGGAAATTATTATTATTATAGAATTTTGACAAAAGGCACAGTAGCGGGGCTAAATAGTGAATTATCTATAGTTTATGGCATGTTGCGCGCTAACGCAAGCCCTTCCGCACCCAACATATCCGCGCCTATTAATGATACGGTCACTTATAACAGCCGCCCGAGAATTCTTTTGACGGTTGGGAACGAACCTGAAAACCAGGCTCAAAGCGTGACCATTTCAGGATATACGCCAAGCAGCGATGGCGCGCAGGCATCCGGGAAAAAGCTTGTATTCCGCAGGTCTTCCGCTGCTACCGAAGGGACACAAAGCATATTGGCCAAATCTACAGATACGCTTGGTGTATCATCGTCACAGACAACGCGCAATTTTGAATATATCGCGCCATTATGGACCGATGGTATGCTATACACTGGGACAAACCGCATAAAGGCCCAACATATGAATGAATTAAGGCAAGCCGTCAATCAAATTCGTGCATATTATGGCCTTTCCGCCTATGTTTGGGAAGAAAGCATTATTGCCGGAGAAACATCCATGGCATCATGGGCATCCCATGTGTCAGAAATCAGAAATGCAATTGAAGAAATTGCAACTCTTGTCAACGGGTGGGATGCAACCAGTACAACACACAACATTCTGCTGCCCGTATGGATTGAAATCGCTGGAATGCAACCCAGCGCGGCAGTTATGAATCAATTACGTGCGACTATAGCATTGTTATAAGGATGTTGAAAAATGGCATTGACAAAAGAAAAGCTGATTGAGCTTATTCAAAATGGCGCGTTTGATGGGCTTATAGGCGTAGGGCCACAAGGGCCCGTTGGTCCTACAGGGCCGCAAGGACAACAAGGGCCGCAAGGTGCAACAGGCCCTACTGGTCCTCAAGGCGCTACGGGACCTGTAGGGCCGCAAGGAGCGACCGGCCCCGCAGGTCCGCAGGGGGAGATTGGTCCAGCAGGTCCGACAGACACACCGGAACAGGTGTTATCAAAGCTGATAGAAGCCGGAGGACTAATACCAGGGGACAACCTGCTTATCAATGGTGATTTTCAGGTATGGCAAAGGGGCACAAGTTTTAGCGCGGTGGGGTATACAGCGGATAGATGGGACTGCAAAACCGCAAGCACAACTATAAGCAAATCATCTAGATATGGCCGGCCAGCTTTGCGTATAACTCCTTCCACAACATGGAGATGCATAGCACAGTATATTGAAAACCCGAATAAATTATCTGGTAAAACTGTTACTTTTAGTGTTAAGTATAACAGTTCTATGCCATGTAATATTCAGATTGTACATAATGGCGTTGTGTTACTTACCATAAGCAATATGGGTACAGGATATAATTACACTTTAACCGGGACAGTAACACTACCAACCATAGCTGCCAGTGATATTCTTTATGTGAGGTTTGGCAATAGAGATACATATGATTCTACCATTGACGTAGAATATATAAAACTCGAGGAAGGTACCATTGCAACTCCTTTTGTTTCTCGCCCTTTTGCCGAAGAATTAGCAATGTGCCAAAGGTATTATTTATCATGCAATTTGCTAGGAGGCACATATCCAGCCTATGGAATAGGCCGTGGAACTTCCGCGACAACGGCCCTAATCTTAGTGCCATTACCAGAAACCCTAAGAGTTTTGCCAACAGTATCGTTTGTTGGTGTTACGAACCTAATAGGGAATATAACCGCTGCCGTTACAGCAATATCCTTAGACAGGATATCAGCCCATGTCGCTAAGCTCTTAGTAACAGTTGGTTCGGGCTTAACATCTGGTCTTATGTATATTCTTGAGGGGAGTAACAGTTCGCCAACCGATTTGCGGATCGATGCCGAAATCTACCCATAAGGAATTTGGCAACGAAATGAACCAGAGGGGGTAAATCTATGGCAAAGGTATATGTGCGCACGAACGATAAGGTTTGTATTGTTGAAATAAACAGCAACATTTTCGTTGATGACACTTCTGAATGGATACAGATCGACGAAGGCTATGGCGATAAGTACGCTCACGCCCAAGGTAACTATCTTTCGGGACCTCTTTTGACGCAGGAAGGCATACCGCGCTATAAATTGGATGGTCGGCAGGTCGTGGAGCGCACCCCGGAAGAAATCGCCGCTGATATTGTCGCCATTCCGCCGCCACCATTGACCGAAACGGCACTACTTAAAGCCCAGGTTCAGGCACTAACCGCTCGAGGGGAATTCCTGGAGGATGTTATAGCGGAACTGGCGATGATGGTTTTATGACCAACATCGCCTTTTTCATACTAAAAATTTTGATGAAGGGAGACTTAACAATGATGGCAATGTTTTTTGCGCAACGTGTTATCCTTGGAAAAACCGCATTCCGGGATGTTCCGGAAGTACTCAAAGACCAGGTTCGTGAACTTCTAGTTGACGCCGGGCTTGGCGAATTGGCGGTGGAATAAAATGAAAAAGCGTGATGCTATTGCACAGGAAGCAAAAAGCCGCGTTGGGTGCGGGTACATCTATGGGGCTACAGGCTGGGTATGTACCGAAGCCCATTTGCAGGCGCAGGCAAAGCAGTACCCCGAATATGCGGAGAAAATCTTTTATTATGGCCGCAAGCTCTGGATGGGAAAAGTCTGCTTTGATTGTGCCCAGCTTACCAAACGGGCAGCAAAAGAGGCAGGATATACTTTCGTATCCGGGGCCAACAGCCAGAAGGACATGAATATTTGGATCAATGAAGGCACCATTGATACCCTGCCGGATGAAGCAGGGATTTTCCTTTTCGTAATTGATCCAAAAAC